>DAKN01000010.1:4545-35389 GCA_002499185.1 Candidatus Pacearchaeota archaeon UBA284 | reverse complement strand
AGAAGAAACTAAAAAAGCCGAGGATTTTGCTTACGAACTAGCTCTCTCAACAAACAAAAGCGAGGATAATGTAAAACAGGTGATTGAAGAGAAAGGACCGGTTGCTCCAACCGAAGAAGCTCCGGTCGCCTTTATGAATCCTCCAGAACCTGAACCAGAGCCAGAACCTGAACCGGAAAAACCATTGGAAGAACAAATTCCCGAGACTTTACCTATTGAAGAAGAACCTACTCCAATTGAGAAAGAGCTTGAATTGGAAATACCGGAAAAAATACCCAGCGCAAAAGAATTGGGATTAGAAGAAGCAGAAAGAATTCCCAGTGCCGAAGAGTTGGGCCTAGAAGAAGCGAAACAAAAAGAAGAAGAGTTAGTGGCGATTGATGAAAATGAAGAAAAATTAGCCAGAATTGATGAACAAACTCTTGAATTAGAAGAAGCTTTAAAGGATGTAAATGAAGAAAAGGCTCCTTTCGAACAAAGAAAAAAAGAGATTGAAGAAGAAATAGAAAATATTAAAAAAAAATTGGAATTGGTTCTTGAAAAAAAGTTAAGAGCCGATGAGATAAAGAAAGACCTGGAAGAAAAAGAAGGTCTGGCCAAGACACCGGAAGAAAAAAGAGCTGTCGAAAAAGAAAGGTGGAGAGTAGAAGACGAAAGAAATAATATTGAAAAAGAAAAGTACGAAAAAGAAGATGAAATCAAATCATTAAGACTTCAGATAAGGGAGTGCGATTTGAATGCAGAAAAAGTAATGGCAAAAGAAAAAGACACTCTTCAACAGCTAGAAGTATTAAAGAGAGACAAAAACAGAATTGTTCTCGGAAGAACAAAAAAAGATTTGGAAGAAAGATTGAAACCATTAAATCAGTCGGTTGAAGATATTAAAAAAGAAATGTTTGAGAATACCAAGCAGAGAGACAAGTCAGACAAAATGCTGGCCGATATTGCCTTAAAGGAAAAAGCCACCGAAGACGAGATCAAGATTCTCGAAAGAAGACAAGGCGAAACAACCGATGAGGTTATTTTAAGAGATATCGAATTAAGAAGAAGAACTAACGAAGAAAAAAGAAGAGCCCTAGAGAAAGATCGCTGGGAAATAGAGGATAAGGTAAGGGACTTTGAAACAACCAGAAAAATCATTAAAGAAAAGTACCAGGAAGTTTCAGCCCAGATTAGACAAATCAAGGACGAGTTAATAAGCATTGAACAGAAGATAAAATAATAAACATGGCCAAGAAACAAACCCCGACTTCTAAAATATTAGTGAGGCTGGTAATAGCAATAATATTTTTCGTGGTAGTTGCAGCCATTCTTAAATTATTAAATATAATATGACACCAGAATTTATCGCTCAAAGAAAAGAAGATTTAGAGAAAAAGAAAGCAAGCATCGAAGAACAATTAAAGACTTTTGCCAAGAAAACCAGTGAAGATAATTGGCAAACAGAATTCCCTCAACTTACCGACACTCCGGAAGATAAAGTTGATGAGGTAGAGGAATATGAAAATCTTTTACCGGTTGAACATTCTTTAGAAGAAAGTCTAAGAGATGTGAACCTGGCCTTAGAGAAGATAGAGCAGGGGACATATGGCAAATGCGACTGCGGATGCCCAGGCTGCGAATGCGAAATACCAGAAGAAAGATTGATTGCCTTACCCGAAGCTAAAACCTGTAATACTTGCAACTGCAAAAACAACGAATGTAACTGCAAAAAAGAAGGGGAATAACCCTTTCTTTTTTATTACAGAGATATGAAAACCGAGATATTGTTATCTCGGTGATTTTTCTTGTTCGGTTGAGGACGCACGACGAGAACTGAAGAATCCAACTCCAATTAATCCTACTCCAAACATAATTATTATGAGAGGAAAAACGAAAGGATTATTTTTAGGCTCATCAATCTTCATCATCTGCTTTTGTTTTTCTATTAATTTATTTAGAGGATGATCAGCATTAATAGTTTTCTTTTGCGTTTCCGCAAACGTATTCATAAATACGATACCGCCGATGACCATGATTACGATCCCGGCAACAATCAGAATGGTTGAGTTCTTCATTTTTAAACACCTCAATAATTGTAATGAGCTTGATAACCTTTTAAGATTATTGATTCTTATTATAATATATATTAATTATTATGTCAATACAATGCTTATATCAAAAAACCGAACTCTTGTTCGGCTTAATTAATTAGTAAGAAATCTTGCTGCCTCGTCCGTAAGCGGTTAGCGGATTAGCTGCACCTCTGGTTTCAAAGTGTAAATGAGATCCGGTTCCTCCCACTCCTCTGACGGTTCGGCCGGTATTACCCATATATCCGATAACTTGTCCCTGAGAAACAGTCACTCCTGATTCTATTCCTCTAGCAATAAAACTTAGATGGGCATAAAGAGTTACCACTCCATTCGGGTGAAGAATAGTAATATAGTTTCCGTAAGGCCATTTATTCTTGGCAATCTGTATCTGTCCTCCTGCAGCCGCCACTACCGGCGTTCCAATCGCATTAGAAATATCTACTGCTGTATAATAAGCCTTTCCGCTGGAACTGTATGAATAATGAGCTCCCTGAGTAATCGTTCCTACTGTCGGAACAATTAAATAAGAATTCGGTAAAACAACCTGGGCATAGCTTTGAGTTGTGGTATTGGTTGTCGGGGTAGACTGTTTGGGCATCTTGCCGTTAGGAATAATCAAAACATCTCCGATATATACTTCTCCAGAAGAAGATAGACTGTTATAGCTGATAATCTCTTCTTTGTCAGCACTATATGTCTTGGCAATGGCGGCAATAGTTTCTCCTTTTTCCACCATGTGAATAATGCCGTTAACCGGTAAAATTAAAAGCTCTTGGCCGGGTTGGATTTTGGTGGTATCCAATTCGTTAGCCAAGAGAAGGGTTTCAATTGAAATATTGTACAACTCAGCGATTGAAGACAAGGTTTCTCCTTTTTCCACGATGTGTTTAATAATATCTTTGCTGGCTGTCTCTTCATCAAACAAAGACCCCAAGGTCTCTGATGAAACAAACAGGGGAGAGGGCAAAGCTGATAGGATTTTTCCCTGTTCAAAGATTAGATTGTTGGTAATCGGTTGGAAGGCTGATTCAAGACTCAAGAAGCTATTCTGAAGCTTAGAAACGCTCGTTTTAGAGGTGTTTATATCCTGATTAAGGAAAACATTACCCCAGACGCAAAAAAGGACGAAAAAGGCCAAAAAGAGCCTTTTTTTACCGATTCTGCCGATAGTTTTCTTAATTTTTTTTTGAATAAGAATAATCCAGAGTTGCAGGGTTTCTATTAAAAATCCCACAAAAGTTAATAATTCATAATTCCAGACAATCTATCTGGATACCATATATTTTAGACCTATCCACCCATATGTCAAGAAATCTTTCCACATGAAATCAACACCCTTTTATTAATCAATTTGGTCAGGTATAATGCACTTATGAATACTGTTAGACTCAAAAAAGGATTAGGTCAAAACCTCTTAAAAGACCTGAACCAGATTAGGAAGATTATGGCTTCGATTAACCTTTCTCCCAATGACACGGTCTTGGAAATAGGACCGGGATTAGGAGCGATCACCCTAGAAATGGCAAAAGTTGCCAAGGCTGTTGTTTGCATAGAAAAGGACCAGGAAATGGTTATAGCTTTAAATCAAAAACTCAAAGAGGAAAACATTAAAAACGTGGAGATTATCAATGAAGACATCCTTAAGCTGTTTAATAATGACAAACTGAATGTTAAAGATTAAAAAATACAAAATTGTCGCCAATATTCCTTATTATCTTAACTTCGGTTTTAATCAGGAACTTATTAGAAATCAAAAACCAGCCCGAAGATATCTTTTTAATGATTCAAAAAGAGGTAGGGGAGACGTATTTGTGCCAAGCCGGGCGATATGTCTATCTTGTCTATTGCCGTCCAGTATTATGCCAACCCCAAGATATTGTTCACCGTTCCCAAAGGCTGTTTTTTACCTTCTCCTAAAATAGACAGTGTTTTTATCCGCATCACTCCGAAGGGAGTTGATAAAAACGATGAATTCTTTAAATTAATTAAAGCCGGGTTTTCTCATCCGAGAAAACAGTTAATCGGAAACTTATACAGCCAATTAAAAATAGATAAAGAGATAATAAAAAAATGGCTTGAAGATAATAATCTCAAGCCAGGGGAGAGAGCAGAAGTATTGTCTTTGTCCCAATGGGAATCTCTGTTTACTTTACTAAAGAAAAGATTACAAAAGATTTGGGGGTAAAATTAGATTCGTATTTCTTGTCGTTGATATTAAAAACATAGCTGTATTTAACCACATTAACACAGCCAGTATCATTGGTTTCAATGTAGTGACATCTTCCAGCTTCCTGAGCACCTGTGGCTTTGAATAATATACCCAAACTGTCTCCGGCTTCTATCGACATGATGTCTCCCTTGAAATCAGGACAAGCTTCTTTAAGATTTTTGAATCCGCTGCCACCAGTAATCTCGCAATCATCGTATTTCTTCTTTTTACAGGTTACCCCGTATTCATCGGTCCTGTCTTTGCAATTAATAGTATTATAAATCTTGATACTTCCCGAACCACCATCAGTTTTAAAAACAAGCATTGAAGCCAGCTTATCCCGGCCAATCGGAGGATAGTTTTCCTTGTCGTTAACCGCAACGTCTAAGTCAGGAACATTACTGAGTGTATACGAACAATTTCCTCTTAAATCAGAGCCAGAACCTTCAGTACTGTCTTCTTTGGCAGCGTAAAGAACGGCGCCGAAGCTGAATTCTTCAGTCGGATTATTGAATTTAATTGATTCAGCTTTATTACTAAAATTGCTTTCTAAAAAGCCCCCCATGGTTTTAGTAACCCTTACCGGCTCTTCATTTTCACTGGAAGCGTAATTAGTTAAATCATATAAATAAATACCAGAACCCTCGGGAATGACTATTTCCTTTTCCGGTGTTTTTTCCAATTGGCTGATTTTAATGCTCGTTAATTGAGGATTGATAATGTTTAAAATCATGAAAGCAGCGAGAAGGATCGTTAATCCCAAAAAGGCATTCTTTATTTTGTTTTTTGCGCTATCAAGCTTGGCCGGCTCTCCACGAGCAGAAACGTAATCAATTCCGGCTGCAAACAAAACCGCTCCGGCAATAAAAGCTCCAGCCGCAATAGATAGATTAAAAAGATAAACAACGTAGGTGGCCGCTGAAGTTCCTTCTTCATTAATATTAACGCCACCGATTTCCGGATATTGTATTGCTGCCAAAACAGGGGAGATGAATAATATTCCAAATAAAGAAAGACAAATTATTGTTTTAATATTTTTCATTTTAGTTTTCCGGTACGATTATATATGATTGCGGGGTCGTTCCTCCGACCGTAAAGATATGGGTATCCAATATTGAAGACAAACAGGTTCCTCCTCCTAAAGATTCTTTATTGAAATACATACAGTATGTTTTTTCGTCTCCCGCTTGTTTCTTGGAAGTACTTAGAATTAATCCGGCTGCACCAGTGATTTCAAAAGACATTACTTCATCGCCAGACTCAAAATTAGAACAACTTTCAGAAATATCCACCTGACCACTGGCAACACTGGTTATCGGTATATGACAAGCCTTGATTTGCTTAGTTGGGTCGGTATCTGATTTTCCACAATTAACCTTGGTGTACAATATGATTTCTCCTCTCTTTTGGCTGATTGCTTCCTGGTTTAAGTTAGATTTTGCCACAATAATTGAAGAAATTTCATCATCTCCTATAGCATCAGTGTAATATCCGCTATATCCAGTATCCATATCAGGAACAGACTGACCGACAAAAGCACATCTTCCTTGATAGTTTTGATCTTTAAAAACAATAGCGGAATATTGAAGCTGCTGTTTGTCTTGATCGGGATTAATTATTTCTATTGACCTGGTAAAATTATCAAAGCTATTTGTTTTAGATAAATCAGATATGCTGGTCGAAGTAAAAAGGGGATAACTTTTTACCCTCGGGGTATAACTGTTGTCGTCATACAAATAAATTCCGGCGTTGTTCAGTAAAAAATAAAGTGATTTTGCTCCGGAAATACTCCCATCACAAGGACCATTCTTGCAATCAATTTGAGTTATCGTTCCTTTATAGTCCGGTTCAGAATAGAGATAAACTCTTAGTAAATAATCTTCGGGAAAATTCCAGCTCAAAGTGCTTATAATCGTGTCCTCGATATTTGTCTGACTCGCATCGATACATTTCTGCTTTACTTTATCATCGGAAGCCTGTTTGACTGAGACTGTTATACCGTGTTCACATTTCAAATCATCTATTTTAATGGTAAGCAGTTGGTCATTAATAGTATTAAGAATCAAATAACAGCCAACGAGGACGGCTACCCCGAAAAGGGTATTGGCAATCTTTCCTTTAGATGATTCTATCTTGCTCGGATTTCCGGCAGCGGTAACCCATTCGATGCCGGCCATAACCATCATGATAACGGCGGCAAAAGCACCTAGAGCAATCGCTAAATTAAAGAAATAAACAATGTATTGGGCAGCCGTGGTTGATTCGGAAATTGTTATCCCGCCGATTTCCGGATATTGCATCGCCGCCAAAGCAGGGAAAGCAATAAGAAATAAAAATAATGTAGTGATTATTGTTTTAATATTCATATTATTGGCAGCAATAATAATTATCCATATAATTTTTAGTAATTGTTAAACAGCCCGGATTCTCTGCGGTTCCCGTACGATTGATGTTATAGAAACAGACTTCCTTTTCTTGGTCGGTTAAATTATCGCTATTGTAAGGATAACAATTAATATATTTGATTCCTTCAGCAATATCTTCGTCTACTGGGTCTCCTAATTTAAGGAAGGGGAATTCGGGAATAACAACCAGTCCGGTATTAGAAGTATTAGAAGCCTCGTAACAGCTCAAAACTCTGACGTTATCGGCGGTCTGCTTGTAGGGAATAGTATATCCTTTAACACATCCGTTCAGTCTTTCTCTTGAATCTTTAAGCATATCAAACAAATCAAACCTCTTTTCAATGTTAAGCTTCTTATTCAAGCTCACGTTACAGGTAAGAGGAGTAAGATCCCAAAGCAAATAACTGGGACAGACAAGACTAATTAAGTTTGTGGTCGAAACATATTCATATTCTACATCGTCCTTTATCTCTTTAACCTGGGCCATTTCGAATAATATCACTTCTCTCATTTCCATCTTCTGAACGTATCCTACCTTACTCTCCATAATCTCTCTTGATTTCTCTTCATTGGTGTTTTCTGTCTCTTCAAGGCAAGACCTTTGAATGGACCTTCTTTGGTATAGATTCTTCATTAAATTACAGAGGTTTCTGTAAGGGCAGGTCCAGTAGTCTTCTTCGGGCAGGGGAACTTCCGGACAAATACCTTCACAACAAGTACTGCAGCCTCCGTACGCCTTTGTTTCTTTTTCGTTACAAGTGCTCGCATGTCCCATTTGGTCCATTAATTCTTCTTCCGGATCCTCGCAAACAGTTTCAGCCGGTTCGCAGGACTGGCAAGATGTTCCTTCAACAGAAGCGCAACAGCAATCGCCCTCGCAATCACATTTCGGATGAGTACAAATATTCAATTTGTCGGGACTGCTGTTTGTACAATTTCCGGCGCTGCAGCTGTCGGGAAAATTAGATATGGCCATACCCGTATTAAACATTCCCTGAACTTCTTCTTTAAGCTTTTCTATCCTTCTTGAAACTTCTTTGCCCCAGGCTTGAGTATAATCAACCGTTTCTCCGATACGGATGACTCCTCCGTACATTTCATTTTCAATAATCTGAGTTTCAAGGTTACATTTATTATCACTACTGTCGATTACCTGATTTTCTCCCTTATAATCAGAATTGTATTTTTCACTGTAATAGAAGGTTGCTGGATCTCCGGCATATGAATAAAATTCCTTGCATGCATCAAGCTCGAAAAGTCCGGTTGCTTTTTCACAGCTTGCGGCAAAAACATCACCAGATTCAACATCTTCTTTTGTTACATCCATCCTGCAAACCCTCTTTTTAAGGCTCATCTCGTATTCATTGTCTTCTTCCGGACAAACATATCCAAGCTTAGGATCATATCCTGATTTTGTGCAGTTAGCGGTTCGGCAATACCTGGAAATATTGTAATAGACTTCGGTTTCAAATTCTTTCACACCGACAGTAACATCGTCTTTTGTTTGAACATTATTATATACTTCGGCTAAGGTTAGCTTTTCTCCGTATTCCTTTGTTTTCAATTCTGCTTCTTCCAGCGCCTTGATTTCATCGTCATAATAATCCTTGAATTCTTGCAATCTTTCGATTCCTAACTTAATGGTGAAAAGATTAAACGGTTGCTCCTTTTCTATTAATGGGGGAGCACCGTTGACTTCTTCGTAGCAAATTTGATCCGGCTTGGTACCGTCCATCAATTGTTTTATTTCCTGTTTTTTGCATTCTATCGCTAATCTATTATCACAAGTATCGTATTGATACTGTTTAACTTCTTTACCGTTATTGTATCCGACAATTTCACAGGGATTCGCAGACGAAGAACTGCAGGAAGTGTTGTACGGGTCTAGTCTTGAACAGCCGGTCTTAGCGCCTCCACAACACTGACAGTAAGTAGTGCCTCTGTAGCAACCGGTATCGGAACAGTCTGTTCCTTCAATTTTGTATTCTTCTTTATTGGGAGGAAGATAGCTGTAATACGCTCTCTTGCAGGTACAGTTAGTTTTCATTAAAGCATCCAACTGTTTTTGTCCAGCAACCAAAGTATTCAAATGAACTTCTATTTTTTTCTTAATCGCATCATCTAAAAGTTTGATGCAATAGAACATGTCCTTGTTAAGAATAATATCTTTTTCGGTTATCTTTCCGTCTTTGTTTTTATCAACCGTATTAGCGATGATTAGTTGGCCGTCATCATCGTAAGCTTCATGCTCGTATTCGTAACAGGGGACCTTATTCTTGGTTGATGAAGTACCAATTAAGATTGCTTCGGTTAGTGTTCCGATCGGTATTTCTTCAAACTGATAATTCTTGGCATCTTCCGGATTATCACCTGGGGTAATTATAGGGATAGTTATTCCGGTCGTGCCCAAAGAAATATTCTCGATTTTTACCAAATCGGGATTAATTGTTGTTAGAAGAATATATGAAGTTAGGAGAATTGTTAAACCGAGAAGAGAATTAATGATTTTTTGTTTGGCATCTTGTGTTTCCGAAGGATTACCACGCGATTCAACCATTTTTATTCCGGCGGCAACGATAACAATGAAAGCTAAAACAGCGGCCATGCCCAGAGAAAAATTGAAGAGATAGATTACAGCTTCTGAAAATGCCATATTATTGTTCTTCGTCTAAATTTAATATTACCGATATTGTCCAAAAGGGGAGACAACCTACATAGGGAATCAACTCTAGAAACGGTGCAGCAAAGAATTTACTTGTTTTGCCGGTAAAAGCTTTTTTAATGCTACTTATCGCTCCTTTTTTACCTTGTTGATGCACAACTTTTTTTCCTCTTAATAATAACCAAGTATTAATAAATGCAATTCCGATGATATCTGTTATTCCGAAATCATCTAAACCGAAACAAACCAAAATAATTCCTATCAAATCAAGTCCGAGTGCGAAGGGAAGCATGAAAAAAGTTTCGGGAGTAAATTTAATATTAAACATACAATTAAATTATACTTTATTGGCTTGAAGCATACAATCTTGACAAATTTTAATATAGGTATTATAATATATAAAGAACCTAAATAGCCTCGGAGAGACTATAAAGTTCATCACAATTACATATTGAGGTGTTTACAAATGAAGAACTCAACCATTCTGATTATTATCGGGATTGCAATCGCAGTCATCGGCGGTATCGTATTCATGAACACTGCACAGATTGAAGACAACAAATCTACTGCTTCCACCACATCAGGCATTGAAAGAACATCTAAAATACTGGAAAACGATTTACAGCAAAGAACTTCAAGAGCGGCAATTCCTTCAGTGCCCACTCCTATGATAATCATTATCTTTGGAGTAGTGATAATAATGGTAGGAGCATACGACTATCGTCGCACTCCCTCAATGGGGAATGCGCGACGACCGGGGACGATTTAAAAATATCCCCGGTTTTTTTATTTGTTGTAAACAGCATTTACATATAAAAATAAGTTGCTATAATATAATAAAAATATGTTTAATTTTAAAAAATTAAAAATTATAGCTTGTTCTCTTTTTATTTTTTTAACTCTTCTTTCGCCAATGGGAAATGTTTTTGCTGAAGATATTATTGATCCTCTTCAAATATTATTACTTTCTAATCCTACTACTTGGCCATTAGCCGGAGCACTTGAAATTTCAAAATTATTAGGATTAGATGCAACTAATAATCTTCTTGACAACCCCACCGCTGTTATTACCAATAGCATAATAACAGCAGCTAGATCTCTGATAACTATGGCTGGTTCAACAATTATAAATCTTGGACAAGTAATATTGTCTACGGTTATAGATTCAACATCAACATGGCTAAGTCCAACAGACTTTGATCCAGCAAGTGAAACATATAATAAAGTTGTAGCGACTGGATGGGGAGTAGTAAGAAACGTAGCCAACGCAGCATTAGTTATTGGATTAGTTATTATAGCTATTAACATAATATTAGGAAGAGAAGAAAATAAAGCTAAAAAAACTTTAATCAATTTTATAATTATTGCTCTTTTGATTAATTTTACCCCTATTATTTGTGGATTTATTATAGATGGATCAAATATTTTAACAAAGTCTTTTGTTTCTGGAGGAATAAATACTACCGTAACAGCTGTCGCAGAAAAAGAATTTGTCAATGCAATAGGAACATCAACTCTAAGTATATTAAATTCTTTCGCTGTATCACTTGCATTTTTAATGTTTGCCCTTATTAGTTTCTTTATTTACATTCTTTATGCATTACTTTTTCTTGGTAGATCTATAATTCTATGGCTATTAGTAATAGCTTCTCCCATAGCTTTTGCAACAAAAGTATTTCCTCAGTCAAACTATATTAAAAAAATATTTCCCAGCGTTCTTTATTGGGATGACTGGTGGGAAAGTTTTATGCAATGGTGTGTAATCGGAATACCAGCTGGAATGTCTATCTATCTCGCAAATATGCTAATTCCATCGATAACCTTTACTATTGATCCAACAAGTCTTACCTCTATTATTGGTAGCTTAGTTAATTCAGCCATTAAGTGTCTTACTCCCTTCATTATTTTAATCGCTGGATTCTTTATCTCTATCTCTGCGGGAGGACAAATCGGTTCGACTGTTGAGGGTCTCGCCAAAGGTGCTTGGGCAAGAACTGGAGGCAGGGCTATAAGTAAAGCAAAAGAAACTGCGGTAGCAGGCGGAGAATGGATGGTTGAAGGAGGGAAAAGAACGGTTGCTGGTGCCGCAGTTGGCGGACTTTCTGGTATCAGTCAAGGATATTCTGATGCTGGAATAAGAGGAGCAGCAATGGGAGGATTAACCGGAGCAGCAATGGGAGGATTAGGAGCCGAGGGAAGAGAAAAAGCAGCCAAAAGAATATCTGAAATAAAAGAAAACATCGGCTTTACAAGACGTGGAGAATACGACGCTAAGATAAGCGGCGAAGTTGAAGAGGCACAGAAAAGACTCGAAAATCTCTCTAATGATAAGCTTAAAAAAATCACTACTTCAGGAACAGAAACAAGAGCAAATAATATTGATAAAGCCGCTGCTTTTAACGCTTTAAATAAAAGAGGAGAATTAGATAAACCTGAATTAGAATATTTGGCTAGCAATAAAAATTGGGCCGAAACATTTAATGTTAAAATAAAAGATATTGCAAATGCTAGACCAGATTATGCTCAAAAATTAATCAACAAAAGCTCTTCTGAAGTTATGGGAGCAATGTCGCCAGCTGAAAGAGGAAAAATAATAAATTCCTCAGCATATCTAAATCCTGAAATTTTATCATCTATTGCTGGCCCTAATATAAAAATAATACAAGAAAAATTAAAAAAAGGAACAGCAAAAGACATAGAAAACATTAAAAATGGTTATGCTAATTTAATAAAACAGCATCTTCCTACTGCAACTATTGATGTTAAAGATTTAAGGGGTTTCACTAGAGATAAATTAAATCGAACAGCTGTTAAAAATGTAATTACATCATTAAAAACAAGCACAAATAAAGAAGATAAAGTAATGGCTCAAGCAATAGAAAATCTATCCAATGAAGCATGGGCAGGTAAATTAAATTAATTATGATTGCTAAAAAAATAGATTTAATAAATACCGCTATTGATTTTATAAAAACCAATAATCTTGGAGTAACTGACTGTTTTGACTTGGAAGAAAAAGAATTTAGTGATATTGAAAAAAATAGATTAGATTACCTAATAGATATTTGTAATAATTTAATTAACGAAAAAATCTCGTTGACTAATTTAAAGCCAATAATAAAAGATAAACTACAAATTTCTGAAGACTTGGCTATCGAAATTACTGAAAAAATTAAAACTGTTCTTTCTGAAGAGGAAGTTATTACCGAAAATAACATTGAGGGAAGAGAAGAAAAAGAAAATTCTGCTGAAATTAACAAAAAGTCTATATTCTCTACGATAATAAACAAGAAATAAAAAAAGAGGCTGTTTCCATTATTTAGAATGGACATTCCTCTTCATCGTCATTGTCTTTATTTCTTTTCTTAGACGTTGACTTTCCACCACTAGACTGATTATTGAACATACTGTTGGCTGCAATCAGTGTAAGTAGGGGATCTCCTCCTTTTATTCCAGCAGTATCAGTCCTTACATCAATTAACCGACCTTTGGCAAGTGCCATCTCCCTTTGAACAAGGTCAAGGCATTTATTGAACATCTTGCCGTACTTTTTCTCAAACTCTTCTGGATTGCTGGAAATGAGGTCCACCATGGTTTGTTCTTTCATTTTAGTATGGTCAAGAAACATCCTTGTAGCCAAGCCCATAGTTTCCTTGGATCTCTTGATTGCCTCAGCATCAGCTTCAACTTCAATTGCCGCTTTGTTTTTCTCGGCAATAATTTTTCTCAGTGTGGCTCTGGAATACTCCGGATCGGCTGGACTTATCTCAACAACGGTAAGTTTAATAATTTTGACTCCGTAGTTTTCTTCTATTTCTTTTGCCAAACCAATCTCGATTCTCTGCTTCCATATCATATCATTTAAAGAGTCTTTGCTCTTTTCAGAATTAATAAGCTCTTCATAGGACTTGGTTCTGATAAAGTCACGAAGGTCTCCGATGATGAGATTGGAAACTGCACGATACCAGTTCTGAATCTTGAATGTTGCCTTATAGGGATTAACTATCTTCATCTCTGCAACAATACCCATGTTTTGAGGTACCTTGTCCTTATCTTCGGCATTTTTAATGTCGATGTAATAGACATAAGGCTTCAAAAGGACGCGATAGAGATGTTCATCTCTGTCCACAACCTTCTCGTCATGGGTAAATTGTTTCCATTTGAGGTCATACGCAAAGATCCTATCAAATGGCCAAAAATAAAAATTCATACCAATATGGCTTCTGCTCCAGAAGCCAACGTAGTCCATTTCTTTTTCTCCAGGCTTCATTTCGATAATATTGTATTTGCCATCAATAGTACATCCTTTCCATTTTATCATCGCCTTAACGAATTGGCCCTCCTCTTGTCCTCTGGTTATTATTACGCAATATCCTTCTGGGATAAATGTTCCGATCACCATATTCGGTGCCCAGATAAACCATAAAACAAGAAATGCGACCGTTAAAATAATTATCGGCGACAAAATTATTGCAAATAGACCGATGAAGTGGGGAAGAATAAAAATAGAAAAAATTACTACTAATAAAATTGCACCCAGCCCAACTAAAAATGGTCCGAGTTGGTTAACCTTCTTTTCGTTTTCCTTAACAACATTATCTTTTTTTATCTCGCTTGCCATTTCTTTCACTCCTGTAAACTGAATATTTAAATGTAAAGGATTCAAATTACGTAAACGTAATATCCTTTGGCTCCGCCAAAGAACACTATTATTATGCACTATTTGTATATTTTTGTCAATATAGCTTGACAAATTTTTTTAAATTATTATAATATCATCATGTTAAATTCCACTGATAAACCATTGAGAATAGGCTTAATCGGAGTAGGGAACCAGGGTAAAAAACACTTAGAGGCGCTTTTCGAATTAGAAAAAGAAAATATAGTTAATATAGTCGCTATCTGCGATACTAATGCTGGGGCCGCCATTAAGGGTGTGCCCTTTTTTACAAATTATAAAGAATTACTATTGTCCACAGAATTAGATATCGTCATTATTGCAACTCCAAACTATCTTCATGAAAAAATATCTATTGAAGCTTTAAA
Organism: Candidatus Pacearchaeota archaeon UBA284; assembly: GCA_002499185.1. GTDB lineage: Archaea > Nanobdellota > Nanobdellia > Pacearchaeales > UBA284 > UBA284. Next base: position 20,992 of record DAKN01000010.1, on the reverse strand, counting down.
TAGAAAGATAAATATCATTAAAGAAAAACCCCTTGCCTTAACGTATCGAGATGGAAAAAAAATTATTAATCTTGCTAAAAAACATAATTTATTTATTGCAACACTACAACAAAGAAAGTATAATCCTTTATTTTTAAAAGCTAAAGAAGAAATTGATAAACTTTGTTCACCTTTATTTTTTTCGTATACATTCACAATAGACGATAATAAAAATAGTTGGTATTGGGACATTGAAGCCGCTGGTGGGGGATGTTGGATAAATATGGGATGGCACACAATAACAGTATTACAATGGCTTATCGGAACAATAGATCATATTAAATTAAAATGGGAAATTGGAGGTAAAAGACCTTGGGATTACAAAACAGACCACTCTGCCACGGCAGCCATTATAATTAATAAATTAAATGGAACAGTTCACGTAAGTTGTATAGAGCCAAAATCAGAAGAAATTATAGTTAATTACAAAAATGGCAGGCTATTATTAAATAGAAAAAAACTTGTCTTGAGAATTAATGACATTGAAAAATCTTATGAAACAGATATTTCTGAAAAAGAACTATACTACTTACAGCTAAAATCAACTATAGAAAAAATACTTAACAAAACTTATAATATGGATGATGATTTGCAAACATTAAAAGTAATAATAAACGGCATAAATAGCATATCACTATGAACAAACTAGCAATAAATGGCGGCCCTATGGCGGTAAAAATTAGTCAGCCGCATTTTGTATGGCCCCCAAAATCAGACAAAAAAGAAAAAAAAGTTCTCGGGCTACAAAGAGATAAAGACATATCAATTAAAGGAAGCTCTGGGCCAATATTAGAACTAGAACAAAAATTTAAAAAATTTCTTAAAAATAAAGTAAAATATGCTATTACTTTTAATTCAGGAACTTCCGCATTATTAGCTGCATATTTTGCCTTAGGAGTCGACGAAGACGATGAGATTATAGCTCCGGCTTTTACCTATCACGCAGCTATCAGCCCTATATTTATATTAAAAGCTAACCCTATTCTTATAGATGTTGATATTAAAACTTGGTGTATAGATCCAAACCTAATTGAAAAAAATATTACAAATAAAACAAAGGTTATTACTGTTGTCCATCAATGGGGTCACCCTGCAGATATGGATAAAATAATGTCTATTGCTAAAAAATATAAATTAAAGGTAATTGAAGACTGTTCGCATGCTCATGGTAGTAAGTATAAAGGTAAATTGGTTGGAACTTTTGGAGATATTGCAATTTTCTCCCTTCAGGCGAATAAAATAGTTTTTGCTGGAGAAGGAGGAATACTGGTAACTAATTCTAGTGAATATAATGATAGAGCTATTCTTTTAGGCCATTATCGTGATAGAGCTAAAAACGATGTCATTAATGATTTCTATCAACAATTTTGGTTTACTGGCTATGGTTTAAAATTAAGAATGTCACCATATAATGCTATCACAGCTATTTATTCTCTATGTGCACTCAAAAAAAGACTAATATCTAGAAAAAAATGTTTAAATTATTTTTTAAAAAAATTAAAACAATTTCCAGAGATTACAGTTCCTTATATTTCTAAAAATATTGATATGGGTGCTTGGTATGGATTCAAACCATTATATAATCCAGAAAAATTTCACAATATTCCCAGAGAAAAATACGTTGAAGCCCTAAAAGCAGAGGGGGTTGAAATTAAAATACCCCAATCAGATTCTTTATCTACATTACCACTATATACTTTACAAGAAAATAAAATGTTTAAAAATAGAAAAAACGAGAAAACTTATCGAATCGGAGACTTTCCCAATGCTGAATATCTTGGAAATAGAGGACTTTCTCTACCAACTTTTACGGATTGGAAAAAATCAAAAAATATAATTAACCAATATATTGATGCGTTTAAAAAAGTAAACAATAACTTTAACGAATTGCTAAATAATTCAACAAAAAAATAATAAATGGAAAACATAATATTTACAATTGGGGGCAGAAAAAATAGTAAACTTTTTTGTGAAATTATTCCACGCGACCATAAATATAAAATTATCCATATTGATGATGATATTAAAGATAAAAAATGTAAAAGCTCTATTAAAATTAAAAAGGAAATTTATTTTTATTTGAAAAACACAAAAAATAGACCAATAGCGTTAATTTCTTTTGCTAGAAATACAGTCAGCAATAGTGTAGAAAATATTGCAAAAACATTTGATTTATTATCAGCCGATAAAAAATTTAAAAACTGTAAATTTATAGGACCATTTTTTCATTCGGCAAAATTATTTTCCAATAAATGGACAGCAACAAAAAAATTAAAGTCCGATGGTTATAATGTATTAGATACAATAAAGATTACTAAAAAATGTTTAATCAATAAAGAATTTAAAAACTCCTGGCCAGCAGTATTAAAAGCTACCAATCTAACTGGAGGAATTGGCATGTATTTAATAAAAAAAAGAAGAAATATTTTTTCTAAATATAAATCTCAGATAAAACAAGGGATAAAGGAATCTATCTTAACAGAATATTTAGAGGGTCCAGAAATATCCTTTGAATTATTGTCTTTGGGCAACAAATTACTTATGCTACCAATGTCGATAAAAGAAAGTACAAATTTGTCTTTAGATCATGGCGACAGTAAGATAAAAATATGTGGCTATCTTAAACCAATTAAACCAATTTATAATGAAGTTGTGTCTATAGCAAAAAAATATAAAATAAATGGCTACTTTGCCACCGAGGGAATACTCTATGATTTACATAATAAAAAATGGAAAATTATGGAGGCAATGACTAGATTTACTGGTAGTTATCCAATGATAAATGCAGCATGCTATCCATTCAATGCTTTTAATGCAATATTTCAATATATTGATAATAAAAAATGGCAACCAGAAAAAAATAACCATCGAGTAGTAATACAACTACCTGTTTTCAAAAAAAATATTAAACAAGCAGAAAAAATGGTAAATGAATTAAAGCAATATAAATGGATAATTTCTGCTCGAGTTGAAGATATGTCAAAACTACCTCTTTCTTCTGATAAACGCGTACGAATACAAACTACGTTTAAAGTAGAAAAAAACTTTTCACAACAGCTTAAAATCATAGAAAAAATATTAAAAAATCATGAAATAACTAAAAAGATACATAAAGTTATTTTTGAAATTAACTCACTGTTTCCTGAATTAGTCTATAATAAAAAATTAATAAATGAACTCCAATAAATTTCCAAAAGATTTCTGGATGGAAACCAAAAGCTCTATTGAGTTTATTCCTACCAGCTTAATACCAAAAAACATTCATTTCACGGCAATTAAAATGTTTATTTTTAGAAACGAAAAAATTCTCTTAACTAAAGTACCGAGGGGATGGGATATACCCACTGGTCACATAGAAAATGGTGAAACATTATTAGAAACTGCTAAAAGAGAAACAAAAGAAGAAACTGGTGCAAAATTAATAACAGCTAAATTTATTGGCTATTTTAAATTACTAAAATTAAAAGAAAATAAAAAAAATAAAAGATACCCTAAGATTAGTGCAATTGCCGCATTTCTATCTACAGATTTCAAAATTGGACCATTAGAAAATAAATTCGAAGCCACTGATAGAAAATTACAGAAATTAAACTCTATTCAAAAAATTCACCATAATTGGAGTGATTTAATGGAATATACAATGAGATACGCTTACTCTCTATCTAAAAAACATGATAAAGAAAAAAAGGATATATAAATGTGCTATTTTTGGAATAGGCGCCCAAACATTAAATTTTCATATTAAAACTATTGAAAGTTTTTCTAATATAAAATTAATAGGTGTAATCGAAAAAAATAAAAACAAATTAAATTATTTTTTAAAAAATAACAAACATATAAAAGGTTATAATAATTTTGACGAATTTATTAAAAACAACAAAGACATTGACTTTATTATTATTTCTACTTCACACGACTCTCATTATAAAATATCTAAAAAATCTATCTCTAGAGGATTACATATTTTAAAAGAGAAGCCTTTTGCTATATCTTTAAAACAGGGGAAAAAATTAGAAGAACTCGCTAGAAAAAAACATATTCACTTATTAACAGTCACGCAAAGGAAGTTTCATCCAGCATATTCTATTTTTTTTAAATTAATTAATAAAATAGGACGAGTATTTTATGTTGATATAAAATATACTTTATTTACAAAAAAACAAACCAAAGACTGGAGAAACAATAAACAATTAGCTGGAGGGGGGTGCGTTATTGATATGGGCTACCATATGATTGATTTGTTAATTTGGTATTTTGGATTACCGGATAGTATTATCGCTAAAACATCTCTTAATGGTAAAAAAAATGCTGTATACGACACGGAAGATACTGCAAAAATTATGTTTGAGTATAAAAATGATAATAATAAATTTTGGGGATCAGCTCTAATATCAAAAACCATATTTCCAAAACAAGAATGTTTTAATGTGTATGGGACAAAAGGAACCATCTGTATTGAAAGGGGAAAAATTAAATTATTATCTCCTATCGGAAAATTAAAAAAACATTTTATTGGGGAAGATAATTGGATATCGTCATACAAAAATCAATTAGAATATTTTTTAAAAATAATTGAAAACCGGGAAGATACTAATAATCCAAAATTCCATTTAAACCATATGGCTTTTATCGAATCAGTTTATACTTCTAATAAACAAAATAAATATATTAATCCTAAAAAATATTTAATAAAGTAGCTATGAAAAAAGATAAAATAAGAGGTATAATTTTTGATTTAGACGGGACGTTATTTAATAGCGAGTATTACCAATGGCAAGCATGGGCAAAGCCGTTACAAAAATTAGGCATTAAATTAACTAAAAAAGCTTATTGTCGCTATGCTGGAAAAAATAGAAAAACAGTAGAAAGAGAACTAATAAAAGACTATAATTTAAAAATAAAAAATGGGGTTCTATTGGAAGCCAAAAGAAAATTAATAGAAAAATGGGCTAATGAAAAAAAATTAGAATTAATGCCTTACAGTAGAGAATCTGTAGAATTTTTTGCTAATAATTCTAACTTTATCGTTGCTTTATGTTCTGGAGGAAACAAGAAAGAAACTATAGCAAAATTAAAAAATAATGACTTTTTAAAATATTTCTCGATAATTATTTCTGACGATGAGGTTAAAAGGGGAAAACCAAGTCCTGATATTTATTCACTAACTATTAAAAAAATGGGATTAAAACCTAAAGAATGCTTAGCCTTTGAAGATACTCAGCATGGATTAATGTCTGCAAAAACAGCTGGAGCTAAATGTTTTTCTATTCCAAATGAATATACTTCAACTCAAAATTTTTCAAACGCAGACAGAATACTCTCCTCATTAAAAGAGGCTATTGTTTTTTTTAAAATATTGCGCAAGAAGCAATTAATAAAAAACATTAATAAATGACTGATAATCCTTAATTATAAATAACCAATAACTAGATTATTTTTTTAATATTTATCTTTATGGTATATTAAAAACATGGAATACAAATAAAACATCTCTTGGTACAAAAATAACAATCTTTATCTCATTAAATATCTTTGCGATAATAACAATTAGAAGAATATAAAGCCGACTATTATATATCTCCAATCAGGATCATTTACTAAATTTTTAATAAAAAAATATGGTAAAAATAATTTTAAACGTCTTTATAAGAATACTTCAAGAAAAAATACCGTAACCTCTAATTTATTAAAAATTAAAACAATATATCGTAAAGATATAAGACAACTTGAAGAAGAATGGATAGATTCTCTTAAAACAGCCGTTAAAAGTTAATTTCTATTCAAAATAAATATTAAGACTATTGCTATGAAAATATTATTAGTTATTGCTACTCACGGCAATGAAAAAATTGGCCTTAAAGTAGTAAAAGAAATAGAAAAATTACACATTGATAATCTCATTGTTAAAATAGGAAACGAAAAAGCTTTAAAGTTGAACAAAAGATATATAGATCAAGACTTAAATCGATCTTTCCCCGGGAAAAGAAATGGTAATTACGAAGAAAGAAGAGCCTTTGAATTAAGTCCTATTATTAAATCGGCTGATCTTGTTATCGACATTCATTCAACCACAAGCAATATAAAAGACACTTTGATTGTTAGCAAGCTTAATAAAGAAATGTTGGAATATATAAAATCAATTCAGCCTAAATATGTAATAATAATGGAGAAATCAAAAAACTCTCTAATCTCTCAAGCAAAAATAGGAATATCTTTTGAGTATGGAAAAGATAACAGCATAATTGCTTTAAAGAAAATTGTTTTAGATATTAAAAAACTTTTAAATCATTTCGGGCTAATTAAAATAAGCTTGCCCAAAAACAAGACCTCAACAAAATACTTTAACGTTACTTCTATTGTTTCAAAGCCAAAAGGATATAAACTACTCAATAAAATTAAAAACTATACGTTAGTTAAAAAGGGGACTACTTATGCTACCAATAAAAACAAGAAGTTATTAGCGGATGAAAATTTCTATCCTGTTCTTTTTGGAGAAAAAAATTACAAAAATTATTTTGGATTTAAGGGTAAATATATCGCAAAGATATAAAACAACTTGAAGAAGAATTGATAAATTCTCTCAAAACAATTACAAAAATTTAATTATTGTTAAAATATACCTATAAAATAGACTATATAGAAACTCTCTTATTCAAGAAATAGGATAACAATAAAGCTCTATAAATAAAAACATCTAAACTATTAGATGTTTTCTTTGATATACTTTACGACCTCCTCATGTCCTTTCGTCCAATAATTAATTCTTCCTGTTTGCGGATACTCAGAAAATGTTCTTGTTTCATCTTCCATCATCAATATATTATCCCAAGCAGGGGAGTCACCTTTAATTTCTTTTGAAAACTTAACTGGAACATGGAATACATATTCAAATGTTTTTCCGTTTGGTTCAGCATAAACAATGGCTGCTTCAAAATGTCCTGTTCTGTCTTCAAATTGATTAATTAATTTTAGAAGTTTTTGAACGGGTAACATCTTTTCGATATAATGAGTATATGGACCAGGAATACCTAAAGAATGGATATATAAACTATGATCCTCTCTTATAGCTGGACTATTGACCTCTTTAGCTGCTTGAAGCGCAGCAGTTCTAGCTATTTCTAAGCTTGTATCAGCCTGTATTTCTGGATAATCTTTTTCAAGAGGAATTAGCTCAATCCCATATTTATTAAATACGCTTTGAGCAGATGCAATTTTAACCTTATTTTTACTAATTAAATATATCTTTTCCATAATTTATACTTATTTTATCTTGTTTTTGATAATTTGTCGAACTATTTAACTAACAATTTAAAATTGTTGTATCTATCCTTTTCTATCGCTTTCTACATGAAACAACTCAAAATGTCTATTTTACTTCTCTCATGATATAATAAGTAGACAATTTATCATTTACGTTTTTATAAAAAACACTATTTCGCGTGTTTTGTCAATATTTAAACATTTACCATATTTTGTTAAGATATTAATATCATGACTGAGGAACAAGTAAAAAAACTATTGGAAGAATTAAAGAGCGACCTAGAATCAGCCGAGTCTTCTACTGCCACAACAAAGCTATGGCATAAGTATTTCAGTGATACTGGATCTTTTAAGTTATTAATAAAAAAGATAAAAGATTTACCAGCCGAAGAAAAGAAAACAACTGCTTTAATTATCCAACAAGCATATAAAGAAGCTCAAGAATTATTTACCGAAAAAGAGAAATCAATTAAAGGAGGGGAGATGTCAGGAAACATTAAATCTCAATCAGAAGACATTAATCTAATTGCTCCAAAAATAGGGCATTTGCATCCCATCTCAAAAACCATCAGAGAAATGAATGAACTGTTTACCAGTATGGGTTTCAGCATCATGGACGGCCCGGAAATAGAAACCGATGAATTTTGTTTCCAAAGATTAAATGTTCCCGCTGACCATCCGGCCCGCGACATGCAAGATACTATCTATATCAAAGAACCTGATTTTTTATTAAGAACTCAAACCTCTTCAATCGAAGCTCAGGTTTTGGCTAAATACAAACCTCCCTTTAAGATTGTTTGTCCCGGAAAATCATATAGGAACGAAAGTGTTAACAAAAGTAATCATTTTGTCTTCCATCAATATCAGGGTGTAGTCGTGACCGAAAGAACCAACATGAAAGACCTATTCGGAACCTTTCAAGTTCTATTTAAAAAAATGTACGGCGAAGATGTGGTTACCAGATACAGAAACAAATACTATCCTGAAGTTGAACCGGGGGTAGGACCGGATATGCAATGCTTTAATTGCCACGGCAAAGGTTGCCCGCTATGCAAAGGCGTCGGCTGGATTGAAATGGGAGGAGCGGGAATCATCCATCCCAATGTGATGAAAATGGCTGGGATTGATACTAAAAAATATGTTGGGTTTGCTTTCGGATTAGGACTTGATCGTTGGGTAATGGCCAAATACAAAATTACCGACATCAGAACTTTGCTCGGAGGAAACTTAGGATATAAATATTACGAAAATGAAAGTATTATATAGCGAAATAAAAGAATTAGTTCCGAGATTAAAAGCCAGCCCTAAAGAAGTAGGGGAGGCTTTAACTTTGACCGGATTCATGATGGATGGCTTTACCGAAGTTTCGTATAAAGGGAAGAAAGATTATTTATTAAGCTTGGAAATCAGGCAGAATCGCGCTGATTGCCTTTCCGTTATCGGTCTGGCCCAAGAAGTAGCCGCTTATTACAATTTGAAATTAAATATTCCGACAGTAAAGCCAATCAGTAAAAATACTAAAAAGCTTGATATTAAAATTGAGACTAAAAAAGAAACAAAAAGAGTATTAGCAATTAAGATTGATAATGTTAAGAATATTGAATCTCCAGAATGGCTTAAAGACTATATGTCTTTTTACGGCTTAAACAGTGCCGGACTATTAGTCGACCTTTCTAATTACGTGATGATGATGACCGGATATCCATCTCACTTGATTGATTTTGATAAGACAGAAGGATCTATCTGCTGGTCTATAAACAACAGCTTTAAAGAAATAACCACCTTATTGGGTTCGGTTACCAAACTAAATAATAATGAAATCATTATTAGAGACAATAATAGTGTTTTAGCTTTAGCGGGAATCATCGGCGGGAAAACCGACAGCATTGATATTAAGACAAAATCAATTATTGTTGAAATCGCCATTTACGACCGTTCAATCATTAGAAAAAATTCAAGAAGCCTGAGTATTACAACCGAAGCCAGCCGAAGACTGGAAAAAGACCTTGATCCGAACGGAGCCGATTATGCCATGAAAATGCTGGTTGCTTTGATTTTAAAATATGCCGGAGGACAAGTTGCCAGTTCTTTATTTAGCTATTATCCTAAAAAATACATTTCTCTGAAGATTCAATTTGATAAAGAATTGCCAAGTAAATTGGCGGGAATTGAAATAAGCCCGAAAGATACGCTAAGAATATTGAAAGGATTGAATTTCCAGGTTATTTCTAAAAACAACAAACTAACAGTTACTCCTCCGACTTCAAGAATGGATGTATCTTTACCCGAAGACTTGGCCGAAGAGGTGATAAGGATATACGGATATAATCATATTCCAACCAATGAAACTCCTTGTTTGGAAATAGTTAAAAACATCACTCCTAAGAATATTGTTTTAGCGGAAAAGATAAGAGACGTTTTAACCTCTTTGGGATTTGACGAAACATTATCTTGGCCGTTAACTCAAAAGGGAATTAATGACAAGTTCAATTATTCTGATTTAAAAGAAATAACTACTCAGAATTCGGTTAATGATTTGTTTCCTCATTTAAGACAATCAATTGCCGCCGGACTATTGAATCAAATGACTGAATATTTCAAAAAAGGAGTTGAATATATAGACATCTTTGAAATAGGGAAGGTCTTCGGAGAGAGCGGCAAAAACTACTTAGAGCACGAGTCATTGGGAATATTGTCAGCAACAAAAAACAATAATTTACCTCAATTCAAAGACAAAGTTGAATCATTATTAAGATTACTCGGATTTGAAAATGTTAAATACTTTGAATCTAAATTAAAACCGAGAATATCTAATCCTGAATCTTGCTGGGATATCTTTGTTAATAATCAAAATATCGGCATTCTCTATAAACTAACTCCATCTGAAACAAAGCTAAATATCTATTTTGCTGAAATTGATATTGAAAAAATTACTAAACTATTAACCAGCGTAGACAATAACCCGGTAGTAGAATTAACTCAAAAATTAATTCCTTTGGATGTAAACATTGAATTAGATGAAAAAGATTCAATCTTTGAATATTTAGACAATTTAGAAAAGAAGATAAACAAAAAAAATATTTGGAGTATTAATATCGCAGATATCTATCAGATGGAAGAAAAGAAAAGATATACCTTAAGAGTGACTTACGAAGAACTATCAGATAAAGAAGCAAAAGATACTCACCTTAAAACCTTTGGATCGAATATTATTTAAACTAAGCTCCCTTATGGGAGCCTTTCTTTTTAAAATTAAAGTCGTTTAAGGTAAATTACACGACAAATATGTAAAACTGGAAGATATTGCTTAATTATTAAATTTATTGTATAGTATTGTTGTCAGAGCGGGTTCTTTGACAATTAAAATATGGAGAAACAACGATGACAAAACAAGAAAAAACTCAACACGCATTAAAGAAGGACGGATATGCCAAAGTCCGCGGATCGTTTGTAAAGACGAGGAGCGATGGAGCCTATCCTCCATCACATCGAGACCCAGGAGGTAAAGATGATAAATGTCAGAATTAAACCACCTAACATTATCGATATTAGCAAGAAAGCAAACATGCTCGTTGGAGAAGTAGAAAACTTCCTCGCTTTAATAATATTCCATAAAAAAGAGGTGTCCTAATGGAGACAGGGTCTCGCGAGGAACTTGAGAAATCCAGAATGAATGAAGCTTTTGTTTTAGTTGGCCCAATAGCTGCTGGCAAGTCTCATATAGGCAGGTTAATTGAAAATCATTTCGATGTTCCTTTTTTTGAATATGAAGAAATTTTTATTGAAAAACAAAAAGGTCATTCCAATGATTTTTTAAAACTGGCTGAGCCTTTGGCCGAAAAAGCTATTTTTGAATTTTTAGATAAAAAAGGAAAGATTTGCTTTGAAAATACAATGAATAGGCCATATGCTTTAGATATTCTGAGAAAACTTCAACAAATTTCTGATGTCAGGATAATCTATGTCGACGCCCCCATTAACTTGGTTCATAGAAGATTTGAACAAAGGCCAAAAAGTACGCATGTGAGCTGGACGAAGAAAGAATTGGACAAAATTTATGCTGACAGTAAGAAAATTTGCCTTGATTACGACATTATTTTAGACAATGAAAATTTATCAGACGAGGATATCAAAATAAATCTACAAAAATTAATGTTGGAAAGAATTTGGCATAATGATTACGTAGAAATAAATTTTAATGGTCAGAAATTAAAATTCAATAGTTGGTCTGGTGATAATTTAACACCGTATGATATGGAGTATAAGCCATGGAGAACTTCATTTCATAAAGAAAATTTGGGTTATTTAAAACATTACGATTTGAATCAGGGTGATACTGTAATTGATGCGGGCGGTTACGAAGGAACATTTTCTGTTTATGCAGCAAAAGTCGTTGGAGAAACAGGCAAAGTCATTGTATTTGAGCCTGACACGGAAAATTGCAGAAAACTAGAAAGCAATATTAGATTAAATGGATTGAAAAACGTAACAATCATAAACAAAGCATTGTGGAATAAAGACAAAACACTCAAGTTTAATAACAAACACACAGCTGGAGCATCTTTTTTCTTTAATGCAAGTCCTCATGCCGTAGAGATATCCGCCGTTTCGATTGATAATGAGTTGGAAAGATTAGGAATAAACAAGGTTAATTTCATTAAAATGGACATTGAGGGTTCAGAAGTTAGAGCAATAGAAGGCGCAAAGAAAGTTTTAATGGATAACAATGTTAATCTTGCGATAGCTTCCTACCATATTATAAATGGCGAAGAAACATCAATAGATGTGGAAAATATTTTGAGAAAATTCGGATATAAAACTGTAACTGAATTTCCGCAACATAAAACCACCTATGGATTTAAAAAATAATATCAACATAAAACCCCTTTTTGCATCTTGCATCTGGGGTTCTTTTTTTATTCCGAAAAAATACCGAAATTAATTTTTTGGTTTCTTGTTAATAGCGATTGATTTTACCTATTGATAAAAATAATAAAAGTAGTAATGTAAAATCATCAATAACTTATTCAGATGGTTGCGTAGTTATAATGGTCTCGTGAATGTGGGCCAGACAAGCATTTCTTGGTTAATTGTGCTAAAATTAATTTTCAAAAAATTATTAAAAATATTATTAATCGGCTTAAAAAATAGATTATCTATTTTGCAGTCTAAATAAGATGAAATACGAAGATGGAGCGACAAGACCAGATTCAATAAATATACAAGCATTAATAGACAAATATGCCCAGGAATTTATAGATTGTGGTAAACTAATAGGTAAAAACGGATTAGCAGTCGGGAGTGGCGGAAATTTAAGCATCAAGGTTCCCGGAGGTATATTAGTTACATCCACGGGGTCAGCGTTGGATAACTTGCATTCAAACGAAATTATTTTTGTAGCAGAGGCAAATCGTGAAAAAGTTTATTTTTGGGGCTCAAAAGGTCCGTCTTCGGAGTCTATTAATCACTGGACTATATATAAAGAAATGCCTGATGTAAAAGCTATAGCCCATGTTAATGTTGGCTCGAAGGAAGACAAGAATATTCCATCAACTCCAAAAGAAATACCGTACGGGACAATTGAGCTAGGCTACGGCATGATACCTCTATTTAAAAAAACAAGTACTATTTTTCTAAAAGACCACGGAGTTGTGACTATTGGTCAGAGCTTACTAGAGGCAACTAATTTGTTAATAGAATCTGCTGACAAGAATAAACCTTTCATTCTTCCATTTGTAAAACCTTTTATTTAATAAAGGATTTAAGACAAATAATAATTTTATCATTTTGTTCTGGTTTTCCGATTGTTAGTCTTAAGGAATTTTCTTCGTCGTAATATCGAGGAAATATTAGATTTTTGTCTAGATAATTTTTCATTTTCGACAAACTTCCATTAATTTTAATAAACAGAAAATTTGCTTCAGAAGGATATACATTAAGAAATGGAAGTTTATTTAGGGAATTATAAACCCTTTCCCGTTCGCTTACGATTTTTTTAATTGTTTTTTGAATAGAATAGATATTATTGAATGCCGCAATACCTCCAATTTCCGCTGATAAATTAACATTAAAAGGAAGTTTTATCTTTATAATCTCATTAATGAGCAGGGGGGACATTATTACATAACCCAACCGCAAACCAGCCAAGCCGGCCCACTTACTCAGGGTCCTCAAAATTATAAGGTTATTATATTTCCTACACATTGAAATAAATGTTTTATTACAAAATTCAAAGTAGGCCTCATCCACAATAACTAATTTTCCAGTATTCAACAGGATATTAATCTCTTGTTCGGTGGCGACATTACCTGTTGGATTATTCGGTGAACAGATGAGTATAGCTTTAGTTTTGTTAGTTATTTTGCTTAATATTTCCTCAATTCTCAATGTGTAATCAGTATTTCTTTGTATGAAAACATTTTTCCCTTTATTCAAATTGATAAGCATGGGGTACATTCCATAGGTGGGTGGGCAACTTATAATTTCATCTCCTTCATTAATCACCATCCTTAAAACCAAATCCAATAGCTCATCTGATCCTGATCCAACCATAATATGTTTTATGTTCATCCCTACATAACTAGATATAGCCAATCTTAATTTTTTGTATTCAGGATCAGGATAGAGATTGAAAATATTTTTAGCTCGAATAAGTGCTGCTCTAACCACAGTAGGTGAGCCATAGGGATTTTCTCCTTGATCTAATTTTATTATTTCATTTTTAGAATGTTTATATTTTTCTTCAAGGTCTAACAAATAAGGAGCTGGCTTATAAGTTGCCATTTTTAATATGTCTTTTCTGATAATTTTTGTTAAATCTAAATTTTTCATTTATAGTTATAATAATTATTTAAATACATTTTTACATTAAAAATTTTACCATATTAAAGGACAAAAGTATATTGATAGGGTTTAACCTTAATGGGAGGACGTGGATTTTTTAATGAAAAAATTGGCTTGAGTCAAAGAAATATATTTGATATAATAACAATATATACGAGGAAAACAAAAACTTTCGCATAAGCAATAAAAGTCTATAACATTACTGGTTAGTAATCAAAAAAATAGATCTTTAATTTAAAAGGCATGGTAAAAATTAAACAAAAAAAATATGATAAAAACGATTATATTTGATTATGATGGCGTGGTGAAAAAATCTCAGAAATTATCCCTAGACATTATTGACTTATACAAAATTTCTATTGAAGAATACGAAAAAAATTTCACTCGCTTAAAGCCAATTATAGAAAAATTTGATAAAAACCTCGTAACCGAGGAAAAATTTTGGATAGAATTTTCCGAGGCACTGGGTAAGGTTATGCCGGAAAAATGTGGAGAGAAGGCTAAAAAAATGTACAAGGATAAATTTGTATTTTTTCCTGAAGTAATTGAGTTAATTGAGAAATTAAAAATCGAAGGATTTCGATTATCAATTTTATCTAATATGTTTCCTTATCAGGCAGAAATAATTAAAAAAATAAATGGATGCTCTTTATTTGATGATCTTTTTTTCTCTTGCGAAAGGGGACTTAAAAAACCTGATTTGGAATTTTACGAATTAGTAGCTAGGGAAATGAATGTTAGGCCACAAGAGTGTCTTTTTATTGATGACAAAGAAGAAAATCTTTTGCCAGCTGAAAAATTAGGAATGAAAACAGTTTTAGCAAAAAATCAAGAGCAAATTGTCAAAGATGTTTGGGCAATTATAAAAGCGGAAAATAAAATTTAGATAGCGCCACTGATCTTTTTCTTAAAGACATATTTTTTATTACTGTCTCATTTGCCTCATTTTACCCAGACCTCAACACCTTAAATTGGTTATCGCCAAAACCCCAAAAGAACCCTTGCACTGCTTGGATAATAGTGGTTCTAGACCTTCCGATTATAATGCCATTGTTGGTGTTTTTTGTTTTTTAGAGATATAATCTTTTAAAGATTAAAATATAAAAATATGGAGGAAATAGAAGTTAAATTTTTGAATATAGATTCTGTTTTAATGGAAAATAAGCTTAAAGCTATTGGAGCTAAAAAAATATTTGAAAAGCTTTACAAGAGAAAGACATTTGATTATCCGGATTTAAGGTTACATAAAAAGGGAGCTTGGATTAGACTTAGAGATGAGGGAGAAAAAGTCACGCTTACTTATAAAGAAAGAATTGGGGTGAAAACTTTTGATGGAAAAACCAACGATGATTCAATGGAAGAAGTTGAAATTATAGTAAGTGATTTTACAAAAACAGCAGAATTATTAAATCGGATGGGATTTATTGAAAAATTCTATGAAGAAAACAAAAGAATAAGATACTTACTTGAAGACATTGAATTTGATATAGATTTCTGGCCTCAATTAGATCCTTATTTAGAAATTGAAGCTCCATCGTGGGGGAAAATAGACGACGGCATAAAACTACTTGGATTAAATCCTGAAGATAAGAAAATATTTTCAACTAATCAGGTTTACAAATTAAAAGGCATAGACGAACTTGATTATAAAGAAATAACCTTTAAAGGAATGATTAAAAGATTTTAAAATCATGATTAAACCAAAAAAACTAAAAATAGGGGACACTATAGGAGTGATTGCTCCATCTCGCCCAATTAACGAAAGGGAAATATTGCCTTGCATAAAAATATTAAAAGATAGGGGGTTCAAAGTTAAGCTTGGCAAAAATTTATACAAAAAGTCTTATTACTCCGCGGGCAGCGCTAAAGAAAGAGCATCTGATTTAAATGCAATGTTTAAAGATAAAAAGGTTAAAGCAATTATGTGTGCCTCTGGAGGGGCAGCATCTAATCAATTGCTTGATTTGATTGATTATGAATCAATTAAAAACAATCCGAAAATATTCATAGGCTACAGCGATATAACCGTATTGTTATTAGCTATATATAGCAAAACAGGACTTATTACTTTCCATGGTCCAAATCTTCATAGTTTAAAAAAGTTAGATAAAAAAGCAAAAGAATTCTTATTCGAGATACTAACAGAAAAAAAGAAAGATTACGTTTTCCCAGGTAAAATAGAAATTATTAAAAAAGGGAAGGCGAGGGGCATGCTAATTGGCGGAAATATTCATTTAAGCAATTCTCTTCTCGGAACAAAATACACTCCGAAATATAATAAGAAAATTTGGTTTTGGGAAGACTT
>DAKN01000010.1:0-4526 GCA_002499185.1 Candidatus Pacearchaeota archaeon UBA284 | reverse complement strand
TCAGATTGTATAGATAAAAAACACAAAGAAGATAATCGCCCTATAAATGAAATTATTTTAGAATTAACAAAAGAATATAATTTTCCTATCATCAAAGTTCCTTACTTTGGACATAATGTTTCCAATTTTTATACTTTTCCGATAGGAATCATGTCTGAAATAAATACTAAAACCCACGAATTTAAAATAATAGAAAGTCCCGTTTTGTAAGTTTATAGACTTCAAAGATTTATATTATATAAAATAAACAATATATTTATAAATTAAGATTATTACACTTTATATTATGATAAAAAATAATCAAAAACAAAAGATTATTATTAGGCCACCAAAGATATCTGATTTAGATTCTTCACTTGAAATGATCAATTCTTTAGTTGAAGAGAAAGCAATGCTAACTGTACAAAAAAAGTCAACACATAAAGAAGAAGAAAAATATCTTAAAGGAATAATAAAAGAAAAAGAAGCTCTTCATTTATTCTTAATTATTGATGGAAAAGTAGCAGGTAGTGCAAAGGTTTCTAAGCTTGGGAACGGAAGAAATCATATTGGTGAGCTGGGAATATCTTTAAGGAGGGAATATAGGGGAATGGGTCTTGGAAAAAATCTCTCTAAAACAATAATGGAAAAAGCTATTAAGAAATTTAAATTAAAGATTATTATTTTAAATGTTTTTAAAAAAAATAAAACAGCTTATTATTTATATAAGAAATTAGGATTTAAGGAGGTGGGAGTAATTAAAGGAGAGGTTAAATATTATAATAAATATGAAGATGTTATAACGATGGTTAAATATATCTAAAATTTGTTATTAAACAGGGCCTCAAAAAGATTTTATTGTTGTTTATAAAATTTTAATTCCAAAACTTTTCAATTCTTCTGACAATCTATTGATTGGTAAGCCCATTGCATTAAAAAAATCTCCATCAATCTTTTCTATTAAAACAGCTCCTAGTTCTTGAATAGAATATCCACCAGCCCGTTCTAACGGTTCACCGGTTTTAATATAGGCTTCTATTGTTTCCGGAGACATTTTCTTCATAAAAATCTTGGTTGTCTCGTGAAAGGAAACTGTATGATTATCGCTGGTATCAATAATTGTAACGCCGGTAATAATATCATTTTCTTTTCCATTCAACATATTTAGCATTTCTCTGGCCAACGACTCTGTTTTAGGCTTACCTAAACATTTATTGTTATAAACAACGAAAGTATCGGCAGCAATAACTATTGCGTCATTATTCTTATCGGCAACCGACTTCGCTTTGCCCGAAGAAAGATGCTCAGAAAGTTCTCCAGGAAGCATTTTCAAGTTCATGTCCTCTTCATAATTACTTTCTTGGACATCAAAAGAAAGTCCGGTCTTTAAAAGAATTTCCTTCCTGCGAGAAGAAGTTGATGCTAAAATAATTTTCTTCATGTTTTAAAATAAATAATATTTGCTATAAGCATATCCTTTCTCTTAATTTTTATCAATACATATATACTCTTTTACTTAATACACTTTAATTTGTCTCATTTTAATCATATTGCTATAATACCGATATGGAACTAAATATAACATATAAACAGGCTCAAGATTTAGTGAACAAATACATATCTAATCCAATTACTAAAATACACCTCAGGGAATCCGAGGTTTTAATGCGTTCTCTGGCTAAGAAGTTTGGCGACAACGAAGAAGAATGGGGGATAATAGGCTTATTGCACGATATAGACTGGGACATGACTAAAGACAATCCTGTAGAGCATTGCATTAAAGCTCAAAGCATACTAAAAGAAAACGATGGAAGTGACTTTTTGATTGAAACAATAATATCCCATGGATACGGGCTAGAAGAAATACCTCAATTGAAAGAAAAACAGAGATCGACAATAATACAATACTGCTTAGCCGCCGCTGAAACCTTGACTGGCTTAATAGTTTCATCTGCGCTAGTACAACCAGATAAAAAACTTCAAAGCGTTAGCTTAGAATCCTTAAAGAAAAAATTCAAGAATAAGGCATTTGCCGCAAAATGTAACCGCGACATCATACTGGAATGTGAAAAGGCGAATATACCTATAGACGAATTCTTACAAATAGGACTATCTTCTTTGCAGAACATTTCGAATGAATTAGGACTATAATAGAAATATGACCTACAAAGATTCAATTAATAAAAATATCGACATTAATCAAATTAGACTTTTAAGAAAATCTATTGGGTGGCAACCAAGAAGTGAAAATAAATGGAAAGAAATATTATCTAAATCATCTTTTGTTTATAGTGTTTGGGANNTTTATGACATCGTGGTTCATAAAAATTACCAAGGGAAGGGAATAGGGAAAATAATCGTAAATAAACTAATTGAGCAAACAAAAAATAAAAAATACTGCTCAATAGCTTTATTCACAGATAAAAATAAAGTTAAATTTTACAAAAAATTAGGATTTGAGATTGCAATTGTTGCAATGGAATATAACAAACACGTAACAAAAATATGAAAAAAGTAGTCCAAAAACAAAAAATAGAGATAAGACCTCCTAAAATGTCTGATCTTGATTCTTTGCTTGCAATGATAAATTCTTTGGTTGAAGAAAAAGCAATGATTATCGTACAAGACAAAGTAACTCTTGAACAAGAGAAAAACTATCTCAAAGGAATAATAAAAAGCAAAAATGCTATTTTCTTATTTTTAATCATTGATGGAAAAGTAATGGGAAGCGCCGGAATAACTAAATACGAAAATATAAAAAGCCATATAGGAGAAATGGGCATTATAATTAAAAAAGAGGCAAGGGGATTAGGGCTAGGAGAAAAACTATTCAAAAAAGTAATGGAAGAAGGAATTAAAAAATTTAAACTAAGAATAGTTATTCTTGATGTTTTCAAAGGCAATAAAATAGCCCAAAACCTATACAAAAAGCTGGGATTCCAAAAGGCAGGACTGATTAAGGGTGGAGAAAAGTACTATAACCAATACGTAGACAATGTAATGATGGCTAAATATTTAAAATAGCTTAAAACTTCTATAAAAAATATTGCCCAAAATTAAATATGTGCTAAAATAAGGATATGAACGAACAAGAAAATTCGGAAGAATTCTTTTGGAAGACCTACGAAACACTTCCTGATAATATTAAAGAAGCTCTTTTTTCTGAAGAGAATTTTAACATTGTCTCGGAAATATGTGAAAAGAATGGCATAACCTCCGAAGAAACCAAATCGCAATTGGTGAAATACGTCGGTAAAACCCTGATGGGATTATTGCCGATAAAAGAATTCTCTATCATCCTTGAATTGGAATTAAATCTTGATTCGGAAGCAGCCAGAAATATCAGCTGGGATATTGATAGCAGAATTTTCAGCCATCTAAGGATATCTTTAAATAAACTATACTCTCCAAACATTGCAGAGAAGAAGGAATTAGTGGATAATACTAAGAAGGAAGAAGCGATAGAGCCAGTAAAAGAAGGAGAGATAAAGCCGGAAGAAAAAGCAACCGAACCTGTTAATCCTAATGACAAATACAAAGAACCTTTAATCTAATATGCAATACAGAGTTCCTCAATTTATAGAACACGAGGCCAAAATATTGGGGCCGTTGAATATAAGACAAAGTCTTCTTGTCGGAGGAGTGATTGCGGCCTGCTTCTTCATGTATTTTTCTATCGGCCAGACCAATTTCTTTCTTTTTCTTTTGATTGCCGCATCTTTAGTCGGAACAGCCTTAGCCATCTCCTTTACCAAGATAGAAGGGCAGGGACTGCCGACGGTAATGAAAAACTGGGCCAATTTTAATGTTAACCCTAAAATCTTCCTCTGGAAAAGAAAACAATCTCCCGTCTTCCTATCAACGGAAAGAATCAAAAGAGAAATAACGGTAGCACCAATAGATAAATCTTCTTTAAAAGTAAAACAAGAAGGAAAAATCGGAGAAATGATTAAAAAAATAGATTTCGAAAAACCATATGAGTAAAATTCCGTCTCAACAATTTATGCCGGTTGAGCAAATCAGGGAAGGGGTATTGATTATGAAAGACAAATCCTTGAAAGGATTACTTTTAGTTTCTTCTTTAAACTTCGCCTTAAAATCAGAAGACGAACAAATGGCGATCATCTATCAATTCCAAAACTTTTTAAACTCTCTTGATTTCAGTTGTCAGATTATCGTTAATTCAAGAAAAGTGAACATTACCGGCTATATTGATAAAATCAAAGATTTGGAAAACAAGCAAAAGAATGAAATGTTGAAAATACAGACTGCCGAATACCGAGCCTTCATTGAAGAAATTGTTGCTAACGGCAGCATTATGAGTAAAAGCTTCTATATCGTCGTTCCTTATTACCCGATGACTGAATTGCCGAATATTACTACCGGAGGAAAAGAAAGTAAAACCAGCTTAACCGAAAAGAAGTTCCAAAACGGAAAATATCAATTATGGCAGAGAATGGAATACGTTTCGCTCGGAATCAGAAGATGCGGATTAAAGTCTGCCACCTTGGGTTCCGAAGAGTTGATCGAATTATTATGGGGATTAC
>DAKN01000071.1 GCA_002499185.1 Candidatus Pacearchaeota archaeon UBA284 | reverse complement strand
TTAACTGTAAGTCAGCAACCAACAGATTTAACCTTAACAATCTTGCCATCCAATATAATTTACGACGGTACACAAAGCAATGTTTCGTGTAATGCAAGTAATTCTATTGTTACAATACAATTATGGAGAAATAATGTTCTTATAACAAGNNACTTATGTATGCAATACAAGTGGAAATCAAAATTATAGTGCAAATTCAGTAAGTGGGTTATTGCAAGTGCTTCCAAAAGAACCAGGGATAATTGAATTATATTTAAATGGAGTTCCAGCTGATTTGAATATTGAATATTTAAATAATCCAGTAAATGCGACTGCAGTTTCTGCATTAAATAATATTACATTATATAGAAATGGAACATTAATCGGACAAGGCGCAGATTTTGTTACAGATATTTCAACATTAGCAGCAGGTTATTATGTATACTATGCAAATAGTTCTGGAAATGCAAGCCATTATCCCGCAAATATAACAAGATATGTCTTAATTAACAGATCTTCTCCGCAACTAATAATTGATATGCTTCCAAGTGATAATGTTACTTATGGGCAACAAACTACAACAACCTGTAATATTACAAATACAAATGAAATTAATAATCTTTTAAATTTATACAGAAGATTATACAACTGGACTAACACAACAACAAGCGTAAGTAATCCAGATATTCAAACATTAGCGGGCGGTGCATATAATTATATCTGTAATGTAAGCGAAAGTCAAAATTTTACTTCTGCTTATGCTGAAAGAGTTTTAACTGTAAACAGAGCAGATTCCTCTGTAATACTTTTATTAGATGGAAATAATTCAAACATAACAAGAATCGAAGGAAATGTTATAAATCATACCGGAATAGTTACATTATATTCGCTTCCAAATATTGTTGATGTAACGATAAATATTTATGATTATTTGGGAACCGAAGAGGGAACATCAACAGGAACATCTCCACACACCTATTTGTATAATTATACTTTTCCAGGGTTATATCGTGTAGATGCAGTGTTTTTAGGAAATGAAAACTACACGGGAAGTAGTGCAACACATTATGCAAATATAACTCCCGTAATTCATGATTCAAATATTTTAAACATAACTTATAATAAAAGTAATAGTACTGTTTATTGGAATGATAATGTTTTGGTTACTTCTTATATAAGAAATGAGGGGAATGTTCCCGACACTATAAATGTCACATTAAGTGATAATGGAAATGTTGTTGCTTGGCAGATTGTAAATAATTTATTTGCAAATGAAACAGTCCATGAAACAAGACAAATTAATTTTACTTGGAATGCTAATAATGCAGATTCAAATGGTGGTTGGAGAACTGTTACCGTTACAGCATTACCTTTATTCGGAGAAACAGATTTATCAGATAATCAAAAATCTTTTAATGCAAGAGTATGGCTTGTATGTGATGTTATTGATTGCAATGAATTTTATCCAAGAACTGCAAGTAATACTTCTACTCTTGGGACACCATTCAATGCAACTGTTGCTATCGCAAATAAATGGAATACTATACAATTTTATGATTTAAGATTGGAAATGCCTTCAACAACTGGATTAAATGTCTCACCACCACAAATAGTGTATATTAATTTAGCTCCAGGAGAGGTAGCAGGAAGAAGATGGCTTGTTAATGGAACTGATTATGGAACATTTAGATTAACATCTTATGCTGGAAACAGAGAATATGCGGGAAATAAATCTATAACAATAAATCAAAATGTTAAATAAAATAAAATCAAAAATTTTAGGAGTATTGGTATTGGTATTTGCCTTAATCTTTTTAGCAAATGCTCAAGCACAGCTTTATCCAACATGCAACGATATGTTTGACTTATATTATTCACCATCTGATTTGGTCTCTGGAATGGAATTTAATGTTACTTTTAAGGATTGGAATTCTCCTATATCTGCACAAACAGTATTGTTAGAATATAATTCACCATTAATTTTGCTTTCTGGAAGCAATCCACAAAATGTTATTGATGTTGGAGGATTCGGACAGGCAATTTGGAGATTAAATTCAAGTGCTAGTTATAATGGAACAATAAACGCAACGGTTTTTAATGGAACAAGTAATTGTACAATAACTAAACAAATAAGCATCGCTGGAGCTGGTTTGGTTGGAACACCAAATATAATTGTAACTCCTACAGATTGGACGATGGTTAGTGCATCAAAAACAGAAATAACATATACTATAAACTACAATAATATTGGTGATGGAAATGCTTACAATGTTTCAACATTATTCACTATGCCTAATTTTACTGCTCCAAGCAATCCAAGAATAGTAAATGCTAGTTCAAATGTAACTGTAAATCAAGGAATTTATACAAATGCATTGTGCGGAATACAAAACCTAAGCATGCAAACTAACTATAGAAACATTTTAGGAAATCCTATGCCGGTAGTTATTAATTATGATTCATTTAATGTCTCTGGTTCTGATTTAGATATAACTCATGTTTATCTGCCTCAAACAACATATTACGACGATTCAGATATTAGTTTAACTGTAAGTGTTAGAAATATCAACAGAACATCAAGCGGCGGATTCCCTGCTGAAGCAAATAATGTTGTTGTAAGTTTCCAAGGAAGACCTTGTAGCAGTTCATCTACTGTGGGAATAGAAGAGGTAAGGAATTTCACCTGTGGTTATCATATTAATGAAAGAGTTACAACTACAAGAACCATTACATTCACGATAAGTGTAGATGGAACAAATGATTGTTCAAATTGGGCTAGTGCAACAAAAACACATAATATTCAATTAACAATAAGACCAAGAACAACCTCTGGCGGTGGCGGAGGCGGGGGTTCTGGTGGCGGAAGTACAGGTGGTGGATCAGTTGTTCCAGTATGTGGAAATAAAATTTGTGAAGCTGGAGAAAATTCAGCAAATTGTCCAATAGATTGCGGAGCAATACAACCAACAACACCAGACATTACAGAAACACCATTAGATTATTTAATTGTCTATTCTCATGATGGAAAAGCATCGGTATTTGCACCAAGCGGAACAAAATTCTTTATGGAAAAAATGCCAATAATCAATCCAAAATCTTGGATAATAATCAAAGAAGGAAATATCACAACACCATTACCGTATGGTATTTTTATGATAAGACAATATGAATTTATTCCAAATGGATTAGAATTTATCCCAGATGCAACAATTTCATTCAAATATAACAACCTTGAATTAAAAAATGGTGGGGTTTACATTATGTATTATGATGAATGGAATAAAAAATGGACGTTCGTTGACTCAACAATAGATAGAGAAAATAATTTAATAAGTACAAAGGTAAAACACTTCAGCAATTATGCTCTTGTTACAAAAGAAAGTCTTCCTTTAACTGGATTTGTTTTGTTTGATTCAGCTATGTTATTTTTAAAAAATAACATAATCCTTAATGTATTGATGATTTTTGGATTAATCTTGCTTATTTTGTTAGTTATTATTTTATCAAAAAGAAAGGGAAAATAAATTTATTTTTTTATTTATGCTCAAAAATTCTATGAATTTTTAGTGTTTCCAAACACCAGCTATTTTTTCATTACAATAGGGACATTTCCCATTTTTTATTCTATTTTCTAAAATAAAAAATCCTTGCCTAATTATTAGGGATTTTTTGCAGGATGGGCAAAATGTCGTCGATGTTTCTCTATTTAAGATATTTCCGGCATAGACATAGTTTAATCCGGCTTTAATTGCAATATTCCTTGCTTTAAGCAGGGTTTTTTCATCTGTTCTCGGAATATTTTTCATTTTATATGTTGGATAAAATGCACTAAAGTGCACAGGGATATTTTCACTAAGATTTTTAATAAATTTTACTACTTCTTTTATGTCTTTCTCATTATCATTATGTCCTGGAACAATTAAACTCGTTATTTCAAGCCAAATTTTCTTTTTATGATATAATTCAATTGCCTTTAAAATTGGTTCTGGCCATGCTGAACAAATATTTTGATAAAACTTTTTCCCCCCCTTAAGATCTATATTTGTTGCATCAATGAATTTAGCCCAGTTTTCTAGTGGTTTTTTATTGATAAATCCATTACTTACAACAACATTTCTCATTTTTTCTTTTTTTGCTATTTTCATTGTGTCTAATGCATACTCATAAAAAACAGTGGGTTCGTTATAAGTATAACTTATTATTTTTGAATTATTTTTTTTCGCTTCACCGATTATCTGTTTGGGTGTTGTTTGTTCAAAGGGAACAATATCTGGAGAATTTTGAGATATTTGCCAATTTTGACAATGTAGACAATGTAAATTACATCCTGCAGTTCCAAAACTAATAGTCTTTTGTCCAGGTAAAAAATGAAATAGTGGTTTTTTTTCAATTGGATCTAATGCTATAGAAACCGCTTTTCCATAAACCAAAGAATATAATTTTCCGTCGATATTTTTTCTTGCGAGACATTTTCCAAAATTTTGATTGGGGATTATGCAATTTCTTGGACAAAGATTACAGTTAACTAAATTGTTTTTTAATTTTTTATAAAAAAGAGATTCTTTCATTTTTTATGATTTGTTAGGTTTTTATACTATTGTTTGAAATTCTTTTATTTCTTTTTCTGAAATGGCGCATCCCTTAAATTTTACCCCATATAATAAGGCCTTTATCGCTTCTTTTTTTTCTGCAGGTAAGATTATTATCTTTGAAATAAACCCCATATAGGCTAACTCGCTTGATCTTATAATCTTAATATCTTTAAAAAAATCATAATTCTTTTCAGTGGCTTCAACCTTTGTTTTTAATTTTCTTTCTAATAATGTGCGTAAATTTTCCGGAGATTCACATAACATTCTTGTTGTTCGTTCATCTATAACTATTGCTTTTTTTTGTTCATTTAAAAGATTGTAAATTGCTATACAGCTTGCTTCTCCCCCATGTAAAATTGTTATCCATTCCCCATTTGCTTTAAAAGTATGATTTGCTAAATAAAGAATATTTTTTGTTTCTTCTATTATATCTTCTTTAAATATTTCAAGAATTTCTTCTTTAACAAGTTCTTTTATTTGTAATGATTCTAGCATGAATTTTAAGTTTTTTGATGGTCTTCCGATTATTTCTTCGTGAATCTCGTCGCTAATTAAAAAATTTCCTTTAAATTTTTGTTTTAAGGGTTTAATATATGAAATTAGATTATTCAATGCAAGACTAATTATTGCGCTTGAATCAAAAATTAAAGTTTTCATTTTCTATTTTTTATCTGCTTTTAATTTTTTGTATATTAATTTATAATTTATGCAAAAAGTTCTTTTGTTAAATTCACTCTTTCTTTAACCGGCTTAGTTAAACTTAAATCAACATCTGCTATTCCTGTTGTTCCAACATATTCTGCTAATTCCCAAATACCTATCCCCAATATTTCTGCTGTTTCTGCTCTTGAAATACCATGCTCATATAATCTAGATGCTTTATTTATTTGTGCTTCTTTAAAGACTTCTCTTATATATCTGTTAAGCTTTCCTCCTTTTGTATTGATAATTTTTATTATTTCTTTCAGATTTTTATGAAATTTATTATGTTTTCTCTGTTTTAGGCTGCTGATTGCAAAATTTATCTCGCCAATTATTTTTCTTATGAATTCATTAAAATCTTTGCTTTCATAATAATCTGTTCTCCCAAGAAGTTTACTTAATGTATATAAAATTACTGCAATAGATATAGAATCTATATCTTTGTAAATTGATGCACTGTGTATTGTCCTATTAGATAAATCTCTTAATAATGCAAGATTTCTGTTTCTTATGGCAGTTATTGCTTGCGTTAATATATCATTTAAATTCTTTAATTCTTCTTCTTTTTCAAATATGTTCATCTTTTTTTAACGAATATATTTTATTTAAATCTTATCATCACAAAACCAAAGATTTTCTAAATTTCCTTTTCATAGTATCAAAAAAGATTTTAAACTCTGTTTTTCTATAAACAATAAGAGAATATGGCACATAATAAAAAGAATAAGAATATTGAAAAGGAAGAGCTCGGACTTACAGTAAAAAAGAACGATGATTTTTCTGAATGGTATCAACAGATTATAATAAAATCAGAATTGGCAGATTATAGTCCTGTTTCTGGATGCATCATTTTCAGACCATTGGCCTATGCGATATGGGAAAAAATAAAAGAAGAAATTGATAAAAGATTCAAAAAAGCCGGAATAAAAAATGTTTATTTTCCCCTATTAATTCCAGAATCATTATTGAAAAAAGAAGCTAATCATTTAGCTGGTTTTTCTCCAGAAGTTGCTTGGGTAACCGAGGCTGGAAATAGTAAATTGAATGAAAGATTAGCTATAAGACCTACAAGTGAAACAATTATGTATCATTCATATTCAAAATGGATACGTTCGTGGAAAGATTTGCCTTTAAGGTATAATCAATGGAACAATGTTATGCGATGGGAATTTAAAAATCCAGTTCCATTCTTAAGATCAAGAGAATTTTTATGGAATGAGGGACATACTGTTTTTGCGACAAAAAAAGAAGCAGAAGATGAAGGAAAAGAAATTATTGGAATTTATGATGAAATTTTAAGGGAATATATGGCCTTGCCGAGTTTGATTGGAAAAAAATCAAAAGGAGAAACGTTTGCAGGAGCAGAATATACAATTAGCTGCGAACATTATCTTCCAAATGGAAAAGCAATACAAGGTCCAGATTTTCATCATGATGGGCAAATTTTTGCAAAAGCATATGATATTAAATTTTTGAACAAGGATGGAAAAGAAGAATATGCTTACCAAAATACTTTTGCTATTTCTACAAGAAATCTTGGAATAATGTTTGCAATACATAGTGATGATAATGGATTAATTATTCCACCAAAATTAGCTCCAAATAAGATAGTAATAATCCCAATATTATTTGAAGACTCTAAAAGTAAGGTTTTGAAGAAAGCCCAAGAAATTTTTATAAAACTTCAAGAATTCTCACCAATTATCGACGACAGAGAAGATTATTCTGCTGGTTGGAAATATCATGAATGGGAACTTAAGGGAATTCCAATAAGGGTTGAAATTGGTCCAAAAGATTTAGCAAATGAACAGATTATACTTATGAGAAGAGATACTCTTGAAAAGAAAAAAGTAAAAATAAAAGATCTTGAAAAAGAAATAAAAATAATAATTGAAGAAATGCAGAAAAATCTATATAAAACTGCAGAAAAGTTGTTAAAAGAGAATATTGAAATAGTAGAAAATTTCAATTCTTTTAAAAAATCCATTGAAAATAAAAAAATTGTTTATGCTCCTTGGTGTACTGAAGAAAAATGCGCAAAAGAATTAAAAGAAAAAATTGAAGGAGTAAAGCCATTAAACTCTCCACTAGATAAAAAAAGAGAAATTAAGGGGAAAAAATGCATCATCTGCAATAAAGAAGCAAGAGATTATTTTTATTTTGGAAAAAGTTATTGAATTAAAATGGAAAAAGAAATAGGAAGGGGGGCAGAAGCAATCCTTATACATTCTAATGGTATTTTAATTAAAAAAAGAGTAAAAAAAGGTTATCGGGATGAAAAAATTGATTTTTTTTTAAGAAAAACAAGAACTAGAAAAGAATCAAAAATAATGCAAAAAGCAAATTTATTATTTTCTGTGCCAAAAATTTTACAGATTAATGAAAAAAATAATGAAATAAAGATGGAATTTATAAAAGGAGAAAAATTGAGTGATTATTTTGATAAATATGACAAAGAAAAAGCGAAAATTGTTTGTAAAAAAATAGGTGAAAATATTGCAAAATTACATAATTCTGAAATAATCCACGGAGATTTGACTACGAGTAATATGATATTTTCAAAAAATATGGTTTATTTCATCGATTTTGGATTATCTTTTATTTCACAAAAGAAAGAGGATAAGGCAGTTGATCTTCATTTATTAAAACAAGCACTTGAATCAAAACATTTTAAAAATTTTAATTTCTTTTTTGAAGAAATTATTCGTTCTTATAAAGAAAATTATGAACAAAGCAAAGAAATTTTGATGCAGCTTGAAAAAGTAGAAAATCGAGGTAGATACAAACAAAAGAAAATATCTCGAAAAAACAAGAATAAAAAGCTTTAAAAATCATAATTTTTTATCTATAATATGGGGAGAGTAAAATCGCTTGCAATAAAAAGAACAACAAGAAGACTGTTAGAAGACTATGGGGATAAATTCTCTAAGGATTTTAATAAAAACCAAGAAATAGTTATAAAAATTTTAGAAACTGAAAAGAAAAGCGTTAATAAAATAGCAGGTTATATTACTAGGGAAGTAAAAAAAAGAGAGAAAAAATCTTCTAGATAAAACTATAAAAACTACTTTTCTTATTTTTTGGAATGGAAGTTATATCTGATTTACATATACATTCAAAATATAGCCGGGCTACGAGTAAAGACTTGAATGTGGGGAATCTTGAAAAATGGGCTAAAATAAAAGGAATCGATTTACTTGGAACTGGAGATTTTACACACCCCGAATGGATTCTTGAATTAAAGGAAAATTTAATTGAAGACGGTACTGGTATTTTAAAAACAAAAACTGGATTTAATTTTATTCTTCAAAGTGAAATCTCCTTGGTATATAGTCAAGATGGAAAAGGTAGAAGAATTCATTTAATTATTTTAGCACCAAATTTTGATATAGTAGAAAAAATAACTTCATATCTAAAAACAAAGGGACGAATAGATTATGATGGAAGGCCAATCTTTAATATTTCTTGCAGAGATTTTGCAGAAAAATTGATTAAAATTTCTAAAGATATAGAAATTATCCCCGCACATGCTTGGACTCCGTGGTTTGGCATATTTGGTTCTATAACTGGATTTAATTCAATAGAAGAAGCATTTAAAGATCAAGCAAAAAATATTCATTCATTTGAAACGGGTATGTCTAGTGATCCTGAAATGAATTGGCGTTTATCTAATTTAGATAAATATTCTATTGTTTCATTTTCTGATTGTCATAGTTTTTGGCCATGGAGAATGGGAAGAGAAGCGACTATTTTTGAAGTTAAAGAATTAACTTATAAATCTATAATCGAAGCTATAAGAAAAGAAGGCAAAGACAATAAGATAAAATTTACAATAGAAACATCCCCAAGTTATGGGAAATATCATTTTGATGGACATCGGTTATGTAATTTTTCTTGTTCTCCAAAAGAAACAAAAGAAAAATATGGAGGAATTTGTCCTATTTGTAAAAAACCTATGACTATTGGTGTAATGAATCGTGTTGATGAACTTGCAGATAAAGATCGACCAGAAGGATTTACTCCAAAAAAGGCTATTCCATTTAAATCTGTTCTTCCATTACATGAAATAATAGCTACTTGTCTTGGTTTGAGCGTCTCATCAAAGAAAGTTTGGGAAATATATAATAATTTAATTGCAAAATTTAACAAAGAATATGAAATTCTTTTAAATACAGATATTGTAGAAATTGCAAATTTAAGCAATGAAAAAATTGCAAATTGTATTTTATTAAATAGGGAAGGAAAAATCAAAGTTCAGCCCGGATATGATGGGGAATATGGCATTCCTATATTAGAATTAGAAAAACAAAAAAAGCTATTTTAGTAAAATTATTTTAATCAAAGATTATATCTTCTAAAATTATTTGGTTTATGTGAAAAATTAGGGCGCATTCTATCAAACCTTTTTCTTACAATAAATTGAAATTGAACTCTTTGTATTCTTGGAGTTTCTTTTCTTGAAATTTTTAAAGATTTATCTGAACATACTTCTTGAAAATTCAGATAGTCCCTATTAGAAATTAGACTAATTGCTTCTCCTTCTTTTCCTGCTCTAGCTGTTCTGCCGATTCTATGAATATATTCAGTACTTGTTTTTGGGGAGTCATAATTATAAATATGTGAAACATCATCTATGTCTAATCCACGAGCAGCAACGTCGGTACAAACCAAAATTTTAATGTTTTCATCTTGAAATCTTTTCATAATTGCATTTCTTTTATTTTGTTTTAATCCCCCATGAATTGAAGCAACTTTTAATCCAAAATTTTTCAAGTTTTGTGTTATCACATCCGCATTTTTCCTGGTATTTGAAAATACCATTATTAATCCAGATTTATCTTCCTTAAGTAAATGATAAAGAAGCGAAAATTTCATTTTTTCATCAACATCATAATAATATTGTCTAAGTTTGCTTGGATCAACATAAGATTCCACCTTAACGTAAATGGGATTATTCATATGTTTTCTGGCTACATATTCTATATCTTGAGAAGTTGTTGCAGAAAAAAGCAATGTTTGTCTTTTTGTTGGACATGCCCTAATTATTTGTTCAACATCTGGCATAAAACCCATATCAACCATTCTGTCTGCTTCATCTAAAACCAAAATATGAATTTTGGATAAGTTTAATGTCCCCCTTGTTAGATGATCTAAAATTCTTCCGGGTGTTCCTATAATTACTTCACTTTTTATAATTCCCCTAATTTGATTTTCCATTCCAACACCCCCATAAACATCCTGCATTGTCAATCCATGATGTCTTGCAAATGTCCTTAAGGATTGAGTAATTTGATCTGCTAATTCTCTTGTTGGAGTTAAAATTAGTGCTTGCACTCCTTCGTGTTTCTTAACTTTTTCAATTATGCCTGCTGCAAAGGCTAATGTTTTTCCAGAACCTGTTGCAGCATTGCCGATTATATCTTTGCCTTGTAAAACTAAAGGAATTGCTTTCTCTTGAATTGCTGTTGGAATTGAAAATTTCAAATCTTTTATTGCTTTTAAGATTTCTTCACTTAATCCCAATTTTCTAAAATGTTCCATAGTTCTATTATTAATATTTATTCAGTTCAAATATATGTTCGACGAGAAATAGATTGACCCGAGGTCGCTATTCCTATACGCAATAATTTTACTGTTTCTAATATATAAATGAAATATAGGTATTTAAAGCTAATGAATTGAATAGAATAGATTATAAATATCATTTAATTTTTATTTTTGCCCCTTTAGTTCAGCCTGGATAGAATGAGCGGTTGCGGAGGCTCTTTTTAAACGCTCGAAAATTTAAAATTTTCGGCGCCCAGAAAATTTCATTTTCTAGGGAAAAGACCCTGGAGAAAAAAGAAACGCAAAATCCGCTTGACCGGGGTTCAAATCCTCGAAGGGGCGTCATTCCAAAATATAATTATTAAATCAATAATCTTTTAAATCATAGAAATTTCTTAAAATTGGCCGCATAACTCAGCGGTAGAGTGCGAGTCTCATAAGCTCGAAGTTCCGAGTTCAACTCTCGGTGCGGCCATTTTGCCCGGATCGCGTAATGGTATCGCAGCAGCCTGGAAAGCTGCGCTCGCAAGGGCATCCAGGTTCGATTCCTGGTCCGGGCGTATATTTTAAAAACATAAAAAAACGATAAATATAATGGAAGAAAGAAAAATTAGAAAAAATAGATATAAAAAAATCTCTCCGGGTAGTTTTGTTATAGTTTTATCAATTATTAGCATTCTTGGTTTTATAAGTATTGTAAGTTCTACCTTATTTTCTACAGATATTACTGGATATATTGAATCACTTTGGATAATTATTTTGGGTTTTGGACTTATAATCAAAACAAGTTTTAGAAAATTAAAATCTATACAAAAAGGATTAGACAGCTATAATTTTCCCCACCTTACTAATATTTTTATTGGAGTTGTAGCAATAATCGCAGGAATTTTAGGCTCTCCCTTATTTAATATTGTTAATCCAACCTTTCATGCAATCAGGGGAATTTTAGCCATCATCGCAATAATAGTAATTATTCTTGAAACATGGGTGATAAAAAAGGAGCTAAGGGAACATGTCACTCGCAAAGAAGTTGAAAAATTTTGAAATAGAATTATCTTATAATGCATATGATTTTACTTATGCTTTATTTATTAAAGGAACACTTGGTGGAAGTCCTAAAAGAAATCACCAATATTGGAATAATCTTACAAATTCTGAAAAAATGGATTTGACTTGGAATTCTATGGTTTTAGAAACAATATATGGTTTAGGATATGTTGGTTTAGCTACAAAAATATTTTCTCCTGATGGAATGGTTGCACAATTATTCGGACAAACAACAAATAATGTAAGCTATTTATCTTTAGCTAGTTGGGGGCTTGCAAATTTTAGTAGTGTTATTGGAAGAATGTACTGGATAAAGGAAACGGGAGAACCAATTGGCTCTCTAAAATGGGAATTTGCGGATGAAATTGGAAAATTGGTTTTTGATGGATTAAAATTTTATAAGGAGGGGTTGCAAAGAATTATTTTTTAATAATTTGGTTAACTTGTTCTAAATTAATTATTTTGTCTGAATCAAGCATTAATCCCGGACAAGCAGTATTAACATATAATTGAATTTCGGGAAAATTTTCGAATTGATTTAAATCCAAATTATTAAATATAAACATAAAAACATTTTTTCCTTTATTTTCTAATTGTTTCTTTATTTTTATAGACTCTTTTAATTTTTGTTGTCCAGGTTTTGTAGTTATTAATAGACCTATATTTTTAGCCAAGATAAATTTCTTTTCTATAATTTTTTGTTTTTGTTTGATTATTTCTGTTTTTTGTGAATCAAATTTTGTAAATTGCCCCGTAATTGGATTTAATTGAAAAATTGGTTTTTTTATTCTATTTATAGCATTTAAAATATGAAATTCTCCAGAAGTCAAAAAAACAAAGGCGTCTACCTTATCTTGTATTCTTTCTGCGGCTATGGCGTTGCATCCTAAAATATTTGGGTTTTTATAAATTATGGCTTTCTTTTTTTGTTTTTCTAATGCTTTTTTCAATTCTGGTATTAAATTAAAAAATTGTGTTGTTGAAATTATCCCGATTTTTGAAAAATTGGAAAGAAGAGAATGAAAAGGAATAGAATAAAAATTAGGAAACTTTTTACTTTTTGCTGAAACAAATAGCAGTTTCATTATTCTCTTATCTTTATTTATATTGGCCTTAAAGTTGGTCTGCCGGTCTTGCTGATGGGGCAGATTGCCCTTTGTAAACTTCTACAAATGCTGGAGAAGCTACAATTATGTTTTCACCAAAGCCTGCTACTGTTCCTTCTAGAGCATCTACTGTTTTCTTAAGCTTTGCAATAGCTCTTTTTAACTCTACTAAGTCCTTTGATTTTAAGGGCCTAATATCTATTACTGCTATTGTATAGCCTTCCCTTAGTATCTCTAGAATTCCATTAATGTCGTCAAAGGTTTTTAGTACAAAAGGTCTTAAAAGAACTTTTGCTTTTTTTGAAGCCTCTCTGCCAACATCCACTTCAATGTAGTCTGGTGACTGAACGGAAGTTTCTTCGCCGCCAAATATCTTTTTTAGGAATGCCATTTTTACCTTTTTTTTGTGTTTATTTAATTATGATTTTCTATACACAAAAACCTGTTTTTTGTGTTTATAAGTTTTCTTATGATTTTCTATAATAATCAGTTTTTAAATGTTTTCAATACTTCTTCTCTTACCGAAAGTAATTTTTTCTTCAAATCTTCTTCTTGTTTTTCAATTGCTGTTATTCTTAAGTTAATCAAATCTCTTTTTTTAGTAAGCTCTTTTTCTGTTTCTTCTTTATTGGCTTTTACCATAAGACTTCCAACTATCTTAAAAACATCTTCATCAGATTTTAATTTTTTTAATTCTTCAAGTGCATTCGTGGTTTCAATTAATTCCATTTGAAAAACTTGTTTTTGCATTAAAAGATTTTGAAGGCTTTGGTCTATAAGACTTAATTCTTCTACTCTTATTTGAGAATGTTCATTTTGTGATTTTTTTTGTTTTTCCATTTTATTTTAAATTCTTATTTTTAATATATCGGTAAAATAAATTATATTGCTTTAACCTTTTTGATAGATGTTCTAGGTTTAAAAAATACTCTAGACCCACAATATTGGCAGACTAATTTGCCTTTTACAGACATTTTAGGGGCTAATTGTTTACCGCAAAAAAAGCATTTGTAATTTGTCATATTTTATTGTTTCAAAAACGATATTTAAATGTTTTTAATTTATTCTATATAGTATGCTCCAAGAGCATATTTTCTCTTACATGTTTTGCATTCCCATAATCCCTTAGATATTCTCTTTGAAGAAAATTTTTTACAGTAGGGGCATTTTTGTTTTTTTCTTTGTTTTGATTCTATTGCTTTCGTTTTTGTCTTAACTCTTGCTCCATACCTTGGACCAAATCTTGCTATAGACTTTGCATGTTTTGTTCTTGCCATTTTTTATTTTGATGATTATATTGACATGGGGCTGCCCGGATTTGAACCGGGATCGCAAGGTCCCAAACCTCGAAGGCTAACCAGGTTACCCCACAACCCCTTGTTAATATGGGGGTTAATTTAACTTATAAATATGACGAAATTCTTTTGAATTTCATATGCTAAAAATTTTACTATTTTTTAGCATTGGTTTTATTTCTTTTTTTCAGTTGGTGCTGCGGCAGTAGTAGCTTCTGGTTTTGCTGCCGTCGTAGCTGCTTTTGCGGCTGCTTTTTCTTCAGCTTCTTGTTGTTTTTGTTTAATATATGCGTCTTGACTCTTCTTTATTTTTTCAAATTCTTTTGATAATTTATCTAATTTTTCTTCTGAAACATCTTCTTTTCCAGATTTGATTTCTACATCATATTTTCCTTCTTTAACTTCTTCTATTATCTCTCTTGGATCTTTTCCTTCGATAAGTAATCCTATACTCTTTGCTGTTCCCAAAACAGAAATTACAGATTCTTTAATACTATTAACAAGCATATCTTTTTGTTTAACTTTTGCAATCTTTATTATTTTCTCTATTGGCACATTGCCAATTTTTAATTTGCTTGGAATTCCAGAACCCTTTTCTGTTTTAACTTCTTTTTTTAATAATTCTGAAACTGCTGGAGTTAAAGTAATTACTTTGATGTTTTTTGTTTTTGTATCTATATCTAATATAATTGGAACCTTCATTCCCTTAAATTCTACTGTTGCTTTATTTACATCGGCTATAAGTTTACCTAAATTCAACCCCAATGGACCAATTTTTTGACTTAATGTTGGTCCTGGTTTCATTTCTCCCCCATTAACAACTAATTTTATTTCCATTTTTATAAAAAAATTATTTAATTTCTACATCGTCGTTTATTGCTTGTCCGGGTAATCCGACCTCAAAAACAGCCCTAATTAACCCCTTATTTCCGTGAGCAGAAGTTATTTTTCCTTTCAATTCTTTTCCAGAGGGGCTTTTCCATAATGCTTCTTTTCCGATTAATTTTTCTGCTTTTTCTCTTTTATCTACGCCTTCTACCGATAATATAAAGTGCCTTGGTTTTTGTATGTGTTTTCCTCTCCTAAATGAAGATACTTTTCCTTTCATTTTATTATCTCTTAAATTTTTATTTCAAAGTCTCCAATAATCTTTTTAAGCATATTTATTAATTTTACGCTTAGCCTATTTTCGGTTTCTTTATGAGAAGAAAGATATTCCTTAATTTCTTCCCTCATAACTTCCTCTACCTTTCCATCAAAATGGATCTTTTTAATCTTTTCGGAAACTAAATCCGGTATAAAGAACATAACTTCCTTAAAAATAAATAGTTCTCCTTTTTTATTATCATAAATAATATCTATCTTTTTTCTGTTTAATTCCATCATTTCTTTTCTTTGGGAATATTCTATTAATGATGTTAATAAATCGTTAACGCCTTTTCTTAAGTCATTTAATTCATTTTTTGTTATTTTTTCTGTTTTAATTTTTCTTTTAAAATCTGCAAGTTTCATTAAAAAAATAAGGTTTTTTCTTTCTAGTTTTGCACTTAAAATTAGTTCTTTTTTAAATTTTTCAATTAAATTTTGTTCCCCATGATTACCCAACATTGTTTGCAGCATATCAAAAACAGAATCATATAATTGTAAAACCTCTTTTTCAGTTATTCTCTTCTCTATTTGATCCATCAGTTGTTTAAGTCTTTTAATATATTCTTCAC
This sequence comes from Candidatus Pacearchaeota archaeon UBA284, assembly GCA_002499185.1. Classification (GTDB taxonomy): domain Archaea; phylum Nanobdellota; class Nanobdellia; order Pacearchaeales; family UBA284; genus UBA284. Next base: position 2,031 of record DAKN01000071.1, on the reverse strand, counting down.
ATTCTCGGACTAATAAATCAACTTGATTTCCGGAAATAAATTTAATTTTTTCGTGTTCAAATTTTTTATATATATCGACTATTTTATCTAAAATTTTAATATATTTCAACTCTAATAATTTTTCTTGGTCATAAAAAACTTCTTTCATTAATTTTACTGTTTCCTTTGGAGTTGGTGGTGCTAATCCATAAAGCATCAAAACTGCCTGACTTGGAGTAATAACACCCCAATAAATATCGTCTAAAAGAATATCGTTTAATTTTCTTTTTACATTTTCAGAAACTTTTTCTCCTAAACTCATAAACATGTCAATTGCTTCTGGACTTGGTTTTATTTTTCCCATTCTAAGAAGTAATTTCCATGGCATAAATGCTCCACGATCATAAAGAGGGACTCCATCTCTAATAAATGTAAAAATTACGGGATGTGCATCCTTAACTGCCTCCCAAAATTCAGTCAATATATAAATTTGGGGAGATAATTTATTTTTAACTCCTGCTTTTTCACTTGCTTCAAGAGCCATAGTATATATCATTGCTCTAAGTCTTTCTTTTAATTCATATCTTGACATTCTCTTAACATCTGTATCATCAATTATTATAGCAATATCCAAATCAGAGGTTTTGAGTGTTGTTCCCCTAGCAAAAGATCCGGCCATTACATAACTTACAACATATCTCTCAAATTTTTTTAAAATCAACATTTTGTGAATACTTGCAGATCTTAATCCCCCAAGCAAGCCCTTATCATATAATGGAAAAGACATTGAAATTGCTTCTAATAAAGCATATTTTCCATCAAATCCGATTTCCCATATTTGTGAAAGAGTTTTAATATGAAGCCAGATTTTTGGTTTAAAATCTTTAATCATCGAAATTGAATCTTCAGTTAATCTTTTAATTTCCTTAGATTTTTCATCTGGAACTACCATTACAACATGGACTATTTTTTCGTCTGAATTTTCTTTGGGAACTTCTTCCTCTTCTTCTATTATCTGAGATGCAACTGGTGGAACAATACAAATTGTTTCAATATAATTATGTTTTTTTAGGATTTGTTTTTTAAAATCTATGAGCTTATTTTGTGCTTTAGAAATAATTTCCTTAATTTCTTGTGGGAGTGATTCTAATTGTTTTTTTAAATCATCTTCTGTTTCCACCATTTCTTGATTATCTTTAGCTTCTTTTTGATTTTTCTCAATAGTTTCATCTGCTTTTTTAGACTTCTTATTTTCTTTAATTGTCATATCTTAAAAAATTAAGAAACCTTTTTAAAGTTTTAGTATTGTTTCTATTGAATATTAACGGGCCCATAGTCCAGTGGTTATGACGTCTCCCTTACACGGAGAAGATCGCAGGTTCGAATCCTGTTGGGCCCATAGATAATAAACAAAATGTTCATAAAAAAAATATTTGACGGAAAATCAGACCCCTTTATTCATTTACAATTTCAAAAATTTAGTAAGGGTGAATTTAAAAACAGAGCTTTAGTTAAGGCTAATCATATAAAAGGGAAATACACTATTTCTACAACTGCAGAATATGCTAATGAATTAGTTGCAATAACTGCTGAAAAACTTGGAAATTCTAAAACCAATGTTTCTGGAGCAATAATAACTACTGCGGATTTGACTGGCAAGTTAAATTTCAAAAATAAAAAACAATTTATGGGTGTAAAACAGTATATTGTAGATGGAGAAATGAGTGGAAAAGAAATCCTAGATATAATACATAAATTTCCCTTAGCATTTATTGCTTTATCTTTTAATGCCCCTGGTATAGAATTAAAAATAAAGGCGAAAGCCCCAAAATCTGCAAAACCGAGTACAAAAGGGGAAGGAAAATTAAATCCAGATTTTTGCAAAATCATAACCACCAACAAAGATATTGCTAGTCTTTTTTTGTTTGATTTAAATATTGAAAATTTCAAAAAGGCAGAAATTACGCATAATTTTTTAATAAAAGACATTATATTTCCAAAAGGAGAAAAAGATTTTGCTAAAATAAGAGAAATGGCTCAAAGAAAAGGCAC
>DAKN01000060.1 GCA_002499185.1 Candidatus Pacearchaeota archaeon UBA284 | reverse complement strand
AATAATTTAATAAACATTAAATTTGAATTTTAATTATGGAGGTAACTATGAGTATAAATGTAGACAGTATAAAAAATTTAGCACAATTTCATTTAAAAGAATATGGTAAAATTAACTCTCGTATGATTGCCACAAACCAAAATTGTTGCTATTTAGATGTAGAGGATGTTCTTGAATCAGAAGGATATGTTTTAAATAAAGCAACTGGGTATTGGGAAAAGCCACTTGACTTTTCATAAATATATGGTATAATTTGATTAGTTAAAAATAGGAGGTTTTGTGGATGCCAAAGTTATTGCAAATGAAAATTGTATTCTTAAATATGAGGTTGGGTCAAAACTTTATGGAACGGATACGCCAACATCAGATACAGATTATTCAGGAATATTCATAGCCAACAAAGAATATTATTTTGGGTTATTTTCAATAGACCAAGTTGATGTTTCCGAACAATCAAAATTAGAAAGTGGAAAAAACGATACAGATGCAATAGACTTTACACTATATGAAATTAGAAAGTTTATACGACTTGCCACAGACAACAACCCCAATATTCTTGAGCAACTTTTTGTGCCCGAAAATAAAATAATCCACTCAACCAAGTATGGAATGCAATTGCTTGAAAACTCAAATATATTTCCACACCAAGGTCTTTATCACAGGTTTGTTGGGTATGCACATAGTCAGAAAAAGAAAATGTGTATTAAAACGGAGCATTATAATAAATTAGAAGAGGTTGTAGGGTTTCTTCAATCAACTGAAAACCATAAGGAAAAGGTAGAGACTATTGTTCCACAATTAAAATCCAAGTTTAATTTACATACAGAAGATATTGTTTTAGAGCATAATTATATCCAGCACAATGTTATTGTTGGGGATAGCAAAATACCATTTGATTTTACAATAGCAAAAGCAATGGAAGGACTTGGTGGAAGAATAAAAATATTTTCAAACAGAAAAGAACTTGTNNGAAGCACTTGAACTTATAACCACAGGTAAAGTGAAGTTCCCATTAAGAAATGCAGATATGATACGAGATATAAAATGTGGTAAATATACATTGGAACAATTATATGCTATTGCTGATAAATTAGAAAAGGAAATAGAAGTTGCGTTGGTAACTTGTAATCTTCCGACACACCCAAATACAGAAAAAATAAACAAACTTCTTATTTCAACAATAGAAGATTTTATTGCAGAACGGACTTGACAAAAATATATTTTTATGGTATAATATACTTAATTAAACAAAGGAGAAAAATGAAAGCAAAATCTGTAAAAAACAAATCCAAAGACTACATAGCAGAAAGTGTAAGGATTCAGTTAATTGCAGAAAAAAGAGTTAAATATAACAATGATGAAACTCTTACAACACCGAGCAAGGTTTTTTCTTTTTTAAATTTATTGTTCCCAAACATACAATATGAGATACAGGAGCATTTTTTTGCAATCGCAATGGTTCAAGGAAATCCAGTAAAAGCAATTGATTTACATACTGGTGGGGAAGAAAAGTCTATAGTCTCCACTTCTTTAGTATGTAGGTTTGCTTTGTTATCTGGTGCAACAAAAATAATAGTTGCTCACAATCATCCAAGTGGTTTTTTAGAACCGAGCAACGACGATATAGCAGTAACAACAAAATTAAAGCACGCTTTAGATACAATAGGAATACCCCTGATTGACCATTTACTTGTTTCTGATAATTACTACTCCTTTCAGGAGCATGGTAAAATATGAAAAAAATAAGAAAGGATATTGGTCGCCCAAGCGATGCGAAAAACATACTCATATATACCTCCGTAAGTCGTGTTTGTATGTTTATCTGTTCGACTTCTCTATCCTTTCTTATTAAACTATAAAATGGGAACAAAATGAAAAGTACAAAAATAAAAAAGTCTGGACATTATCGCTATATGGGTTATGTTTTGATAAATTATGGATATCATAGCCCAGATAAGAAAGGGTGGTGGCAGGCAGTGGATGAAAATGGGTATGCAGACTACTCAGCACACACAAAAAAAGAACTTATGGGGTTAATTGATTATTATAACTTAAAGGAGATAAAATGAACTCGTTTTATTCAAATCTTGTTATTTGGTCAGTAAGAAACAGGACTTTTCTAAAAATTTCACTTGTTATCTCTGTTATTGCTTTGGTTGTTTGCATTTTTGTTGGATGGTAGTAAGTATTGAAAAATCGTATGTGATACTTATTACTTATTTAATGATACTAAAAAATTATAAAAGGAGTAACTATGAAAACTAAACTTTGTGAAGAATCAGAAAATGAATTGCGTGCATTCCACGATAAGAATTTCAAAGATGAACTGCTAAGAAAAGAGATGTCTTCTCTACTTTCTAAAACTCCTTTAACAAAACCAAGTTTGTTAAAGAATATGTTAATTAATAAGTCAAATAAAAACACACAAGACATTTTTATAGCATGTGATTTAGATGGTGCTTCTTTTTTGGAAGGAATATTTAATAAAAAAATCCATGTTTCAGGAGATGATGCTATCTCTATTTCATTTCTTTCTTTTAACCATAAAAAGATTTTATTGATTGTAGATTGCTTTTTCCCTGGAAAAACAATATTTATAGGAGAATATAATCAAAAACATTGTTATTTGGGAGATATATTTGTAGGACCCTTTCCTATATTTTTCAGGGAAACCATAGTTGACAATTATATCAATAAAAAATATTCTTTAAACGCATTGTGTGTTGAAAAGCCTTCTTTCAATAAATGTTCCCAAGGAAATGTGATATCTATTGATGTATCCCATATAACAAATGGAAAAAATTACTCCTATAAAAAATATGTAATTTAACATAAAAAGGAATTGCAATGATAGTAAAATACCCAAACAATAAACTTCGTGAAATATCAAAGCCTGTTGATTGGAATAAGGCAACTATAAACCTTATAAAAAAACTCACTTCTGAACTTGAGTCAAGCAAAACAGGTATAGGTATTTCAGCAATACAAATTGGGATTCCGAGAAGGGTAGCAATAATATATACTGAAAAATCGGAAAGGTTGCCCTTATTAAATCCCACTATTATTGAAATGGAAGGGGAAATAACAAGCACAGAGGGGTGTCTATCGTGTCCAAATGAGATAGTCAGTATAAAGAGAGCCCAAAAAATAAATCTTGCCTATACAACGAAATTTGGTAATTCTATAACAAGATGGTTTGAAGGTAGAGATGCAATAGTAATTCAACACGAAATAGACCATATGAATGGTAAAATTATATTGGATTATAAGGATAACTCATAATGACCCAAGTTCAAACATCAAGAAAAGACCTTCTTGGATTCTTTTCAGATGCTATGAAAAAAGTAATATTTGAAGAGTTAATTAACATTATAACTAAAAAACCACCTGCATATATTTCAATTATGCAAAACATTGAAGTATTGGCTCTTTATTTTGATAATGAAATTCCAGACAACGCCATTGATTCTTATATAAAACTTGACCCACAAAACATGTATCCTTCAGAAGAACTTGCAAGTAAAGACCTTGTAGCATTTGGTTTGCTTATTTGTTATGGTGTATTACTGCAATTATTGTTTATGGACAAGAAAGGCGTATATTTACACAATAACAAAGATGATATTATAATAGCACCAGAAACAGAGAAAAAATTTATACAGAAAATTGAAATCTATTTCAATACACCATATGGTAATTCCGAATCAGTAGAAACCTATCTGAGAAGTATAGCAAAGTCCATAAACATGGAGAGAACTAATGCTAAAAATTTTAGAATTGCTGATTAAAAACATACTGCTAATAGTGGTGTTTTTTGCAACTGTTATTTGTGGGGTTGTTTATTCAATTGCAAAAATGTTCTTTAAATTACTTAAAAAGGATACAAAAACATTAGAAAACTACATACATCTTATGTTTTTACTATTATGTATCCCCGTTGTAGTATTCTTGATTGTAATTGTTTTTATTTTTGATTGAGGTATTGACTTTTTTATATTGTTGGTTATAATTGTTGGATAAGTTCTTTAAAATAAATTGTCGGGTGACGGAATGGAATACATTGGAGACATTGGGCAAAAACTTATTAGGAACAATATGTTGGTCGAGTGTCGGAATTGGCAGACGAAACAGACTTAAAATCTGTCGGGGCATAGCCTCGTGAGGGTTCAAGTCCCTCCTCGACCACCAAATTTTAACTCGGAGGTTAGAATGAATAAGAAAGAAAGAGCAAACCTTGAAATTGAGTTAAAAAAACTAACTGCTTGGTTGGAGACACTTAACAAAAATGGATAAAGTGTAGGTTTGAGCCACATTCCATTTTTGCTTTCTCTCTCTCCAATAAGGTGGGATACCAC
>DAKN01000086.1 GCA_002499185.1 Candidatus Pacearchaeota archaeon UBA284 | reverse complement strand
TAACTTAGCATTTCTACAGAGCCAGAAAAAGTTAACTTTATAGATGATGCTGATGATAATATACTAGAGTAAATTAAGAACCCTAATTGTATTGCGAAGATAACACGAATAATCTATGTTTGAGATATGAATCCAATACTCGATGGAGCGGTGTGCGTCGGAAAAAATTGTTAAAGAGATAATGCATGTTAATTCAAAGGTTTTTTAAGGGACAGAATGATATTTGATGACTATGTATTTTATCCCATATTTATAAAAGTCTGTAAGTAGCTTGGAGTTATTCCCAAAAATGAATATTAAATTGCCGCTCATTTCATTGATGGAAAAAGCTGATAGACATCTTGCATTATTTATTCTTGTAATTTCATCAACACTCATTATTTATAATCAATTATTTCTCCATAGATCAATTATTTTAGAATTGAGCATTACACTCTTATGTGTAGGTTGTTTCTACATTTTGGTTGGAAACAGAATTAAAGGAATTCCTGATTTAATAATCCTAAATATCTCATCAACTATTATTAAAAAAATTAATATTTTGTTTTTTTTCCTCATAATCTTTGCAAATTATTTATTCTGGTCTAATCTTTACCGACCAGAGATATATTTTATTATAATTGTTTTTTGTTGTGCATTAATCGCTTTTGATATCCTTTATGCACAAAATTACCTTTACTCCTATTGGGTATTATTCAAAATTTTTTTAATTGCTTTTATTCTACGAGCTCATGTGTTATATGAGTATCCCGGATTCTATGGCATGGATCCTTGGGAGCATATGTTTTGGGTTAGACTATTGCATGAATTTGGCAATATATCTATGGTAACTGGATTAAATGAGGGTTATCCTGCATTATTTCACATCGAGGCGCTCACAACACTCTTAGTAACAGGTTTAAATTTAAAAGATTCGTTGTTTTTTTCGATAGGTTTTATGTATTGTATAGTTATTTTTTTCATTTTTCTTTTTGCAAGGAACCTGGCCGGATTGAAAATTGGTTTGTTATCAAGTCTATTCATCGCTATTAATCCATTTAATATTAGTTGGGGAGCATGGTTGATCCCAACTTCAATTGGTATCTTAATATATTCGGCCGTCCTTTATTTATTCAGTTCGAAAATTAACCAAACGGCCGGAAATATAATTATCATCCTTCTAACATTACTATTAATTTATGTCCATACACTATCTCCAGTTTTGATTTTTATTACTCTAGTTGTTTATCTGATTGCCAGTTATCTTTCTTCCAAAATATTTTCTTTTAATTCAGTTTCGACATTTAATAATAAATTCGTCTTTTTTTTGGTGGCAATATTGGGTATTTCTTTAATATCACGGTTTGTGTATAATCCGTATCGGATAGGAAGGACATTTCTAGAATTCATTCTACTACCTTTGATCGTAACCCTAAAGAGCAGTACTGAATTTCAAGGAGGGGAAATCGCCGGTTTCACCGCTTCAGATTTTCCTCTAAATCGTATCCATTTTTATATTCTTGTTGCTTTTACCGTAATAGGAGTATTATATTGGTTAAAACCAAGAATTCAAAGCAGAGAAAAAATTGGTTTGATAGTTACTCTCATTGCATTAATTATTTTTTCCTTTGGACCCGCATTATTCGGAATAAAAAACTTCATTCCAGGAAGATGGATAGCTTTTTTAATAGTTATCGCAGCCCCTATTTGCGCATCCGGTATCTACCAGATATGCAATATTCCTAAAACGAATTTTTTAAAATTTTCAGTACTCATCCTGATAATTGCGGTTTTCTCATTCTTTACAATCAACAGCAGTGATGTGAACCTCCATACTCCATTTTACGGAGAATTATCTGAAAATCCGGATCGATATACATTCACCGAAAGTGAAATGAAGGCTGCAGATACACTTTTGACAGTATCTGACAGAAAAATGGATTTGGGATCTGACGATTATTATATGCTTGCGTTTCGGTATTATATAATGGAAAAATTTGGAGGAGTTGTTGCCCAAAATCCTAATAATTATATTGTGAATGAAGATAGTATTATGGTCAGAAGAGCATATTTTGACAGGAATAGAAATATCGAGGGATACGAATCAAATCTTCAAAGTAATTTAATCTATGATAACCATGAAGTTTGGGCATCATTAAGGAAGGAGAAATAGTTAATATGTCCGAAATAAAAATAACTACCCAAAAAGGTTGTTTAATGACGCAAAATAAGCATCACATTTTTAATACATTTTTTTGTAACAGTTTTCAAAAAATGTTGACGTATACAATGCACTACATCGAAATTATATACACAGACTCGCATCAAGGTTTTATCTAATGACTCCGAAAATATCTGTTATAATACCATTATTCAATATGGGCCATTATATTTCAGATGCACTCAACTCTGTCCTTTCTCAGACCATACAGGACTTTGAGATAATTGTTGTTAATGATGGATCGACTGATGATGGAGCGAAGATTGTGCAGACATTTGACGATCCGAGAATCACATTGATAAATCAATATAATAAGGGAGAATCCGCTGCACGGAATCAGGGGGTAAGGTACGCCAAAGCAGATATTATTGCGTTTTTGGATGCTGATGATCAATGGCGCCCGTATTTCCTTGAAACAATCCTTACATTATCAGAAAAATATCCTCAAGCTGGCGTTTTTGCAACCGGAATTGTAGAAATTATCGATAATAAGGAAGTTGTTCATCGATATTATTCAATCCCAAACAATGGATATGAAGGCATAGTTCCTGATTTTTTTAAATCTACAGTTCTTGGTGACCGTTTTATCACATGTTCATCGGTAGCATTGAAAAAAACCGTTTTTATTGATGCATCTGGATTCAAGGAAGGAAATGCATGGGGAAGCGATGCAGATCTTTGGGCAAGAATTGCATTACGATACCCTGTCGCGTTTAATAGTAAAATTTGTTCATTTTATTTCATAACACAGCATATTAAAAAGGCGAAAGAAAGAATTGCAATAACGAAAGAACATCCATTTATTAAAAGTGGTATGGATTATATTTTACAAAATAAAGATAGTAAAGACGATTTTACTGATGTTTTAGTATATATTGATAATTTAAGAGTACTTTCTGCACGGTTAAATTTGATGATAGGAAATTCTAATTCTGCACGTGAAATTTTACGAAATTGTAAAAACTTTAAGGTTCAAAAATATTATCTTTTATTATGGACTATAATACCAGAATATTTGAATAAAATGTTTGGGCAATATTTATTCCGGCTTATTATTTCCGGTATCACTATCGTGAAACAGGTTTTAAGACGATTAAAGTTACTTTGATTTACTAATAGAATTCGAATGCGCCCATTTTCATACTATATAATTAGTTAAATCTCTAAAAATAATGATAAAAATTTATAATTGTTATTATTTTTTGTTTTAATTGTATCAGATAAATTAAAATGACCTTTTCTTATGGGTAGTGTCTCTATATTGCTGTAAAATCAGCACAACCTGTATCCAGAGAGATCATCTCACTCTTCACAGATAAATACCGGTTACCCGTTATCCATTCCTCGTTGATATCAATAAGGATCGAACCAGCAAGTCTGATCAAAGACGCATCATTTGGAAAGGCACCGATCTTC
>DAKN01000031.1:19486-20258 GCA_002499185.1 Candidatus Pacearchaeota archaeon UBA284 | reverse complement strand
GGGATACTTTCATCATAATTTACTTTAAAGATTTTTATTGGGCCTTGAAAATCTCCGCTTGACAATAAAATGAAATCCATATTTGTTATATTATAAAAATTTTTAATCTGCTTGATTATTGAAGAATCTTCCTGATGAACCAAAACCATCTCTGTTTCATCTAATAAATATGTTTTAGCTAATTGGGAATTCGAAACTTTTTCAGATAAAAATAATGATGCACCAATCGGATTTATTTTTCCATCNNATACATGTAATTTATCGGAATATAATATCTTTGATTATTATAGATGATTACTGATTCGATAGATTGGATTTGGTTGTTTTCTACATGAACTAAAAATCCGGGGACAACTGCCGCATTTTGTGGCAATAATTTATTATCCCATATAAAATCCTTATCTAAATAAAATCCACCAGTATAAACATAAACCGTTTCATTCTTTAATTCTTGTGTTTGTTTTTCATCTAATGAAAAAGTTGGAATCCAACTTGCCCTATCTTTGCCGGTAGAATCAGAGGCAATACTGCTATATGCTCCATATTTTCCTATGTCTGTTGGATCTATTAAAAAGTAAGAAACATTATGGGCTTTGCATAATTGAATAGATGTTTTTTCATTTTCTGCAGTCATTAAATATCTTGCAGTAGTATGATCCCAAAAGCTATTTGCGTGTCCACCATCGGTTACAGTAGCTCTAAGGCCAATTGTTTGCACCCAATATCCATAATCCCACCAATGCACAAAGATGCTATTTTCAGGAGTATTTTC
>DAKN01000031.1:12619-19418 GCA_002499185.1 Candidatus Pacearchaeota archaeon UBA284 | reverse complement strand
ATTCCAAGATAAAGAATTTTTTTGAAAGAATCTTCTGTTTTGAATCCATATTCAAAGAATTTTACTGGCAAAAATGATGCAGCTATTACCATCATTGGAGCAATAATAAAGAATAATCTTATTGCTCCACGCATTGAAATTATTGCAAAAAACATAAATGCAATTAAGACAAGGTATGAATAATTTATTTTCATGAAATTTTCTTTTGTTTCTTCTTTTCCTTTTATGAAAACATAAATTAATCCAATAAACAAGATTAAAAATCCGGAAATATAAATCCCTTGGCTTAAAACATTATCTCCATTAAATATGCTTTGTGGAGAATATCTGCTGAAAATAGACATAATCAGGAATAATGCAAAAGATGAAAGAAGAATTATTTTATCTTTCCCTTTAAATTTTCTGACCGCCTCATAAAATAATAAAAATGCTCCGATGAAAAAAAGCCAGAATAGTGAAATAGTAATTCCTAAAAGATTTACAGAAAAGGAGTTATATAATTCAATATAATATGGTGCGCGGTTTTCTGCAACAGTTAGTCCAACTCTCGATTCCCCAAAAGGACGCAAAACCCCTTCTGTCAATGAAGAAAATTTATCTATTATAAAGGTTGGACCAAAAAATATTCCAGCTAAAAGAATTAATGCGATTACTGAAACAATTAACGAAAAGAAGGGTCTTGGAATTTTTATTTTGTTATGTTTTTCTTTAATTATAAATTTATACAAAAGAATATCTGCAAAAAGAATAAAAACAACCACACTAGAAAATAAAAAATCTGGAATACTCGAGGTTATAAGCCCAATGCCCCTATCCCTTATTAGAATAGTTATTATTGGAACAATCCACCATGCAGTAAAAACAAGAATATTTTTCTTTGAGATTTTTTGAAATAAGAAGGATATTAATGTTGCTAAAGAAATTACCATAAATATATATTTATAACCTCCCCAGCTGAACATCATTAAACTTGTTGCTATTCCTGCCAATAATCCGAAAATTATTGACTTCTTTGTTTTTTCAGATTGCCAAGCCATCATAAAAAAATAAAAAGCCATCCAAAACCAAACCATTCCAAGACTTTCAATTTCAGGAATACCAGCAGTTGTTCTATGCAACATTTCCGGAATAACAGAATATAATAGTGTTGCAATAATGGCTACAGCATAAGAATATTCTTTCTTCATGATAAATGAAAATATTTTCTGCATAAATAAAAAGAAGAAAAGTAGGGTTATTGCAAACAAGATTACTGGAAGAATAATTGCCGCATATTCAACACTTGTTGTAGTAAATATAGAGAGAAAATTATATAATCCCACAATAAACCAAGGCATTAGGCTAGAATAGGCATAATTATTTACACCCAGTGGTGCCTGCCTCATAATATCTGGATTTTGTAAGTTTCCGTTAACTATCTCCTGGGCATGTCGCAAGTATAAAAATGGGTCTAAATCAGGTCCAAGAGTATAATCTCCAGTTGCAATATCTCTTAAATTATCAATATTTGAAGTTCTCACATAAACCGCAAGAAAAATAATTAATATTAAACAAAAAAATGCAATATATGGAATATATTTCTTAAATGAACTCCCTTCGCTTTTTTCTTCCATTTTAAATTATTTAGTTACTTTTTATAAGCTATTTTTTGCTTTTAAATATTGCCTTCTTAATTTTCTCATTTTTTATTTTGTTCTGGATATTAACTGGTTTTTCATAAACTTTTGTAGTAGATAGAAGAACGATAAAAAGCCAAATATTTGCTATTAAAATCATAAGAATAAATTCTTTTAAAGAACTATGAAACATAACTGTTAAAACAATCTCTAAAAACACAAATGCTCCGATTATTCTCGCAGTTAACTTTTTATTCCAATTTAAGGATAAATTATAAAATGCAACAATTGTCGAAAAAGATAGAAAAGCCATAGAGATTATAGCATATTTTAACAACGGAGCAACAGATAAGTATTTTTCTCCAAGAACAATTAAAATTATGAGTTCGGGAAATAAAATTGCTGCCAATATTAAAACTAAAAACAAACTTCCAGTAATTAAAAGGCTTGTTTTTAACAAAGATTTGCTTTCTGCTTTATCATCTCCTTTTCCTAATTCATCTATTTCAGCCACTTTAGGAAACATAACCCTTGCAACAGCAATAGAAACAAAAAATATTGTTTTGCTTATCGTGGATATTCCCCCATATAAGCCAGAATCAGTATTTGAAAAGAAATATCTTGCTATAAAAACATCTATTGAATTCATTACTATCAATAATCCCAGAATAGCAAAAACTGCTATACTATACCTAAATAGCCCTTTCTCATTAAACTTTTCTTTTTTTATTTTTAATAATGGACCAATCATCAATAATCCGACTACAAAACAAAATAAATCAGATATAGCAATAGATATCAATGAACCATTTAACCCAAACCCTGCCAATATTAAAATTCCAGCAGCCACTAATAAAAAGAAATGATACAAAAAAGATAAAATTCCTAGACGATTAAATCTATTCATTCCTTGCAAAATACCCCAAGATACTGGGACTAAAAAGATTACAAGAATGCAAAAACTAAATAACAAATATTGCAAAAAAGTGGCATGCATCAATCCACCCAATAAAGGATATATTAATAAGAATAATACAAATCCCACAATAGAGTATTTAAAAACAAATTTATTTGAATCAATATAAAGTGTTTTTATTTTTCCTGGCTTATTCTGACATAAAAATTTAGTGGTATATTTCGCAGTAACCATTTTTACAGTTTCTTGAGGAATCATGAAAAAATAAGTTAATGCAATAAAAGCATAAAACAAACTATATTCTTCAACACTTAAAACCCGTGCAAGCATAAAATAGAAGAAAAAACTACTTATTCCACCCAAAATAGTATAAATTATTAATAATTTTGAATTCCTTTTTAACTGATCCTCATTAGATGGGATTTTTTTACTTTTTAAGGATTTTTCCATTTTATTATTAAAATTAGGTATTTTTATAGATATTCTGAAAAAAAGACATTTATATTAATATCGGTGTTAAAAAAACTTCCATAAAAGCAGATATTATTAATATAAGAAGTCCAACAATAATCAAATCAAGTGCATCTTGCAAAATCTTTAGAAATTTACCTCCCCCAAACTCGTGTTTTATTATTGCCGTGCTTATAATTCCCCCAGCCAATGCAACTACAAAATAAGCAGATATTTCTGGAAGCCCATGGACCATATATCGTAAAAAACCAGAAGGAACACCATGTAAAAGTCCATTCCCATATATTCCGATTGCTGTAGCAATTACAGAACCATTCCATGCAAGAATAAATATTGCTCCAGCACCAAAAAGAAAAGAAAATAAGAGAGTAAAGAGAAAAACATAGAAATTATTTGTCAAAATCATAGCAACACGGGACATGCCATCTTTAAAAGCAACAGCCCTGTTAATCGCTTCACCGGATAACAAATCAGATTTTGCACCAAGACTTGAAAAAGCATTATTTACACAGCCATCTATATCAAAACTATTAATTTGACAATAAGTTTCTGCTTGTATTTTGAAATTTATTTGGGTATAATCTGGGGGCATTGTAACATAAAGAATAGAAAAAGCAAGCACATACCCTAAAAATAAAAAAATTAAAGATAAAAGAGCCTTTCCATGTTCTTTAAAAAGTCTTCTTTCGCTTTTTATTTTAGTGCCCTTATTTTCTTCGAATTTTATTAAATAAAAAACAAATGGAATAGAAAAAAACACAGTAAAACAAACAATTAATATGCTTATATGTTTTTCAAAAACAGGATTATTCATAAAAAGAAAATCACAAACAAAAACAGCCAATGCTGCATAAAAAAAACCAATTATTATCATTTCCCATGGCCTTCTTTCAGCTTTTTTTGGATTTATCAAAAATTCAAACATTTTCCCTCTTTTTATATATTTTTAAAGAAAATTATACTTAAAAATGTTCTCTAGAGGAAAGATTTTAATAGGTGTTAAACGTATTAAAAAAATAAAAGATGGTGAAAAAAAAAGGTAATTTTAAGAAGAATTCAACAGTATTATTTGAAAAAGTTTGTAAGAATATTAAAAATGTAAAAATACAAGGCGCACAAAATATAGCAAAAGCCGCAGTTAATGCTCTACTTTTAAAAAGCGATAAGAGTTCAATAAAGAAATTGATTTCATTAAGACCAACAGAACCTCTTCTTTTTAATAGTTTATTTAGAACATTAAGTTTTAAAGAAATCAACCACGGTGTAACTAATTCATTAGAACATTTTAAACATGCTGAAAAAGAAATTGCTAAGCATGGAGCAAACATAATAAGAGATGGTGATATCATTTTTACGCATTGCCATAGTTCAAGTGTTGTAAAGATATTAATAGAAGCAAAAAAACAAGGAAAAGATTTTAGTGTTTACAATACCGAAACAAGGCCGTTATTTCAGGGAAGAAAGACATCTGCAGAATTAGCAAAAAATGATATTCTTGTCACACACATAATAGATAGTGCGGCAAGACATGCCATAAAACATTCCACTTTGGTTTTATTTGGAGCAGACGCAATAACGAATGAAAGGATTTACAATAAGATAGGTTCAGAACTTTATGCAATTTTGGCAAAAGATTATGGAATTCCGGTTTTTATTGCAGCAGATTCTTGGAAATACGATTATAGTAAAGGAAGTATAGATGAAATTCCATTGGAGAAAAGGCCAACAGAAGAGATTTGGAAAAATCCCCCAAGAGGAATTAGAATAGAAAATCCAGCATTTGAGAAAATAAAACCAGAACTTATAGAGGGCATAATTTCTGAAATGGGGATATTACCCTTTAAAGAATTCTTATTTAGAGTTATAGCAAGATATCCTTGGCTCAAAGAAGTTCATTTTAAGTTTTAATTCAATGGTTACAATTTGAATCACAAACATGTCCTTGGGAAAATATAATTTCTTGTTGTATTGCCTGCATTTCATTAATTATTATCTGCATTTCATCTGAAATTTGAAATTTTAATTCATTTGCCTTTGCAATTTTTTCTTCAATAAATTTTTTTGCATCTATAGTTTTCTTTTTTATTATAGTTTTTCCACCAATATTAATCAAAACTTCTCCAGGCTCTATTATTTTAGATCTAACAAAAATTTCATTCCCAACAGGAGAGAAAAATTCTTGGTCTTTCTTTGTTTTTGAAAGTTCCTCTAATGAAGAATTTAAATTTTGTAAATCTATAATATGTTTTTCAATTAAAGAAAATTGTTGATCTAATTGAGACAACTGATTCTCAAGAATATTCATTTCTACTATTTTCTTTTCAAAATCTTTATTTTCTTGTTGCTTTTTCATTTTGTTTTTTAAATTTTCATTATTTTCTTTTGAATAATCATGCTAAAAATAAAACTGAAGATAATATAACATAAAAACCACCCAGCACCATCATGAACTAACCAAAGATCTTTTTCCCAAGAGATTATATTTCCAATTTTTGCCCAATCCATATAAAGCATTTTTAAAAAGGCAAGCATTAAAACAGCTGGAACAAAACTCACAAGCATAGTTTTTAATGAATTTTTCATCATTTCTCCACTTGATGCCAACATTTCTTTTTGTATTTCTAATTGTTCTTTTTGATCTTGTGTTTCCTTCAATCTTTTTTGCAGATTTTTTTGTTTTTCTTTCATTTCTCTTAATTTTTTTAAATCAGTTACAAGATAAAATAAAAGATTTATTATTACAGAGACAATTAAAGAAAAAAGAACTATACTAATTAATGGCCCCCAAGGTGGACTCCAACTTACAAAATCAACGAAAAATTGTATCATTTTTTTGTTTTTATAATTTTATTTAAATTTAAGATGCTATCATTTTTTTTGCTAAGGGATTTGAATCCATAGCGTATTGTTGAGATATATCTTCATACATTTTATATAATATCATTACAGCCAATAAGATCCCAGTTCCTCTTACTAATGCACCAGTAATATCTGCGAATGATGCCAGTAAACCAACAGCGGCTCCACCCATTATTGTTAAGGGTAAGATATATCTTTCTAATATGCTTTCTATAACCCTTGGATCTCTTCTAAATCCTGGAATCTGTAAACCGCTTGCAGCTAATTGTTTTGATTGCGTTTCTGCATCTTGTCCAGATGTTTTCATCCAAAAAATAGCAAACATAGTAGAACCAGCAATCATGAAAAGCATATAGAAAAGTGATTGAAGCATCATAGTAGCTGAAAACGAATTTGTGATTATTGCATTGATGATCCCTTCATGAGGGGGAGCAATCCAATAAGCCATTCCAGAAGTTGCGACACCACCGCTATTAAAAGTTCCTAAAAAGGTGCCCTTTCCCAAGGTATTTTGAGCCAATGTTGCAAATAATTGGAAGTTCGCATGTAATGCGGCAGTTAAAATTACAGGAATATTGCTAGTATATAAAAAAGATAATGGCCACTTGATACTCATACCACGTATTCTTCCAAATGACAGGGGTATTTCAACTTTTATAGATTGAATATAAACAACAAGTAAGAATATAAAGACCGTAGCAAGAATTGCAGATAATGCAATAAACGCTTCTGTTGTATTTCCATTAAACAATGAAACAAAGAAAACATGCACTTTTCCAATTGCTTGTATGCTTTTATCTGGACCTATAAAATTAAATGCCCGTATAATTAATTGCCAGGCTACTCCACCAACAATGAATAAACTAATTCCACTTCCAAAGCCATATTTTTGTATTACTTCATCCATCAAGATAACCATTAATCCACCTAAGAAAAG
>DAKN01000031.1:12150-12461 GCA_002499185.1 Candidatus Pacearchaeota archaeon UBA284 | reverse complement strand
ACTCCCAAAATTAGCTCCTAAAATAATAGATAAATATTCAAACTGAGATAACGCATTTGCGCTTAAACCATATAATGGGATATTAGAAAGTATAAAAAAAGAAATAAGCATGATCAATGTCCATTTTATTCTCGTTCCAAAACTTAAATGCTTATCACCAGGACCTTTTACTTCTGGTAAATTCATTACAAAATTTTTAAAGGACATTTTGAATATTTGGTCAATCTCTTTAAATCGTAAACTAAAATAATTATTAAATTAAATATTTATATCTTTTTAGCAACGCTTCCAGACTCTTTTATTTTTTCTTC
>DAKN01000031.1:0-11970 GCA_002499185.1 Candidatus Pacearchaeota archaeon UBA284 | reverse complement strand
TTTTGTCCGGCTCTTTTCCCTGTTCCAGCCATGCCTTTTCCACCTTTACTGCCTTTTCCCCTATGCTTCTTTTTATAGCCATAACCAGCAGTTTTTCTACCCCTTACTCGAGAACGCCTAGATCTTAGTGTTGACATTTTAGTATAATTATAACATTAATTTAATCAATTCATTTAAATTTTTATTTTTTCCAAGAATTCCTTTTGGATAAGGCACCTTTATGCTTTTTTTAAATCCTCCTCTGGGCGGATGTAACGCAAAAAAAGGTTTTATTTCCAATTCAGAAATTTTTGATTTATTTTCTAATATTTTCTTCGCAATTTCTTCCGCTTTTTTTTCATCATAACCGGGACTCTTATTTCCTGGAAGTTTAGCTCTTTTTAAAATTAACAATTTTAAAGTTTCTTCATTTAATTCATCAAAAGCAACATAATCTTTTATTTTTTGTATCATACCCATTGTTTCTTTAGAATCATCTAGGATAACAGCAACCATTTTTTTTCTTAATCTTAACATATATAATGTATCCTCAACTTCTCTTCTGACTCCAACTCTTCCTCTAATTCTTAATACAATTATTTTTTTCATTTTATTTCTGGTTATTTTTTTATACAAATTTATCTAATTTTTGTAAAGCATCAATACACGCTCTAGCCATATTTATTTTAGTTCTTGTTTGTCCAGAAGATCGACTATAAACATCTTTTATTCCAGCCAATCTTAGTATTTTCTTACAATCATCATCTGCAGCCAATCCAGTTCCTTTTGGCGCAGGAATTAATGTTACCCTCACACTACCACATTTGCCTTTTACTTGAAATGGAATACTGTGTTTTTCTGAACAGGTACAATTAAAACTTCCACAACCCCTTTTTATGCTTAATATATTTAATTTTGCTTGTTTTATCGCTTTTTCTTTAGCTGGGATTGTTTCTTTTGCTCTTCCCAATCCAAGACCAACATGCCCATTTTTATCTCCTACAACAACTAAACAAGAGAAAGTTGGAACATTTCCTTCAGCAGTTTTCTTTTGTGTTTGTCTCCATGGACGTCTTTTACCCCCGCCAAATTTTCCTTTAGCTTGTCCAATATTTATTAAATCACTTTCTAAATTTGGAAGTAATAAATCTACAATTTCTGATTCGAATATTTTTTGATTATTTGAAAAAATTTCTTCAACATCTTTTACTTTTCCAGCAACAATATCTTTACCAAGCTGAGTTTTTGGTACCCATTTTAATCCCTGCTCTTCTCTTTTACGTTTTTCTATTTCTCGTTTTTTTTCTTCTCCCATTTCTTTTCTTTGTCTATACATTTTTATTTTTCCTTATTTTAATTTAGATTTAATTTCATCAAATAATTTTATAGGGTCTGATTTTAAATTTTTACCTTCTAATCTTTCTTGTTTTGGAAGCATTTTTTTATCACAGGGAATTTCTAAACCTGAATCAATAACTCCCTTTACCAAAGCATATATTCTTGATCCTTTTGTTGAAGTCTGTAATCCAATATCTAGTATGGCTTCTTTTATATTCTCCTTTAAGGCTTTTTTTCCAAGAGCATATCCGGTTAAATATGCAGCCATTGTGCTTTTTAAACCACTTTTTAAACCAAATTTTTTTAATTCAGATGAATTGAAAAAAGCCCTTGTGAAATCTTGGAGATTTTTTGTTTCAATAATCTGGGCAATTATATAATTTGTTGTTTTTCTTATAACAAGTCTGTGCTTATTGGATTTAAGTAAATGCATTCTTGTAACATAATCTGTCCTTCCTTCTCTTCTTCTTCTTTCCAAAACAATTTTTAACTTTTTTTTAGACATTTTGTTTATTCAACTATTTATTTTCTTTTAAATAATTTATTAATTCTCTTTTTGTTTTTATTACACTAGCCTTTGCAAGTTTTCTTGAAGAGTTATATTTCTCTGAAGATATCTCCTTTTTATCTTTCATGTGTTTTAGTAATGTTCTGATTTTTCTTATCCTGTTAATATAATCTCTTTTTCTAGTTCCAACCCTCTTTCTTTTTTTCCCTACTCCACGTTTTCTTCCTTTAATTCTTCTTAAATCTCTTATTTTTCCCGATCTTCTTTTATTTCCCCCAATTGGGCGTTTTTTTATTGCTTTATCCTTTATTAGGTCTTCTACATCTTGCCTAGTAATTGCATCTTTAATTTCTGTTATTCTTTCAGGCTCAAAAAAAACATTATTAATTCCAATACCCAATATTTTTGCAGCAATTCTTTTTTGCAATTTCAGCGTTTTCATTTTATTGATTATTTTCAAGGCCTCTACCCTCATCTCTTACATTTTTATGTTCTTGTTTTATTTCATGACTATGGCTTTTTTCTAAACTATCGTGGTGCATAGTTTGTTTTTCTTCAATTTTTTGATGAAGTGTTTTTTCTTTTTGAAGATCTATCTCTTCTTTTTTTTCTTTATCTGTTTTAGATTCTTCTTTTTTCTTTTCTTTTTTCTCTCTTTCAAGCTTTTTCTTTATTCTTTCTTCTCTTCTTTTTTTCAATTCCATCGATTTTTCTTCTATTTTAGTTATTTCTTTATCTGCATCAATTTTATAAAGATTAATTTTTAGTTCTTTTGCTTTTTTCATTAATTCTAATTTTTTCTTTGCACCAATATTTCTTATTATTCCCATCTCTTCTTTTTTTAAGTTCAATAATTCTTTCATGTTTGAAATATAAATCATTTTGAATCCATTAAGCAATCCCCTGATTTTCTTTGGAGATCTGTAACCTATAGATGGTTGTTTCATATTGCCTTTTTTCTTTTCTCTTACTTTATTATGCCTTCCCCTTGGTCTTCTCCACTTTAATTTCTTTTTTCTATTTTTTCCAAGTCTTGAAATTTTAAAACTATCTTTTCTAACAAAAACAGGCTTCGCTTTCTTCAATTTCTTCCTTACATCTATTAATCTTTGTTTATTTTCCATTTTATCTTTGTTTTCCTTTCTGTTTTTTTACAATCCATAATCCATCTTGAAATATTCTTCGGTCTCTTGTGGTCAATCTGGTTGCACCTTCAAAAGTTGAGGCAGTTAATCCAGCTAATTCCTTATCTGGAGAAAGTATTTTGATAATATCTCCTTGAATAGAAACTCTTGCACCAACAGGTATTTTTATTTCTCTATCTTTATTTTCTCCAAAAAAGTTTTTTATTATTAATTTATTTCCTTCCACTTTTACAGTCATAGGAAAATGCGCTGCGCAAATCATAACTTCATATTCATATTCTTCGTTAACACCACGAATTAAACTATTTAATATCCCCACAATTGAACCAATAAGTTTTTTTTCATTTTTTGTTGCTTTTTCATGAGTGATGATTATTTCATCCCCTTGTTTTTCAATAATTATTCCCTTAGTAATTTTAAATTTTTTTTCAACAATCCCCTTTGGGCCGGAAATTTTTATAATAGGGAGATCAATTTCTACCTGTGTTCCTTCTGTTATTTTCAAAATTTTTTTAATTTCTTTTTTCATTTTAATTAATAACAATATGCAATGAGGCTACCCCCAATACCCTTTTCCATCGCATCTTTATGAGTCATTAAACCCTTGTTTGTTGAAACGATTAATATTCCAAAGTCCCTTGCTGGAAGGTACCTTTTAATGTATTTCTCAAACTCATCTTTTTTTACATAAAATCGGGGTTTTATTGCTTTACATTTATTTATCTTCCCCAATTCAACTATTGCTTTTTTCAATTTGTCTTCTTCAATTTTGAAGCCTTTTATATATCCCCCTCCTTTCATTATTTGTAAAACGCCCAAAATCAAATTTGAAATAGGCATAATCATTACTTCTTTCTTACCCACTTGCTTTGAATTCATAAAGCTATTCAATGTTGAACTTAACCAATCTCGTACTACCATTTTTTTCTCCTTAGTGATATTTTTTAAATCCTATTTTTTCAGCAATTTCTCTGAAGCAATGCCTACACAAATGTAAACCATATTGGTTTAAATGCCCACCATAACGGCCACATCGAACACATTTTTGAGAGGCTACTCCATGTTTCCTATCTTTTGGTTTGCAAAATTTAACATATCTTGATTTAATTACCGGCTTTGCATTCAGTTGCTTGAACATTTTTTTCCAATCACTTGCTGTCATTTTTAATCAATTATCGGTGTTTTAAAATTTTTCTTGAAAAAATTTATTGTTTCTTCTTGGGTGATTCTATGAATATTCCCTATTTTTTTAGGCCTTATCTTTCTTCTCGGTGTTCTTGTTCCGGCTTTTCGTTTTAATATCACAATTACTTCAAAACCTAACATCCCAATATCTCTTTGATAAGGAATCGATGGAATTTCAATATATTCTCTTATTCCAAAAGAGAAGAATCCTTCTCTAAATTGTTTTTTATTTAAATCTGGAACACCCACCAAGATAGATTTTAAAATATCTGTTGCCTTTTGTCCCCGCAAGGTTACTTTACAACCTATTTCTAATCCCGGACGTATTTTAAACGTTGGAATCCTTTTTTTTGCTAAGGTTTTTACAGGAACCATTCCGGTTATAAATTTTAATAATTTTATCGATCTTTCTAATTTATTTGGATCTGCTGTTGAACAATGTAATATCGCTCGCTCTATAGATACTTCCTTCATAGGATTGTTATTTTTTTCAATCTTTTCTTTTTTACTTTTTATTTCTTTTTTCATTTTAATTTATAATATAGATATTATTTAGCTTAACTTTGCTTTTTTCATCTCCAAATTTTAAAATAGCATTTTCCTTTTCGATTTTTTCTATTTTTCCCACCCTTCCTTTATGATTTCCAAAAAGTATAAAGGCATCAGATCCTTCTTTAAGGGATAGAATTTTTAAAATTTTATTTTCTTTTAAATCAATTAAAATACTATCGCCAACCCTAATTTCTTTATCATATATAAAGTTTCTTCCATCAAAACAATTTATTTGGATTTTTTTATTTTTTAATAATTTTTTTCCAATCACTTTTATGGGTTTGACACCAGCATCTTTTTCAGATATTTCAATTACCTTTAAACCATGTTTGTCTAATGTTATGGTGAAGTATTTTTCTTCTTTTTTAATATATAGTCTATCAAATAATCCAATAGAAAACTTTTCTGAATTTATTTTTTTATTATTTACATAGATATTACCTTCTTTTAGTATAATCTTTGCCTCTCTAGTCGTTTTAACCAATCCCAAAACATCTCGCAATATCAATAAACAAGGAAGAGAATAGTTCATATTTTGCCCTGGATTAGATTTGACAATATATTTTTTTG
Source organism: Candidatus Pacearchaeota archaeon UBA284 (assembly GCA_002499185.1). GTDB lineage: Archaea > Nanobdellota > Nanobdellia > Pacearchaeales > UBA284 > UBA284. The sequence goes on along the minus strand of DAKN01000031.1, from coordinate 6,693 downwards.
TTTTTCTTGGAAGTTGCCAATTTTTTGGCATGGCTTTTCTTTTTAAATGCATTTTATTTTACCTCAAGTTTATTTTTAGTTATTTTAGTTATTTTAGCTTTTGTTTTTATTTTTGGCTTTTCTTTTACCATTATTCTTTTTTTATCTATTAAATTTAATTCAATTATTTCTAAATTTGATGGTTCTAATGGAATATTTGTCTTATTTCCATCTTGTTTTATGATCTGAATTCCCTCAACATAAACTTTTAATCGTTTTAAATCAACTGATTCAATTTTCCCTGTTTTTCCCCTGAATTTTCCAGAAAGAATTTTTATAAGATCTCCTTTCCTTAAAGAAACACTTTTTTTTGAATGTTTTTTTCTTAATTCCTTGCTCAAAGCAGCATTTATTAATTTTTTTCTCAAATGCAAAGGAGCATTTTTTCTATATTTAACTTGTTTTCTTCTCTGTTTACTCTTATTCCATGACGTTGAAAATTTTTGTTTCATTTTTATAATTATATACTTTAAACAACTATTGTTGCAATTTTTGATACGAAAGGCCATCTTTCTGCAACTTCTCTTGCAACTGGTCCCTTAATCTGTGTTCCTTTTGGATTTCCATCTTCATCTTTTAATAAAACTGCTGAATTATCTTCAAAACAGATTCTTTCTCCAGTTAATCGCCTATATTCCTTTCTTTGTCTAACAACTACAGCCCAAAATACCTGTCCCTTCATTTCTTTTGTTCCTTTTCTTACGCTAACTTTTATTAAATCAGCTAATCCACACGAAACTTGTCTTCCCTTTCTTGATTTTCCGTGCTTCACAGAGGTAATTCTCACAAATTTTGCCCCGCTATTATCTGCACAAACCAAAATGCTTCCTAAATTCAATCCCTTTGTTATTCTCGCATTTACTGCTTTCATTTTATCTTATTTTTCCTATTATTACGGCGTGTTTAATTTTACTTATTCTTCTCGTTTCTGTTGCTTTAACAAGATCTCCAATATTAATCTGGTGTTTTATACAATCAGATAAATGAGCATGGATTTTTGTTGTAGCTTTTGCAAATCTTTCATATTTTGGGTATTTGACAATTCTTTGAAATTCAATTACTGCCCTTTTTGGAAATATCTTTATAATCTTACCAGTAAATGATTTTCCTCTTACACTAATTTGTCCATGAATGGGACAATTTGGGTCACTACATTCTGTTTCTTCTTTTATTTTGTTTTTTGTTTCGTTTTTTTCCATTTTTTTATCTTTCCTCAATATTTTCTTCACTAAATCCAAGTTTCATGAGCCTTTCTTTTGCTTTTTTAACATGATCTCCTTGTAATTCAATTAGTCCATTTTTGAATGTCCCACCACATGCAAGTTCTTCTTTTAATCTCTTTGCAAGGTCTTTATGGTTTTCATCAATTCCCGAAATAACTGTTACCATTTTTCCGAATCTTCTTTTAATTTTTTCTATCCTTATTTTCTGTTTTGTTTTTGCTAACTCGTTGCATATACATGCAGCCTTTGGTAAACCACATTTGGGACATATATCCATATTTTTTTATTTTCTCCTGTTTATTTCATTTAATTTTGTTTTTATTTTTGCAATTGTTTTTCTTATTTCTTTACTACGTTTTGTTCCACTCGTACTTTGAGTAGCTTTCTGAGCATTAATTTTTAACATTTCTAAGTTTAAGTCTTTTATCTTTTCATTTAATTCTTTTTCACTAAGTGAATTTATCTCTTTGTTTTTTATTATTGCCATTTTAATTTTGTTTAGACTTTGTTTTTCCTTTTATCTCTTTAGGTTTAATTTCTTTTTTCTTTAAATCTTCTTCAATTTCTAATTCTATTTTTTTTAATTGCGAATCTATATACTCCTTATTAATATTAATCCTATCGGGTATTTTCGTTCCTTTTGGAATAATGGCTACTTTTACCCCAATAACTCCAGGTCTAGTAAAAGCATAAGTTTTTGCAGTATTTACTATCTCTTGTCTCATCCCCCCCGTTTTTATTAGATAACCAAAACTAAATCTCCAAGATTTCGCTCTTTCACTAGGCAATCTTCCACTTAATTTTATTTCTGCACCAAGTGCACCAAGCTTAGATAATCTGTCCAGTTCTCTATATGCTAAAATTTTAAATTTTAATGGACCGAATTTTTCTAATCCAAGAGCCAATTGATCTGCTACTGTTTGAGCATCAAATTCAGGATTTTTTATTTCAGCAATTTCAATCTGGGGATTCTCAAATTTGAAAGCCCTTTTTAAACTTTCAGAAATTTCTTGTATTACTTCTCCGCCTCGACCAATAACCAACCCAGGATATGCTGTTTTTAGAATTATCTTTTCTCCAATTGGTGTTCTTTCTATTTTTAAATCACTTATTTTACCTTTTCCAATTTTATTCATTATAAATTCTTTTATTTGAAATTCCTGTTTTTTTGCATTTACAAATTCTTTTTTAATCATTTTTTATCTCCGATTTATTCATTTTTTCTTTTATTTTACATTCTTTTGCTTTAATTATTACATGGCATCTCTTGAATTTTTTTCTCCCATATGCCATTCTCGTTCCCCTTACTGGTGTTGGTGCTTTGTTTGTTTGAGCTTCAAATATAATTAATTCTTTTTCATTCAATCCTTTTTGAGTGGCATTTGCAATAAGGCTCTTTAATAATTTAATAAATATTTTTGATGCTTTTTGTGGATATCTTCCAGAAACTTGTCCTTTCGGCATATTATGCCTGTGAGGTATTTCATAATGCATTGGAATTGCTATTTTCTTTTGAATTACTTTTTCAAGTTTCTCTAACCTTTCTTTTGGGTTTTTGTTTGTTATAAATTTACAAATGGAAATAGATTGCTTTCTTGAAATTTCTAGATGATTTCCATTAACTATTACTATTTTTTCAATAATTTTGTTTTTTTGTTTTTCCATTTTAATTAATCAAATTTATTTAACTGATAGGAAAGCAGACCCTCTTGTTGCACCAATTCCTGGAGCACCATGTTGTACTTTTTGTCTGGTCATAACAAATTCTCCTAATCTGTGCCCAACCATTTCCTCGGTTATTTTAACAGGTGAAAATTCTTTTCCACTATAAACATAAACTACTAATCCAACAATTTTTGGCGTGATTATTAAATCTCTTAAATGTGTTTTTATCTCTTTTGATTTAGCTAATTTTTTATCACATCTTTTCAAAAATCTTTCTACAACTTCTGAATTTCTTAATAAAGTTCTCTTTTCTCTTGAAGGTAATAACTTTGCAAATTCCTTTAAATCCATCTTCTTCAATTCATCTATTGTTTTTCCACGATAACTAAATTCTTTTCCAATTGCCATTTTAATTAACCTCTTCCAGTTCTTCTTGCCCTCAATAAACCAACTTTTGCTCCAGGAGGAACATTCCTCTTTGGAATCTTCGATTTTATTCTTTTTCCTCTACCGCTACCAAATGGATGATCGATAACATTCATTTTTACAGCAGATGTTCTAGGATAAACTTTTCCCCCTATGGCTCCCTTAATGTAAACCATTTTTCCAGCTTTTAATATTGGTTTTTCTTTTCTTCCCCCAGCAGCTACTATTCCAATCGTTGCTCGAATATCTGCAGGAAGTATTTTTTCTTTTCCAGAAGGCATTTTTAAATAGAGATTATTATTTTCTTTTTTAATAATTTTTGCACTTATTCCACTAGTTCTTACAAATTTCCCACCACTCCCTTTATAACTTTCTAAATTACAAACATCTAAACCAACTGGGATTAATCCTAGTGGGAGAATATCTCCAATTTTTGGATTTCCATTACATAAATTAATCATTATTTTTTGTCCTTCAAGCAATCCCTTAACAGCAACATTATAAAAAATTTCTCCATCCCTTGTTTTTATTTTTGCAATAGGACACCGATAACAAGAGACATTTAATAATTTTAATATTTCCGCTTCACCATTATAATTTATGGAGGGGTATTTTATACAAATCCTAAATGCTTTTTTCTTTGTTCTATATCTGGGTCCTGCCCTTCCTCTTGCTTGTTGAATTAATGTTTTTCCCATTTTATTAAATCATACCCAATTTTGCCGCAATATCACTTGCCTTAAATTCTTTTTTCAGCTTTATTGAAGCAATCTTTTCATTTTTTTTCATTTGAATATTAACTTTTTCAACCTTAACTTTAAAATTTTCTTCAATTTCTTTTTTTATTTGATCTTTGTTGGTTCTTTTATCGACGATAAAACTAATTCTGTTTTCCAATTCCATATTTCTTATTGCTTTTTCGGTTGATAATGGCTTTATTAAAATCATTTTATTTTTGAAATTTCTTCCAAGGATTTTTCAGTATAAACTACCAATCTGCCTGGAATTCCACCAGGAGCTAAGTTTAGGATATTTAGTTTTTGAACAGTATTTATTTCTATTCCAATATTTTTTAATTTTTTTGAAAGATTTAATTCTTCTTTTGAAACAACCAACAAGATCTTTCTTTGTACCTTATATTTCCTATTCCTTTTTTTCCCTTTTCCGCATCTTATTTTTTTTGGAGCTATCGAATTTATTTTAAATATTTCAAGAATTAATTTTTCAAATTCTTTTGATTTTAAAGATAAAACTTCTGAGGAAATTATTATGGGGAGATTTTCAAATTCTAAATGATATTTATTTTTTATTGCATCTTTTGAAGCAGTTGCCGAAATAGCAGAAAATAAAGCAAATTTTTTTTCTTTTTTATTTATCGATCCTTTTTTATCTGCATTTTTTGGAGGATGGGCTTGTCTTCCTTTTCTTGAACCAGGCATAAATGCGGCAATCCAAACAAATCTATCTCCTCGTCTTCCTAATGATTTTCTAGGTACTCTAGATATACCATAACCATATGTTGTTTTCCATCTATGTCTTGCGTGTTTTTGTTTACCACTTGCAGAAACATCTTTTCCAGCCAAAATATAATTACCATAAGGTTGAAAATTTTTTGTATTTTCAAAAACTTTTTTAATTATATCTCCCCTAATTTCTGTTTCAAAAATTACTGGAAGAGTCAATTCTTTTACTTTTTTTCCTTCAATATTTAAGATTTGTGCTTTCATTTTATTATAATTTATTTCATGAATTTTATTATTTCAAAATTTTCTTTTGTTGTTTTTTTCTTTTCCCGTATAGCTGGGCTAATTATTAGTTGTCTTTTTGGAGTTCCCTGTATAGACCCTTTTAAAATTATTAAATTTCCATTCAATTTCCCGTAATTTTCTATAGGAAAAGGAAATTTATCTGGAGATAATACATCAATTATTTTATTGTTATATTTCAATCTTTTAAAAAATCCCATTTGTCCTGCTTGAGGAACACTAAATAAAACCCTACTTGGAGTCCAAGCTCCAAGGGTTCCTGGACGTCTTTGTCCTTTTTCAGCTTTATGTCCTCTTAAACCTATACCAAATCTTTTTACTGGACCCTGAAATCCCAATCCCCTGGTTAAACCTTTAATATCAATTGTCTGATTTTTTGAAAATAAATTAGTTATGTTTATCTCCTTTTCGAGATTATTTTTAATAAATTCTATTTTTTCGTTTAAATTTCCAGCAATTCCAATCTCTAAAATATCTGGTGTCTTTTTTAATCCTATTTTATCAACTAAAGAATATATTATGACTCGAATATTATCCGCTTCATTTAATCTTTTTTCAGCATCTTCTATAGATAAAGAAGTTTTTTTCGGAAAACGGATTTTTCTTTTTAAATTTTTATCCAAATTTTTATTCAAACTTTCAAAAATTACTTTTCCATTTTTATAAAATCTCACGGAGAAAATTTTTATAGGAGGACATTCAAGAATGGTTATAGGAACAACAATTTTTTTCCCTTTTGTTAAAGAATCATTTGTTAAATTCTTTGCTAAAATTCTAGCCATTCCAGCCTTATAGCATATATATCCTAATAAGCCCTTATTTTTAGAAAATTTTTCTAAAGGTCTCCAGTTAACACTTGGCAGTAATTTAGATGCTCTTTTCCTTGGCCAATATTGTAGACTTCCATATCTTGGTCTGTGTATTGTTGGCATATTCTATTGTTTTTTCTATATATTTACTAATAGTATTAAATTTATTTTCCATTTTACACCACCGAAAACCTTGAACTAAATAAGCATTAAAATCCACCTTTATAAAGCTTATGCTTTTATCTCAAAAAACTGGTTTTAATAAGAAACTCAAAAAAATTTAGTGGTTTTTAAAGAAGATTTATTAAATTATGCAATAAATTCTTTTTCTTTTGTATTTTCCTTATCATCTACAACAATTTTCCGAATTATGGTGCCTTTTCTTTGAGCCATTTCTCTTATTTTAGCAAAATCTTTTTCTCCTTTTGGAAATATAATGTCTTTTATTAAAAAATTATGTGCAATTTCTGCCTTTTTGAAATTTTCAATATTTAAATCAAACAAAAAAAGACTAGCAATATCTTTGTTGGTAGTTATGATTTTGCAAAAATCGGGATTTAATTTTCCTTCTCCTTTTGTACTAGGTTTTGCAGATTTTGGGGCCTTCGCTTTTATTTTTAATTCTATACCAGGGGCATTAAAAGATAAAGCAATAAATGCTAAGGGAAATTTATGTATTATATCTAGGATTTCTTTTCCACTCATTTCTCCATCTACAATATACTGTTTTACACCCATAAATTGTTTTTTATTTTTGAAATTTAA
>DAKN01000070.1 GCA_002499185.1 Candidatus Pacearchaeota archaeon UBA284 | reverse complement strand
TTGCAGTACTACTTTCAATTATTGACTCTGAAACAAAACGAATAGCAGGGTTCCATTTTGTAAGACAATTTAGACCTGCAATAAACAAAAGCATACTCGAAGTTCCTGCTGGAACTATTGAAGAAAATGAGCCTCCAAAAGTATGTGCTATAAGAGAACTAAAAGAGGAAACAGGAATAAAGGAAATAAATGAGGATTTCCTACATTCGCTTGGTGCAGTATATTCTTCCCCTGGATTCTCAAATGAAAAAANNATGCAGAGCGAGGAATGTTGTCAGGGGATGATAAGGATGAAATAAAAGGTATGTTTGTTCCACTTACAGATATTTATATGGATACTGTTAGATTTGAAGATGGAAAAACAATGCTATTGGTAAATACATACTTGTCAAATCTGAAAGATGAATATTTGGGAATAGATTAATGTTTGATGCATCTAACAAACACGAAACAAAGTCTGGACTAACAGTAACTGCAAAATCAATGAAAGAAAGACATGGTCAAAAGGTAATACTCGATAGGCTTGGAAAAATTGTGACAAAGTTTGATTGTTATTAATTATTGCCATTGGAGGTATGTATGAGAAAAACAAAAAAGATTGTTGCAAAAAAGAAAACTATTACTGCCATCAAAGAAAATGGAAAGGTAGTTATTAAAAAACAATAAAAAGTTGCACAAACTTTATAAATCTATTCTTACCTAAAATAATTTAATTTTTCTCTTGACAAATTCATTTTTTGTGTTATAATTCTATTGTGCTCTTTGAAAAAATTGCGGGTTAGACTACTGGCTTAGTCGGGGGTCTCATAAGCCCCATAATTGGGTTCAATTCCCAAACCCGCTACCATAATAAATTGGGGAATAACTCAATGGTAGAGTGGCGGGCTGTTAATCCGTGTGCTGTAGGTTCAAGTCCTACTTCCCCAGCCATTGTTTCTCGGTGGAGTCACTGATATGCAGAGTGGGTCGCATCACGATGAAGCATATTAAGTTTGATAAAAGAATAGACATCTCTTATTTCATTGAATTATTACGGGGTGTAGGTCAGTTGGTAGACTGCGTGGTTTGGGACCACGATATCGGGGGTTCAAGTCCCTCCACCCCGATTTTTATTAAATGATGTTTGAAATTATGTTTTGCTTGGATGGTGGAATGCAGACACGCTGGTCTTAGGAACCAGTGCCTATTAGGCGTAAGAGTTCAAGTCTCTTTCCGAGCACCAATGTTTTTCACCCTGTGGGCAAACTGGTTAAGCCACCAGATTTTCATTCTGGTTATTAGGGGTTCAAACCCCCTCAGGGTGGTTATTTTGGAGGATAAAGTTCTTTCTATAGTATTAAATACTCTCCTGTAACTCAGCGATAGAGTGTTCGCCTTATAAGTGAAAAGTCAGTAGTTTGAATCTACTCAGGAGAACTTTTACGGAAGATTAGCCTAATTGGTAAGGCACTGGTCTTGAAAATCAGGGAAGGAAACTTCTTGAGGGTTCGAGTCCTTCATCTTCCGCCATTTTATGGAGAAGTATGCTAACTGGCAAGCAATCAGTTCGCTAAACTGACGGAAGAAATTCCTTATAGGTTCAAGTCCTGTCTTCTCCGTTCTTTGAAAATATGGTGGTTATAGTGTAATGGTTAGCACGATAGGCTGTGAACCTATTAGTTCCAGTTCAAATCTGGATAATCACCCCATAATTTACTATATAAAAAACAAGTATAACTTTGGGGAGTTGACTAACTGGCAAGTCAGCAGACTTTGACTCTGCGTATCGGGGTTCGAGTCCCTGCTCCCCAGTTTTTTGAACAAAATTTATAAATCTATTTTTATGAAGCAAATTAAAGTATTTAAATGTGAGTTTTGTGGTAAAGAATTTTCCAATAAGGAAAATAAAACATTTCACTTGAAATATTTTTGTAAAAACAATCCAAATATAAATTTGGAAAAACGAAAAGAATGGATGGGATTATCTACCAATTCGTTGCAGAAGTATCAAAGGTGTAAGTATGGTGATTATGTTTTAGAAAAAGTAATCTGTAAACGCTGTGGAACAGAATTTGTAATAAAAAAAAGAAGTAAAATAAAAAATAAAAAGTATTTCTGTTCTTTGAAATGTTCAAACTCTCATAAAAAAAGCGATTTGCAGAAGCAACATATGAGTAAAAAAATATTATTTTTAATTAAAACCAATCAAATACCTAAAGCACGGATAAGAATTGTAGAGAAATTTCCAATTATTTGTAAAAAATGTGGTAATGTTTTTTATGTCCTGCCACATAAAACAAATAGAAAGTATTGTAGCATTGCTTGCTCTATGACAGCAAAAAAAGGTGGTGGGTATAGGGAGCATAACAAAACCCATATATATGGATATTTTGATAAAATTTGGTTTCAGAGTTCTTGGGAATTAGCATTTATTTTTTGGTGTAAGTATTATGGTGTTCCAATAAAGAGATGTAAAGAGGTAATTTTATATGCAGATGGGGATGGGAATTTCCACAAATACTACCCAGATTTTGTAATCAATAATAGAACTACTATTGAAATTAAAGGATGTTATGATAAATATTGGAAATATAAAAAAGAAAGTATTTGTTCACAAACTGATTTTTATATATTTGATAAAACAAATATTCTCTTTTTTATTAGTTTTATGAAAAAAAGACTTTGCATAAATTTAAATAATAATGAAAGTATTGAATATATGGGGCAGTAGCATAATGTAGTGCATCGGTCTGTCGAACCGAAAGGTGGGAATGCGAGTTTCCTCTGCCCCGCCATTTTGCCGAAGTAACTCAAATGGTAGAGTACCTGATTTGTAATCAGGCTGTTGGAGGTTCAAGTCCTCTCTTCGGCTTTTATTTTTTGCCGATGTAGTCTAATGGAAAGGACACTCGGCTACGAACCGATTAGTGTGGGTTCAATTCCTACCATCGGCATTTATTGTTCTTTGAAAATTAATTGAGGGCAGATACCTAAGTGGTCAAAAGGGGCGGGCTGTAAACCCGTTGTCTTCGGGCTTCGTAGGTTCAAATCCTACTCTGCCCACCATTTTGCGGGTATGGTGTTTAACGGATAGCACGGTGTCCTTCCAAGTCACTCGTTTCGGTTCAAATCCGAATACCCGCTCTTTTTATATCAAGGGGTGACCCGAAGGGTTAGGGGGTAGATTGCAAATCTACATGATGTGTTGGAGACATTGGGCAAAAACTTAGTAGGAACAATGTATTATGTCAGTGTAGCACAATTGAATAGAGCAACGGATTTCTAATCCGTGGGTTGTAGGTTTGAATCCTTCCACTGTTGGAGACAGCAAGCACAAGAGGATACGGAACAATACACCAATGTATATTGTTATATAAGTGTATATATAATATATGCATTGGTGTATAATTAAATTTTTTAATTTAGCCCTTGACAAACTGAAATTTTTAATTATATTGTAGGAATGGTTCTTTAAAAAAAGTGAAAAACATATGTCTGTGTGGAATACATATGATGCTTACCGAAAGGTGGCAACCGTAACAATGGTTTAAGACCCACACAAATTTTAATGTTTTTCTTTATATTTGGCAAATTGGTAACAAGGATTACATATGAAAAATCCAAACTGCTTGTCGTTGGTTCGATTCCAACCCGTAGTCGCTTTGCGATGCGTGTAGTTCAGCAGGTAGAACAGCAGTTATAAAAATACCTTGTAATTTTTGTTTGCCATTTTATTGTTCTTTAAAAAATTAAACAGGTGTTGCTGTTGGAGAAATTGCAAAAAATGAACGCCAATACGCAGAGTTTACTGTTTATTTTTGTTCTTTAAAAAATTGGTGGATGTTGTTGGGATTACATAAGTAGCCCCTTAATCGGAGCAATATATATGGGATATATAAAAATACTCCTAACAGATTTTACCACCTATTTTTATTGTTCTTTAAATGCTTCAATGATTAGTTGTTGTAACAGGAGTTCATATGCCATATTACCTTAGGGTATTATGAATTTGGTGCAGAAATGCATTACAATGAACCTAACTTACTCAATATATTGGTAGTGAAGACCCATTATATTTTGTAAGTTGTGTCGGGTTCTATACGCCGACTAAAAACTATATAGTATAGGCAGATAGTTGTTCTGCTAAAACAAACCAAGTGGTTGTTTACTTGAAAATGATAGAACACTTTGTGTTATTCAAAGTAAAAAAATTAACAGCCTGTCGTATTTTACTAATCGTTGAACTTTATTTTGAATTAAAGTTTTGGTATGGGTGATGGATTACATAAGAAAAACAATTTGTTTGTGAAAAACGAATCAGTTAAACCCATCACGATTTTAGCCAAACAAAATTTTCAATATAGGAGGAATTATGACAAAGAAAAGAGTAGAAAAGAAAGCAAAAAGCACCTATATGATAAATCCAGAAGGTGCAAAAGTATTCAAGGAAAACATATACAGAAGATTTCTTCTTCAGGGATTGACATTAAACCCAGGCAAAAATTCATTTTATTTTAACAAAGATGAAAAAGTTAAGTATTTCATTGATACCATAGATGAGATTTCTGCAAAGGATAAAGAGTTTTTCCTTAAATCTATAATGTTTCTTTCCGACAACGGAAGAAAACTATCCCCTGTGGTTGGTGTAACAAGGGGTATATTTAATGGAAGCATAGACCCAGAATTGCTTTCTCAGATAGGCGAGGTTGTGTTTGACAATCACAGACCAGATAAAATAGCAAATGCTATGAGATTATATGCAATGATGGGGGAGAGTGATACCATTAAGAAAGTATCTCCATTTTTCAAAAAGCATTTGAAAAGACAATTTGAGCAATTTTCTGAACTTACATTAAAAAAGTTTAAGATGAAAAGAAGGGACATTACTCTTGCTGATTTAATAAAGATACTTCATCCGAAGCCAAAAGATAAAAAAATGAGTGCTTTCTATAAAGCAATAATAGAGAATAGCAAGAAAGCATCTTTGAAGAAAGAGGAAAGTATAACTGCTATGCTATCAGATACTAATACTACTCAGGAAAAGAAAGTAAAGTTTATTAAAGACAATATAAAAACACTTCCTATAAATGCATTCATTAGAAACCTGAAGCAGTTGTCAGGAAAAGTGGATGCTGAAACAAAGCAAAACATAATATATAGATTAAATGATATAATAAGAGACAAATCTTCTTATAAGTATTTTAATATTTATGATTTACTTATACCTACAATAGATGATTCAGATATAAATAGCATGCTTAATGAGGTGATAGATAACTACATTGATTTTGTAGGGAATATTTTCAGTAAGGATGACGACTTTGCAATTCTTTTAGACATATCTGGTTCAATGGAAGGAGACGGGTACCATACTGCACTTAAACACATATGTTTTTTAACAAGATTTATGGAAAAGGCAGGTATAGATTATGCAAATAAAGTATATTTGTATGATACTGGATTATATGATATAACAGATAGTAGAACCAATAAGTTTGTTACTACAATAAAAAATCTTAAAGTTGTAGATAAATTTAAGAGTGCATATTCTTTGAAAATGGATTTTGGTGGTACAAATACCATAGATACACTAAAACAACTTAAAAAGAAAGAGAAGAATATTATACTTATAACTGACGAGATGACTCATGATGACAAGTCAAAGATACAATCTATGAAAAATATTTTTACTGGAACAGAAAGGCTTGTTGTTATAACAACAGAAATGGTAGATGGTTCTTGCATTCTTGACAATGAGAATCTTATGAGAGTTGCAGGTTTTTATTCTTCATTTTTTATGTTGCTTTCGATATTTTCTAATGTAGATACTATGGTTAATTACATTAAAAACCAATACAAAATAGTAGGTATTAATAAGGCAAAAGTTACAGGAAAGGTTAAAATAGCAATACCAAAGAGTAAACTTAAACTTGCTGGGCTTAATGTTCCTGTGGCTGTTCCTGTAAAAGCGGATAAAAACCACAAAAGCAAACCAAAAAAGATTAAAGTTGTAGGAATGGATACAATAATATCCGACTCAAGTAAAAAATTAAAATAGGAGAAACAAATGAAGTATTACCTTATGCCATTGCCAGAGCCAACAGAAAATGGTGTTGTTAAAATGGTAGTTGTAAAAGCAAAGAATCTGCCAACTTCTGTTATGGAAAACAATATGGTGTTGGAACTAACAAGTGAGCAGGTTAAGAATTTGGGAAAAAAGATGAAGAAATTTAGAGAGGAAATTATGCCAGGAAATGGTGGTGATTGGTTTGAAACAAAAAAGTAATAAGGAGAAATAATGGGAAAATATTACGATGAGAAAACAAGTGCTGAAGTAGGAAAGTATGGTCATCGAGTAATTGAAGACAACAAGGATACTCTTTACGATGCTGGATTAGCAAGTATTGCTTATTTAGCACAATACCCAACCACAATTGCAGATGATTCAAAGAAACCACCAAGACCAAAATTTACTGCAAAGTTGATGAAAGCAAGTTTGGAAGTGGTTGCAATATCAAAGAAGAATTATATTCTTGTGGTTGATGGGTTGTGGTGGGATACTGCTGATGCAACAGACAGAGAAAAAGAAATAATGCATTGCTTATTGCATATAAAGCAAGTGATAAAGGATTCTGAAGTTGTGTGGAAAATGAAAAAACATGATGTTGAAGAGTTCTCTGTTATTCTTGCAAAATATTATGATTACATTCACAAAGATGGAGAGCCAAATGAAGGAAACTAATACATATTGGAGACAATAAGCAAAAAAATGTAAAGAACAATTCACCTCCATTTCTAAATCCCCTGTGCAATGCAGGGGATAATTTTTATATACCTACCCTATTGACTTTTTGTTTAGTTTATGGTATAATATAGTTAAGTTAAACAAAGGAGAAACAAATGCAAAACAGAGAGTATTATCCAGTAGAAGAGAAGGGAAATGTTCAGATAATGGACAATAAAATAATACTTGATTGGGTTAGATATGCTGGGGGTGACCCAAGTGATTATATGTATTGCATTCTTTGTGGAAAGCATATTGAAGATGGTAGGTCAAGAACTGTTGAAGTAAGTGTTGCAGGAGAAATAATGGGGTTTAAAGATAAAAAAGGTACTTGGATTACATTGCCATATGAGACTTCCGAAAGTCAGGGAGAGTGGGAAGTGGGAAGCGAATGTTTTAAGAAAATAGAAAAATTATATAAAGAAATATCAAAGGAGGATAAATGAAAAAGTTACTAAAAAAATACATTGTTTTTATTGTAACATATGCAATTTTATTTTTACAGATAAATGCAGGGTATATTAAAAGTGAAAATCATAATTTTAATGAAACACATAATACATATTATGGAAATGTTATTGTAAAATTTCCAAAAGATGTTATTGCAACATTTAAACAATCTCCAATAGAAGAAAGCGATGAATATGATATTGACTATAGCGGTGAAAGTTTTCAAACAACACCAGGCAATGTACAAGTTACCTTTGTTGATAATTGCAAAAAAGTAGTAATGCTACAGGATTCAGTAGTAATGCTACAGGATTCAATTGAAAAAATAGATTTGTCGATGCCAAGTTATTTTCCAACATTTTTTAATGAGTATACCATTTTTATTGAAGATACTTTATATGATACAACAATATATGTAGATACAGTTACAAATAAAAGTTCGGAATTTTGTGGCACCATATCAAATCCAACAGCCAATTTTAGAGAACTAACGACAACTAATGTATATTCAACAATAAAATGCCATACAGATTCTATCTACTCCTATGAAGAAGTAATTAATGAAAATAAAAAACGCACAGACATAGAAAACCTAAACAATAAAATAACCAATCTAACAAGATTATTTACAAATAAAAAAGAAAAAACAAAATCTATATTTTCTGGTAAAACTAAAATTGTTGAATATACCTTAGAAGATAGAAATAAATTAATAAAGGAATTGGAAATTATACTTGAAAATCAAACCCAAGTTTTAAGTTTATATTCACACTTACTAAAAAATAGCAACAATAATATGAATATGGAAAAACCACTTCACATACCACACATACCACCACACAAAGAAAGTATTATTACAAATATAGACAACTTTGCAATATCTGTTTTATTGGGAATTGGATACTTGCCAAATATATTAAACTTTAGTTTTCTTTATGAGTATAAAAGTATCTTGTTAAACCTATCTTTTTTATATTCGCCTGATAATACATTGTGCTTATGTAATGAATCCAATATAAGTTTTAAATTTGGTTTTGGAGTAGTAAAATATGAACATCCTATTAAATATACAATAGATACATATATTAGCAATATTAAAAATATGACTTTAAATTCAAACCACCTAATTGACCAATATGACACATACTCTGTATATCCAATACAAAATGGATTAT
>DAKN01000058.1:1356-4296 GCA_002499185.1 Candidatus Pacearchaeota archaeon UBA284 | reverse complement strand
AGCTATTGGTGCGATTCCTGAACCTGTTGATGTTCCAAGTTCTGGAATGTTTGTCAAGTCTTCACTGATATAGACATTTGCTACGACTTGTTCTTCTGGGTATTCGATTGTGAAGTCATTTTTGTCATCACTATCGTATTTGAAAAGTGCTCCCCAGTCGACATCATCTAATGCCCACATGTTGTCAGAGTCTTCATTTTCAGGAACCCATAACAATGCTCCATCTTCGTCGATTTCCATATCTTCAAATGATGCATCTAATTGGTATGTAAACAATGTTCCACTGTTAGATAAATCTACATCATCTATATTTGCAATTCCTACTTGTACATTTGTTCCATCTTCCAAAACGAACATATCTGCTCCAAGTTCTGTTGCAAATACTGCCCTACCTACTCCTGATACTCCCCATGCTGTTGAGGTATATTTGTTTATATCTGCAAAGGTTACATCACTAGCACCAACTGTCAAATCTACAGTCATATATCCTAAATTGATAGATGCAAGGTAGCTCTTGTCGTTTATTGCCTTTGCTGTCGTTTCATCGTATAAATCAACTTCACTGTTTGCTGTATCGATATTTACGATTTTTATAACTCTTGCTTCTCCACCTGCGGATACTGCTAAGAATTTGATACCTTCACATTCCTCTACATCACCAGTAGATGTTCCAGTTGCATTACAGACACCGCCATTACCCAAGATTAAATTACCCATAAAATCAGTAACTAATCCTGTTTCTACTCTGTCTGCTGCTTTGTCACCTGCTGCGACATACATAATTGTTGCATTATTGTCATCTACAAATGGAATTACTAACTTATCACCTGCATTGTTCATTAATTCCAATTTTCCTGCATTAGATGAAGTTGTTGCAAGAATTGTTTCAGTGTCTTTCTCTAATCCTTGGAAAGTGTATTTCAATCTTCCTAAGATTGGGTCTGTCCAACTTTCACCAATTCCGACATATAAGTCATCTTCTGGGCTGTATGTTATTTTTATGTATGCTAATTCATCTACTAGGGTATTTCCAAATTCAACATTTGAACCCTGGATATCGTTGTTTCCTATTCTAACTTGGTTGTTATGAGATAGTGTAACTTTCTCAGCACCAATATAGAATGTAACAATATCGTTACCTTCGCTTGAACCAGCTACTCTTTCAGTTCCTTCGTTTGGAACAACATCTACAACTCCGATAACAGTGTCATCATCTAATACATAGGTGTCTCCTTCTGCTAATTGGTCTGTTGTTTCTCCGTTTATTTTCAAGACAACTGTTTGTGCATTGTCTGAAATTATTGGAACTTCAACAGTGTAGGTTTTTTCACCCATTGTATATGTTGCTGTGCTATATTCTTCTTGTGTTGCTTTAATAGCTCCTGCCATCATCACAATTTTTGTTAAATTTCCACTAGTATCAGAAGCTTCTGTTATGGTGTATTCTCTACCCATAAAACTCAACTTGCTCAACTTGAAATCGTCATCTGTAGATTCTGCAGAATTAAATTCAATTGGATTGTCGAATTCAATTGTGTATGTGTATGTTGGTTTTGCATCGTTATCTGCAATAAACAAATAAGTTCCTGCAGCTTCATTACCATCTTCTTTTGCATCAAAAACCATTGTGTTTGTTTCATTTACAAAAGTCAATGTTTGCGTGTAGGTTTCGTCATTTGTTGTTTTTCCTCTCGATTCTTTGTATCTTCCATCCATCAACAATGTTGGAAGGTCTCTGTCATCAAGAATTTCTTCAATGTCGAAGAATTCTTCATTGTAGTTCAATTCTTGTCCTGCACCTTTCAATAAGTGTGCATTTACTACTGGTTGCTTTGTTGTACTTGTTGTTGTTACAGTCAAAGCTGCAGTTAAATCAACTGCTCCGATTGTGTCGATCCCACTTGGGGAAGCGGCACCTATAACAATTGCTGTGTCTGCGCCTGGGAAAGATGATTTCCATGTTGCTAGATCTGCAGCAGCTGCTGTTGCACCCAACATCAATAAAGATGCTGCGAATGGTGCGATTTTCTTCATTAATTTCATTTTATATTTTCCTCCATTTTCATATATTACTGAATATTTGGCCATGGCTCAATTGAGTGAACCTCTTTTAAAGCACTCTATGAACCTGGACTTGATTAGCCACAAATTTTATTAAATTTTAATTTAGCCAACCAGGGCCTTTTAGCCGTTATTCACAAAAACCACTATACTATATGATCATATAGCGGACATGTGCGAGACCGCTATTCAGTTAACGGTCACTGGCCAGTTTTTATCGCATTATGCTATTTATCTATTGCTAGATAGATAGTTCTGAATAACACGATTAAAAAGAATACCAAAAAATGCTTTAAAAAGCTTTCTCTAAAAGCCTTATTTTTGGGTTTTTTTAAGAGTTTTATTTATAAAGCTTATGGTGTCACTTTAAAAATATTACAGTTTTAGAGTATTTTATGCAAAGATTTAAATATATGTTAATTTATAACATATATGTATTAAAAGAACCTATAAAAAATAATTTTGTGACGATATAATCATGGCAAACGAAAAAAAATTAAAAAATAGCATTGATGTTGCTTATGAATCAAAAATAAGGTTCATAGATAAGTTTCCTTTCATAACAACAAGCACCCTTACAAATGCATTTACAACCAAATCAAAGAAAGACATTGCCAATGCACACATACTTAGCCAATTAAGGCTCTTGTTTTCTGATCAAAAAGCCCAGCTGGTTACTGCAATAAGAGAAAACAAACCCCAATCTGTTTATGCTCTTGCCAAAATTGTCAAAAGAGATTTCAAAGCAGTTAGGCAGGATTTGTCTTTATTGGAACAATTTAATATAATCAAACTTGTTCCAGGAACAAGCGCAGGAAAAATAAAAAACAAAAAAATTTTAAGAAAAACATTAAAGCCAATTATCGCTTCTGAGAAACT
>DAKN01000058.1:0-1292 GCA_002499185.1 Candidatus Pacearchaeota archaeon UBA284 | reverse complement strand
TTAGAGAACTTCCAGGAACAACAATCGGATAATCTGTTGAACTGAAGGAATTTCCGGTTAAATTTCCTTTTGTGTAAATATACGAGAATGTTTCTGTTTCGCTTGAAATATTAATTTTAAATCCATTTGCCTTTAATGTTAATTCTGTTTTGTTTGTTATATTTATTATTGTCTGATTTAATGCATTACAGAGAGTTCTTTGCTCGCCATAGCAAGTGCCATAAGGCCTTATGTAACATTCTCTTATTAATTTTCTAACATCAAGCAATTGATTGCTATTATCTCTGCAATCAGTAGTGTATGCAAGCAATGCAATATTCAAGTCATCTGCCTTTTGTATTTTTGAATTGATTGTCGCAGCAGGAGTTTGCTTTAATGAAAATATAAAGAAAATAACCCCGATAATTATGACTAAAATAACTAATACAACGAATCCAAACATTTCTTCCTGTGCTTTTCTGTTTAATTTATTTATTTTCATTTTTTATCGAGTTAAGTGTTTATTTCCAATTAGGACATTCATCGGCCATGAATCTGCCCGAAATTAACTGCAGATTACATAAATATTTTTTTGTCATTAATTATATATCTCCTTTCAGTCAAATACTCCTGTTATTTTTATCATCCCTAACTTGCAATTTCTTTCAATACTGTCTTCACATATTGGATAATTTATTGATTCTGTCCTTGTGTTATTTGTCTGCCTTGTTGAATTAAATATTGTAAAACTTTCGGGTTCAGGCATTAATATGCTTATTTCAATAGATTGTATATTGCTTGCATAAAACATATTTTTGTATTTGTCAGAAATTCTTTGTGTATTTGCAATGATTTTTAATTTATCATAATCTATGCATGATTGTTCGCTGTAAGTAATCATCGATGAAGAACACCTTAATTCAGGTAAGCTTGCAGTATATTCCAGCATTCCATGGATTCTTGCATTTCTCACAATATCAGAAACCTGCCGATATTGATCTGCCTGCATTCTTGTGAAAAATATGAGCATTAATCCAAACAAGAAAAATACAGCGACTAAAACAAAAGCCATTTCTTGGATTTTCATTTGTGCTTTATTGTTCTTCTTATTTTTTCTGATTATGCTTTTCATTTTAAAATAACTTTAATATAAATTTAATATAAACCGCAGTATATTGCATTTTTATTTGCATTATTGACAAATATTGCCTGTGTTTTTAATGATTTAAAATTATCAAGATTATTTGGGAATGTTTTAAGTTTTTCAAAAGATTGCGCTAATGATTGCAAATTTATGTTTGCAACACAGCCCT
>DAKN01000014.1 GCA_002499185.1 Candidatus Pacearchaeota archaeon UBA284 | reverse complement strand
TCTATTTCCTAAAGCTTCGCTTTAGGAAGAATGAAGTTAAAAATTATATTTTTCCTAGCTTTATTTTAGCATTTTTTGTTTGATTTTCAAAATTAAATTACTTACCTATTCTACTTATTCTCTTTTGGTTTTTCTTTTGAAACATTTTTTAATGGGGTAAATTTATTTTTTCGTAATCAAATTTAATATCAATTTCACAACTTTTTCCTTATCCTTTGGATCACTGCTGGCAACTAGAATTGTGAGCGCAGTAAGTGCTGGCGGAGTTAATTTAGATATATCCAAAATATTAGTTTGTCTTAGGAACCACACAAAAGCATAGGCTCCACTTCTTTTGTTGCCGTCGGTAAAGGGATGATTTTTTACCATAAAATACAGGAGATGTGCCGCTTTTTCTTCTGCGCTTGGGTATAGTTCTTTGCCGGAAAATGCTTGCATCACATTACCAATAATTCCTTCTACTGATCCCTTGTTTTTTTCTTGGCCAAAAATTTCTGTAGCCTTTCTTTCTTGGATAAGTTTTGTTCTTAATTCAGCTAAACTAGCAATGACTTTCTCGGCAGTGAGTTCAACTTTCTTTTTTGTTAGCTTCCCTTTTGGCAAAGCTTCTCGGTCATAAGCATCCAGTGAAAGCCAAGTATCGGCGAAAAGAGCGATGAGTTCAATTGCATCATTTGTGTTCACTGCTGACCCTGCCGGAAGAAGTTTTTTTATATCATCAATAACATTCAGAAATTTAGAATAGTTTTTTGCAATTTGTTTTTTATTAATTGCGAAACCATCCACAATATAACCACGCAATGTTTTCGTTGCCCACTGGCGAAATTCAATAGCTACTCTTGAGTTGGCTCTATAACCAACTGCTAGAATCACATCCAAAGCATAGAAAACAACAGGCTTATCTGAATTTGCAATATGCATTTTTTGCATATTGCTTTTTTCTTCAATTTCACCATCTTTAAATATGTTTCTTATATGCCGTGAAACAACTGACTGGTCAACATTAAAAAGATTAACTATTTGTCGTTGCGTCGCCCAGATTGTTTCATGCGAAAAATCGCCCCGAAGTTCAATAGCGCCGGATTTGGCTTGATAAATTATTACATTATTTTTTATTTTCTTTTTCATTTTATTGTTTTTACTTCAACACTAAAAATTAAGACAAAAATTTATCTTTGTTTTAAGATTTTATCTTTAATATCTTTGGCTGTATTTCCACCTCTTTATTCTACCACAAAATCCAGAAAAAATCTTTCTATCTGTGGATAAGTTTTAAATAACTTTAAACACAAAAAAAGCGAGGCTAAATTCCCCGCTCTTTATAAACCATATAGACTTTAAAACTTTACGAACCTTTCTATCTTACCTCATTTTTTCCTAAAAAACCACCGGCGAAACAAATCCTTCTTTCTCAATAAATTCCCTAATCCAATAACCATTTCCAAATCGGTCTGACTTTGATTATCTTATTCCCTATTTTCATTTCCTTTTCTTCATTTTCAGTCAAAATCAATCCTTCTTTGAGTTTCAACTCTTCCATCGCTTCAACCAAAGAATTTATCTCTCTTTCTTGCGTTTGAAAATCGTTGAGTGTCGTGCATACTTGAATTAGCGCTTTTTCTCGCGCTCCTTTTTTCACTAAAAAATCCACTTCCCGATTATTTTTGGTGCGAAAATAATATATTTCTTTTTGTTTTTGAATCAAATGCATCGCTGTCAAATTTTCCAAAAGTTTTCCTTTGTCTTCGGAGAAATTGAAACTAATTGCATTTCTCAACCCCAAATCAGCCGTATAAACTTTCCGCGGGTTGACTGATTGCTCTTTCAGAGAAAAAGAAAATTTATTCACAAAATGCAAAAGATAGGGGGTTGTGAGGTAATCCGAGAATCGCTCAATGGTGGTTGATGGAATTTTAGTAAACCGACTTATCTTGTTAAATGAAATCATTGAAGCAATATTGGTAAAATAAAATTTCGCCAAAAGTTCCAATTTTCCTATTTCTTTTATGCGAAATCGCTTGATCAGATCTCGATTCAAAATATCGCTAAAATAATTTTGCGCCAATAATTCTTTTTCTTCTTTATTTTTCGCCAGCACCACCTTAGGCAATCCGCCATATTTCAGATATTGCAAAAAGAGATTTTTTATTTTATTTTTTTCCGCCAAAAGTTCCAGCTTATTTTCTATGGTTATTTTTTGAAACAAAAGAAACTCTCTAAATGTGAGCGGATGCACTTTCAGTACTATCTGCCTGCCCGTTAGAACTTGACTATATTCGGATTGCAAAAGCTGGGCGTTGCTTCCAGAAACAAAAATTCGCGCCATCTTTCTTTCATAAAGACTGTTGACAAATTTTTCCCAACCAGGGATATTTTGAATTTCATCCAACATAATGATTGGCGTTTTTTTTGGATTGAGATTTTCAATATAGGTTTCATAAATGTCATTAAGCAATTGCAAACAATATTCTCCCAAAAATCTTGAGTCTTCAAAATTTACATATAGAATTTCTTCCTTTTTAACTTTCTTTTTTTGAATCAATCTTTTTGACAATTGCAAAAGCAAAGTTGATTTTCCGCTTCTTCGCAAGCCCACCAAAGAAACTACCATTTCCATAGCCAAAAAATCTTCCATTTTTTGCAAGTAATCCACTCGTTCCACTCCAGTATCTATTTCTTTTTGCCAAAGATTCCAGTCATTTAAAATTTCCAGAATCTTATTTTTATCAATCATTTTGTTTAATCCTAATTTATCTATGGGTCAAAATTATACCTTTTTGCCCCATATATAGTTTAGTATCTGATGTGCGTTTTGTCAATAATTCCGTAATTTCCCCGCCCGCCTTTAAATTTTAATCATTAAACAGGGTAAATTTAGTTTTGATTTTAAAAACATTCTAAGTTTAATTTTTGAATTTTTAAATTTTGTAATTTTTAAATAAATCTTAATTTTTTAATTTCTAAACTTCTTCTTTTTTACTTTCCTTTTCTTTACAATTTTTGGATATTTTAGCAAAAATCAGAGTTAATTCATGAGCCTCTTGCCATAGTTCTCGGCATTTTTCTTTTGTTGTTTCTTCTGCTGTTGAAATCATTCTTGCCCAGTGCTTTGATTCATTGGCTTCTTTTTGACAGATTCTGATTTTATTTGTGAAATCTTTTTTTGAACTGGCCTGATTGGCTTCCATATAATTTGCACCTATACTGGTTGCTGATCTTACAAATTGATTTATTAATGGTTTTGTTATGTTGGAATATTCTATTGTTTTGCAAAATTTAATCACATTTTCTCCAAACTTTGCTGTTCTTTCTTCTAAATCATAGTTCATAGTATTTTAATTTTATAATTTTATAATTTTTACAATTTTTAAATAAATCATAATTTTT
>DAKN01000012.1:2551-3028 GCA_002499185.1 Candidatus Pacearchaeota archaeon UBA284 | reverse complement strand
AAATTTGTAAGTATTGCTTATCCTACACAGGCGCAATTTTTTAATCAGTTTGCAAAAGTCGATAGTCCACCACAAGCATTTGCAAGCTTCCAAGAAATTTCAACAGGGGGAACAACACCACAAAGCCACTATAAGGTATTTTATCATATTTATGCAGGAAAAGATTCTGGTGTTTTCTATAGTGTTTATTTGAAAAGTCCAAGCACACAGGGATATTATTCTATTCCGGAAACATATATTGTAAGAGATGCTTATGGATTCTTGAATGCGGGGGAAACAGCTTCAAATACTCCGGATTTTTATGCGCCTTCAGGATATAAAGAAGTCTGCATAAAAATAAATGATCAAGAAATCTGCGGGTTTGGACAGGCAACAACAAACTTTGCAATAGATGAAGTTAAAAATTATTATCTTGAAAATCAATTGCAAAAAGATGTTACAAAAGCAAGCGATTGCGTTTCTGGAAGTTCAAGCATT
>DAKN01000012.1:361-2462 GCA_002499185.1 Candidatus Pacearchaeota archaeon UBA284 | reverse complement strand
GGATATTGCGATAATCAAGCAATAGGCTGCTGGCTTGATACAAACAGCGTTAAAGAATCAATAACAGATAAAAAAATAGTTAATGAAATCATAACAAAAAAACAAGCAGAACAAATTGCAAATATAATTGCAACAGAAGGATATGATAATGCAGAACAAACAAAAGGAAAAATCAATGGTATGGAAACGCCATTTAAATCATTAAAAGAATCTGTAGAAAAAGCAATTTCAAATTATAAAACAGGAATGGGGAAATGGTATACTGAAGACTATATTAATCATAATAAAAAACCAACACAAAATGAAATAGATTTAAAATCAAAAGATATTGAAGGACAACAAGAATTTGAAAATTTAAAAAATAAATTAATAGAATTAGAATCACAATATATCGATATTAAATTAAAGGCATTTTATCCAGAAGGAAGAGCTGATGCAGACTTACAAATAGCAAGGATAAAAGCATTAAAAGCAAAACTTCTAAGCCAAAAAGAACTTTTCATCTCGGAAATTGTTGAAACAACAGGCGGAAGTGCGGTCGGAGCCGGAACAACAAAAAAATTTAGTCTTTTCAAATACTGGCCGGCAAAGTCTAATTATATTTCTGATATTAAATATATAACTAAATTTGATAAGGAGGGGTACGTTCCAATAACCGTAATTCAAAATACGGGAGAGGAGAAAGATAGGGAAATTATTTTACCCCAGAGTGGAGAAATAGTTTTGGCATATTGGGATACCCAAATCTCAAAAGAGAGAAATTGGCTTACTTTTTCAGTTATAGTTGATCATCACAATGGGGTTTATACATATTATGGTGGATTAACAAGTGTTTTTGATAATGACGGGAAAACAGAATTCTCTTCAACTAAAACAATTAAAAACATAATAGGTAAAGAATATTCGGAATCGCAAAAAATAGGGAAATTAGATTATAAACACGAAGATAGAACAAATTTTGAATACATTTATTTTAAGGTTTTTGTTGGAGATTATAAAACTGAAGACAATTCAAAAAACCCCATATGCTTTTTCGAAAAAAATATTTTAGAAAATCTAAAACGGAGTGGTTATATTTTATTTAGTACAGAAAATAATAAGAATAGTTTGATTAAACAAACACCACAACAGTTCATAGACACAACATGTTCCTTTGTTAAAACATTAACTAGGGAAGGAATAGTGGGAACATCTACATATAGTTCGGGAACATTGCCCGATGGAAAAATTGGCTGGCCTGTAAAAGGGGATCACTATACTTTAAGTTCTTGCTATGGTTGCAGAATACTTTCAAGTAAAATAGGACAAGATCAGCAGTGTAATATACCATTAAATGATTTTCATGATGGAATTGACATCAGCGCACCAAAAGGGATAGAAGTGATTGCTGTTTATAGTGGTAAAGTTATAAATATCTTTTTAGGGTGCCAGGAGAAAGATTCAAGCTGTGGCAATGGATATGGGAACTATATAATCTTAGAACATGATTATAACGGCAATAAATTTTATACAAGGTATAGTCATTTAGACAAAATTTCTGTAAGTCAAGGAGCTAATGTACTAAAAGGCGAAAAAATAGGAGAAGTTGGACTTACTGGATTTACAGAAGGTGCCCATTTAGACTTTAAATTTTATGTTACTCCTGATACAAGTGCAAATAAGGGGGCGGATCCTTTATGTTTCTTTACCGAAGATGTAAAAAAGAAAATTCAAATTGCTTCAGGGGTTTCAAATCTTGCTTGCTGGCCTGCAAAAGAAACGTGTGAAGAGCATTTCAAGAAAATTGGTTGGACTGTAACACAAACCACAACTTCAAAAAAAGATTGTTTTGATTATAAAGGAGATAAAACAATGTGTGAAAGTTTAATTCTTGAACAAAATAGAAAATGCGCATTCTTTGAATGGACTGAAAAAGAAACAACAAAAACAGATTGTGCAAGATGCCCAAAAACTTGCGATGGAGATATAGAATTTGATACAGGACAATTTTTATGGTTTGATGTAAACGACCGCAAATTCACACCATCAGAATGCGGTGTAGGAAAAATTTCAAATGATGTTTGTAAATTAAGTTGTGTTTGGAAGGATAACAAATGCCAAA
>DAKN01000012.1:0-280 GCA_002499185.1 Candidatus Pacearchaeota archaeon UBA284 | reverse complement strand
AATCCGAATTACAATCTATAAAAAAGACCCTTGAAGATATACAAAATGGTTTAAATAATTTTAATGAACAACAGCAGGGTGTTAATGATATAATTTTATTGAAATATAAAACAAAAATTTCTGGATTATTGATTGTTGTTAATGAAAGATTAAATGAATTAACAGAAACAGAAATTCAAGCTTTTGAGGATTATTACAAGATAAATGTCGGAACTATAATTCAAACAGAATTTGTGGAAAAAGGCGGAGAATATGCCTGTGGTGATTTTGCATTTGTTTT
>DAKN01000041.1:7834-8081 GCA_002499185.1 Candidatus Pacearchaeota archaeon UBA284 | reverse complement strand
CATTTATTATCTTAATAAACTTTTTTAGAAACCTTTAAAAACACTTTTTTCTTGAACGAAATATGAAATCTGCTTATAGTTATATTCGCGAAATTTGGAAAAAACCAAAAGAAAATTTAGGCGAAGAATGGAAAAAAAGGCTTATTGAATGGAGAGCAAGCGAAGCTGTTGTAAAAGAAGAAAAACCATTAAGATTGGATAAAGCAAGGAGCCTCGGCTATAAGGCAAAAAAAGGTTTTGTTATATT
>DAKN01000041.1:0-7827 GCA_002499185.1 Candidatus Pacearchaeota archaeon UBA284 | reverse complement strand
ACAAATAAACTTGTTCTAAAAATGAATTATCAATGGGTTGCAGAACAGAGAGCAACAAGACAATACAGAAACTTAGAGATACTAAATTCATATTGGATTGCTAAAGACGGAAAGTATTATTGGTTTGAAGTAATCATGGTTGATCCTAATATGCCTGAAATAAAAGCAGATAAAAAAATCAACTGGATTTTAACAAAAAGAGGGAGAGCGTTTAGGGGATTGACGAGTGCTGCAAGAAAATCGAGAGGATTGAGAAACAAAGGCTTGCGAGCATTAAAAGTCAGACCAAGCCTAAGAGCGCATGAAAGACAAGGCAGATAAAAAGATAATTTTTTCTAGAAAAATTTATAATCTCAATTATTTATTTTACCCTAATGGTAAAACCCATAAAAAAAGAGGCAGATAAAAAAGAAACGCAAGATAATCAGAAACCAGGTTTTTGGTCAATTGCCCCATATATCATTATCCCTATACTTTTCGGTTTGATTATCGCATTTCAAACAGGTCTTTTAGATATTGATGAATTTAAACAGGCTATTGGTCTTTTAAAGAATAATGATTTTCCTGGAAAATGTGCTGTTAATTCCTGTGATACTGGTGTTTGCTGCCATGATACAACTTATGATCCTTCTATAGGTACAAATGTTAGTGTATTTGCAGTAATCGTTCCAGCAAGCTGTCCATGTCCAAAAGATACAAAATCAGAACCAGTTGGTATCGATAACTTGGCTCCTGGTGGCCCATACAACATATGTGAATGCATATAATATTATCAAAATAAAACCTAAATAGTTTTATACCCTTTATTTTTTAATTTTAAAATGGCTGAGGTTTTATTTATTATATATCCTACTGAAACAAAACATGAACTTGAATGGATTCTGATAAAAGATTTCGGTTTTAGAATTCACAGAGATTTTAAGAATATATTCTATGATAATGTGGGGAATTTAATTCATCTTAGAAATCATGAAATAAAGAACAAGAGATATAATTTTTTTATAAATTATGTAGAAAATTACGAAAAAAAAGAAACATTTAGAATATACGGTTATGATGAGTTTAAAAAATTTCTTTTAAACTTGAAAAATCCAGAAAATTACGAAAGAATGAATAAAAATTCCGGTAAACCGAATAATTCTACAGATTAAATCTTTAGAAAAAATTTAAATACTACTTATTTATATTCTTGATATGACAGACTTTCAATGTACTAAGTGCAGCTATAGATTTGCTAAGGATAGAAGACCATTAAACTGCCCATATTGTGGCAAAACAGGAACAGTTGAAGAAGTCCCTGAAGCAAGTGATATTCTCTCGGACATTGACTCACATGAAAAAAGAATGCAAGAAATAGAAACGATGAAGAGAGAAATGAAAAAGGGCTATTAAGTTTAAAATTATAGGTGCATTAAATTTATGGGGGGAAATTATTCTTACTAGAAAAGATTTCTATTTATCCATTTTCTCTAAATTTTTTCTAAAAAAATTTAAATAGTTTCAAAGTAAAGTCTAAATATTGATTAATTATATAGAATACGTTTAGAATAAATTTAATTATTAAAAAGAAAAAAAGAATGTTAAACAATGATAAAACTATCCCGGAATTAAATTCCCTGGAAGAAATAAATAAAGAACACGAAATAGAAGAATTATTTGATATTATAAGATTGGTAACACCTGGAACATCGTTGAGGGCGGCTATTGATGATATTTCAAGAGCTAGCATGGGTGCATTAATTGTTCTTGGAGACAATGAACATGTCCAAAGAATAACAAATGGTGGCTTTAGATTAGATTGCAAATTTTCTCCACAGCAATTAGTTGAATTATGCAAGATGGATGGAGCAATAATTCTTTCTCACGATGGTAAAAAGATTGTTTATTGCAATACCTTGCTCATTCCAGATGCGACTATTCAAACAAATGAAACAGGAACAAGACATAAAGCTGCTGAAAGATCTGCTAAGCAATTGGGTGTTCCAATAATTGCTGTATCCGAAAGAAGAAAAATTGTCACATTATACTATAAAAATGTCCGTTATATTTTGAGAAGCTCTGAAGAATTATTAAGCAAAGCCTCTGAAACATTAAGAATGCTTGAAAAACACAAAGATTTATTGAATGAATTGTTAGTTAATTTAAATGTTTTAGAATTTACCAATTTTGTAAGCTTACAAGATATAGTTTTGCCATTACAAAGAATGGAAATAATGTCGAGAATAGCAGAGACTATAAGAAAATATATCATCGAACTCGGAACAGAAGGAAATCTTGTAAAACTTTTATTCAAGGAAATAGTAAAAGATGTAGAAAAAGAAAAAATAATGTTATTAAAAGATTATAGCAGAAACTGGGAATTTTCAAGAACAGCCCTTCCGACATTAACGCTAGACGAGTTAATAGATACAAATAATATAATAAAAATCTTGCTTTATTCAAGCCAAAATGATTCTGTAAAATCAAAAGGATATAGATTATTGAATAAAACAACCATAAACAAAGAGATAGTGAATAATATAATTGATACTTTTGAAAGCATGCAGCACATATTCGATGCTATTGAAACAAATTCGGACAAATTAACAAATTTGGTTGGTGAAAAAGATGTTAAAAAAATAAAAAAGGAATTATCAAATTTAAAAGAACAGGCATTGGTCGGAAAAAAGATTTAAATTGATTAAAAACTAAATAAAAAAATGATAAGTAATGAAAAAATAAACGAAATAAGAGAATTTCTTAATAAGAGCCAAAATCCTCTTTTTTTCTTTGACAATGACTTAGATGGATTAGCGAGTTTTATGCTGCTTAGAAGATATTGCAACAAAGGAAAGGGCATAGCAATTAAAACATTTCCTGATTTAAATTCAACTTATTTGAGAAAATTAAATGAATTTTCTCCAGATTTTGTTTTTATTATAGACAAACCATTAGTTTCAAAGCAATTTTTACATGAATGCAATGAAAAAGGCATTCCAGTAATCTGGATAGACCATCATCCAAAACCATTCAAAGACAATGAAGAAGATTTTGAAAAAATAAATTATTTTAATCCTCTTGAAAACGAAAAACCAACAAATGAACCTGTTTCTTATTGGTGTTATAAAATTTCTGGCAAACAAGAAGATGAATGGATAGCAATGCTTGGGTGCATTTCTGATTGGTTTTTACCAGAGTTTGCAAATAGTTTTGCTGAAAATAATCCCGATTTATTCATAAAATTAAAACAAGCAGAACAGGCTAAGGCCCTATATGAAACAGAACTTGGAAGATTGGCAAAGGTCATAAATTTCGGGTTGAAAGATAGAACAAGCAATGTTGTAAAGATGATTAAATATCTTTTAAATTTAAAATCGCCAAGAGAAATTCTTGAAAAAAATTTAAA
Organism: Candidatus Pacearchaeota archaeon UBA284; assembly: GCA_002499185.1. GTDB lineage: Archaea > Nanobdellota > Nanobdellia > Pacearchaeales > UBA284 > UBA284. The sequence goes on along the minus strand of DAKN01000041.1, from coordinate 4,442 downwards.
AAATGCCACAATTTATCATCGATTTTCACAAGTTGATAGGAAATATTCTAAACTATTGGAAAAAGCAAAAGAAATAGGAAAAATAAATAAAAATCTATTATTTTTTCAGTATGGTGGAGAATTAAGTTTAAGTGGAGAATTAGCCAATGAATTATTCTATAATTTTCCAAATTTAACTATTGTTGTATGTTATATAAAAGGCACAAGAGTGAATGTTTCTGTCAGAAGCAAAGATGATGCAAGAACTATGACTATAAAATCTCTAGAAGGAATAGAAAGCACAGCAGGCGGACATGAAAATGCTTGTGGTGCAACCCTTTCTATAGAAGATTTGCCAAAATTCAGAGACAATATGATTAGGATGATAAAAAGCAAAACATAATATTGTTCTAGATAGCCTATCTATAAAATCAAAGTAAAAAATCTTAAAAGTTAAAAATATAAAGCATAAAATTCTTATTAAAGGATGAAGAGAGGCGTGAGATTAATATTAGCATTTTTAATTTGGGCACTTTTAATGTTAATATTTTTAATCCCTGTTTTTTTTGTGAATGTTGCAGCTCAAAATGGTTCTATATATGATCCAAGGCATAGTTATTTAGAAATAGAAATAAATATTTCTAATGAAATTAATTCAACAGACAATTCAAATGTTAATTTAACTCTTTATATTTTTCCAAAAAAAGATTATCGGCAGGAAATAATATCAAAAGAATTATTTGACTTGAGTGGGGATTTAATAAAAAAAATTGAAAATGAAAATTATGTTAAATTCTCCTCTACAATAAAAGATAGAATAGAAAATTTTGTTTATGTCAGCAAGATAAAAACACATTATTACAATCCGGAAATAAATGAAAAGATAAATATTAGTGAATTGTTAAACAATATTCCTGAAGAAATAAAAATATATTCTGAATACAATAATGGTGACAATATTGATTTTAATGATCCCTTTATAAGAAATAAAGCCTTGGAATTAAAATCAACCGAAGATACCTTGGAAATTTTGCATAACTTTGCAGAATATGTAAATAAGAACATGGTTTATGATTTAAACATCCAAGATTTAAAAAAAGCAAGTGAAATTATGCAAAATAAAAGGGGGGTTTGTAGTCATTATGCTACTTTATTTATGGCACTCACGAGAAGCATTGGGTTGCCTACAAAATATATAACCGGAATGGCTTATTCTAATGAAGAAAAAAAATTCAGAGAACATGCCTGGGCTGAAGTTTGGCTTGGAGAAAAATATGGGTGGGTTCCCTACGACCCTAATTTTCGCGAATATGGTTGGATTGATGCTTACCATATCAAATTAAAAGAAAGCCACGATTCTTCCACTAAAGCAATAGAATATCAATATACTGGAAATATTTCTCCAGGTAAAATAAATATTAATGCTGAAATTTTAAACTTTGGAGAAATAAAACAATTACCTCTTTCTTTTGCTATTAGACCAATTATTCCTGAAACAGGCATGGATAGTTATGTTCCTCTCGAAATAAAAGCGAGAATAGGCTACTATTTATCCTGGCCTATTTTTTTAGTTAGTGCTCCGGGTTATTTTGGAGATTTTGAAAAAACCCTTTTATTAAAACCTGAACAAGACACTATAGGGTATTTTTTATTATATACTCCTATAACAAATCAATGTGAATCTGGATGTATTTCAGATATTGAAGTGAAAGATATTTTTGGAAATTTTGCAAAATCACAATTATTGTTCGGAAAAAATAAGGGAATAATCACCTTAGAAGAAGCTCAAAGAATAACCCCTTCGATAGGGGCATTAATATCAAATTTGGATGTTTTTTGCAAATCTGAAAAAAATTATTATTATGATTATGAAAAAGCAAGAATATTGTGCATAGCTGAAAATAAGGAATCAAAAGAAAGAGACATAATTTTGTGTTTAAATGATATATGTCAGAGAGAAAATATAATTTCAGATGGTTCAAAACAATACTCTTTAGAATTTGATATAAGAAATCAATTTAAAAATCAAACAATGATGCAACCAATGTCTCCGATGATAAAATGTGTTTCTGTTAAAGAATTTGGAGAAAATATAGGAACTTCATGCATAAATTTTGTTGTTTTAAGAGCTCCTGAAATAACCTTCGAAGGCATAGAAGACAAAAAAATAAAATATGATGGAAAAACAAGGCTTTCTTTAAACATTAGTGCAAACACCAACATTGATTTGAACTTAACTTTAAAAAATGATGATTTGAATTATCTTGAAAAAAATACTTTTTGGCTGAAAAATGGCCAACAAACTGTTGGTTTTGTAATTGATAGTAATAATATAAAAAATCTAAGACCTGGAATTCATGAAATAAAAATTCTTGCAGTTTATACAGATAAAAACAATAAAGAATATTCTAAAGAAGAACATTTTAATCTTGAAATTGAAGATACGAATATCATCAATAAATTCTTCGTATGGATAAAAAGGCTTTTTGTTTAATTTTTGATTATGTTCTAATTATTTCATTATCTTAAAGTAGTTACAAATAAAAAGATTTAAATATGTTCTATTCTTTTTTAAAATGAGTAAAATGGAAAACTTAGAAATCAAACTTATTACATTTCATGAAAAGAAAACAATAGCTTGTTCTCTTGAAAATGTGGAAAAATTACAAGAATTATTTAATGAGTTTAACAGAAATATCTGCTTTGCAGTCCAATTTATGATGGATGGTTTTCCTGAATCTGCAAGAAGTTTATTAGATGTTTCTGAAAAACAGTTATCTCAAATTAAGGAAAAATACCCCAAATCAAATGAAGCAGAAACTGCACAAGGGATGTATGATTTTCAAAGAAAAAAATTCTCAGAATTATATGGTTAAAATGTCAAAATTAATAAAATCATTATTAGCTATGTCTTTATTAGCTATGCCGGTAATTAATTGTTCTGAAAAAGATGAATTGGGAAGAATTCGCTCTAAAAAAGAGGGATATATTGTTTCAATTTCTAAACAAAGAACAATCTGTATAGATTATAATGGGAAAAAATTCTATCTAACAGGAAGAGTAAAAGAAAATTTTAGTGGATTAGAAATAAAAAATAATTCTGTTTTGATTAAATATTTTGATGGAAAAGCAGATACCTTGGAATATTTGGGAAATGGAAGTTTTAGATAATCACTTGCCCATTTACATTTTTTGAACAGGAAATTCTTTTAAATTTCCTTTTATCTCATATTCGTGAGTATCTCTTGCCCCTTCAAATTTATTCACGATGTTTCTGATTAAAGAAACGCTATCTAAATTAACTGAAACACTTGAGATTCCTTCATTAAGCAAAAATTTAACCATTTCGGGATTGCTCCCTGCTTGTCCACAAATGCTTGTTTGAACACCATATTTTTTACATATTTCAATAACCATTTTCATCTGTCCTTTCATTGAAGGGTGCAATTCAGTGTATAATGGAGCCAACCTTTCACTATTTCTATCAATTCCAAGTGTAAGTTGTGTCAAATCATTTGTGCCAAAAGAAATAAATTTTATTCCGTGCTTGCATAAATCTTCTATAATCCAGCATGAAGCAGGAGTTTCAACCATTACTCCAAAATCCATTTTATCAATGTCCAGCCCAACCTCAATTGCCATATCTTTCGCTTTTACAAATTCATCAACATTAATCAAAAACGGAACCATAACTCCAACATTATTATAGCCAAGATCATGTAACTGTTTAACTGCCCTGAATTCTGATTTTAATATTTCTTCCTGATCTAAACCCCTTCTTATGCCGTGCCACCCGAGCATTGGATTAGATTCCTTTGGTTCTTGCTCTGCTCCTTTCAAACTTTTATATTCATCAGTTCTAATATCAGAAGTTCTTACCCATATGGGCTTATCTTTAAATGCCTCTGCAATTTCTTTTAATCCGTTTACTAAAACAATAGTATAATCAGACATCCTTTTTTCTTTTATATATTCTGCAGGATGAACCCCTGATTGTGCAATTATAAATTCTATTCTGACTAGACCAACCCCATCTGCTCCTGTAAGTGCTGCTTTTTTAGCAACATAGGGTAAATCGCAATTTACTTTGACGAGAATTTTTTTATTTTCGTGTTTTTGTTCTATTTGCAATTGAATTTCTTTATTTTCTGATTCTATTTTATGCTCTTCTATTTCTTCAGATTCTATTTCTTCAGATTCTTCAGAATCTTCTAATTTAATTTCTCCGCTGTAAATTATTCCATTTGCCCCATCCACCGTAACTATTTGCCCGTCATGAAATATCTTTGTTGCTTCTTTTGTTCCTACAACGCATGGAATTCCTATTTCTCTGGAAACAATTGCTGCATGAGCAGTCATTCCTCCTTCATCTGTGATAATTGCTTTGCTTTTTTGCATTGTAACAACCATATCTGGGTTTGTCATTTTTGTAACAAGGATATCTCCTTCTTGGATTTTGTTTA
>DAKN01000061.1:13601-14187 GCA_002499185.1 Candidatus Pacearchaeota archaeon UBA284 | reverse complement strand
TTAATTCATTAACTTTAAATATATAAAATAATTCTTTAATATGCAGCCTAGATGGCGTGCTAGCCCTACGCCACATCGCAAACGGGCTTTATGGCGAATCGCAAGGGGGGCGTGAGATTATTAACCTCAGGGCCTTATTCGGACGTTGATATCTTGCCCTACACGATCTTGCTTTCGCGAATCGGGTCAGTATCGGAAGATAGCAGCCCTAAGTTAAAGTGGAGATGCTTGTGGGAAAGCAGGATGGAGAAAGAATATGGATAAACCTGTTGCTTGGTAGTCAGGCAAACTCCGAGGCTGCACTTAAAATTATTAATGGAGAAAAGAGGATGAACAAGCGCGGCCAATTTTTTATAATCTTTGCTGTTATTATTGGATTATTTGTTATGGGAATAACCACATTATATAATTCACTGAGCAAGACTGAATTTAATGCCCAAAATTTCTATGATGCTTGCGATAATTATAATTATGAAATCCATAGAATAAGCGAGGAAGCATCAAAAAATCCCGGTTTTAATGAAGAAACCGCAATTAAGTTATTTACTCTAAATTTTACAAAATACCATCGGGAAAAAGGTAATAA
>DAKN01000061.1:0-13487 GCA_002499185.1 Candidatus Pacearchaeota archaeon UBA284 | reverse complement strand
TTTAAACAATCACGATTTTTACTATTTAATACAATTAAAAAAAGGTGATGAAATTTTCAGCTGTGAATCTTAAAAAAATGCAAATAAATAAAAAAGCTATCAGCGAGATTGTTTCTTATGTTTTACTAGTTGTTTTAGCTGTTGGCTTGGCAACAGCAACATATTTCTGGCTTCTTGAGCAAACAAATGTAATTCCAGAAGATATTTGCCCAGAAGGAGTAAGCATTACTGTTGAAAATTATACCTGTTATGACCATAAAATAGATTTAACCCTAAAAAATTCAGGAAGATTTAATGTTGCAGGGGTCAGAATAAAAAGAATAAATGATACTGATACAAATTTTGAATATGATTTAAAAACCATATTAAATACAGCTAATACTCCTTTGAATGTTACAAATATTGCTAAAATAGAGGGCATAGTGTATGAAGGAACATTAAAAAAAATAAGAATCTATCCTTATGTATTAGATAACTCTGGAAAATCTTACATCTGTGAAAAAGCAGTTTCAGAAGTAATTATCTCAGAAGGAAAATGTCCACCAACTGTATAATAAGATATTTAAATCAAAACCAAATATAAAGATTATAATGATAAAAACGAGGTTTAATAAAAAAGCAATAGAGCCGGTAATTGCAACAATATTATTAGTGGTGGTTGCAATTGTTTTATTCTTTCTAGTATATTTATGGATACGAGGCTTCCAGCAAGAAGCATTATTGAAATTTAATGCCCCTATTGAAACTGCATGTAGCCAAGTAGATTTTTCAGTTTATATTTCTGGAAATAACATACAAATAGCTAATACAGGAAGCGTTCCAATACATAGAATTGAAATTTATGAAGTAAACTCTAGTGGAACAAAAAAAATTGGCTCTATAGATGAAGATTTGCTTGCATCTTCTGATATTATAACATCTGTAACTAAAAGCGGGGGTTGTGAAAAACTTAAATTTCTTCCATTTTTGCTTGGAAGCACTAAATCAGGAAAAGAAAAAGAACAAGCATGTGATAAATATGCTAAATTTTATGGATGTTAATAAATAGATTCATACTAAATTATACTAAATAAATTTAATTTAACAAAATGAAAATAAACAAAAGAGGAATAGAACCGGTGGTTGCAACAGTGTTATTAATTGTAATAACAATTGCTTTAGTTGCCTTGGTTGTCTCTTTTGTTGTTCCATGGTTGCAAACGCAAATCAAAACAACAGATATGTGCTATAGCACAAAACTTGAGATAAAAGAGCTTTGTTATAATGTCTCTGATTCAAGGGTCTCAATAAGAATAGCAAGAGGAGCAGATAGTGTTGATATAACAAAGATAACAATTGGAATAAGCAATGCAACAGGTACAAAAACGGATTCGAAAATAGATGTACCTAAACAGCTTGAAGAAAATGTGTATTCTGTTCCGGTAATTGGAACTCCTACAAGCGCCAAGATTGCTGCAACTGTAAAAAGTGGAACAACAGAGATTTCCTGTGACTATAGCCAAGAAAAAGCAATTCCGGCTTGTGCATAAATAAAACGCTCAAAAAAGAAAAAGCGTTTTATTGTTTTTATTTATAATGCTCTTAATATGAAAATGAAAAAAGGTGCTATCTGGGTTTCTACAGTATTATATGTACTTATCAGCTTAACAATTCTTTCGGTTGTTTTTTCTGTTGTGAAACCTAAAATAGATGAAGCTCGAGACAGAGCAATAGTCGAGCAAAGCATAATTATGTTAAATGATCTTGACAATGCTGTAAAATTAGCAAGCCAATCTACGGGCACGCAATTAAAAAGAGAGGTAAAAATTTCAAATGGAGATTTATTTTTTAATACCAGAAATGGTATGAATAATGTAACTTTTATATTAAAACAAACAAATTTAAAATATAGCGAGATTGATTCCGAAATAACGAGTGGAAATTTAGCAATATTAACAAAAAAAAGTGCGCAGGAATCGGGCAAATACGATCTCTACATTACATTAAAAATAGATATATCTGGAAAGGAGATTTATTCAGAAATATCCCAGTTAAGCCCAAGCCCTTTTCCTTATTCAGTATTCATTAAAAACAATGGAACACACATAAATTTTTATAAGCAATAAATCTTTTATTAAATAAAATGTTAGATCCAAAATTCATAAGAGAAAAAACTGCTATTGTAAAAGAAAATACAAAAAAGAGGCTTGGCTCTGATTCCATTATAAAAGAATTTCTTGACAAGGACAAAAAATTAAGAGAATTGCAACTAAACCTAGATAACTTAAGGCATTCAAGAAATAAAGTTTCTGAAGCAATAAATGAAGCTAAAAAATCAGGAAATAACCAATTATTTCAGCAAAAAATAAAAGAAGCAAAAGAATTACCTGAAAAAATAAAAAGATTAGAAGAAGAATATGCTATCTTAGAAAAAAATACCAAAGATATACTTTTGAAAATTCCAAATTTAATGCATAAATCTGTTCCTATTGGAAAAGACGTTTCCCAAAATAAAGTAATTAAAATTGTCGGAAAACCAATAAAATTTAATTTCCCTGTAAAAAATCATGTTGAACTTTCAGAAAAATTAGGCATCGCTGATTTTGAAGCATCTGCGAGGGTTTCTGGAAATGGATTTTATTATATAAAAAAAGAATTGGCTTTATTAAATCAGGCGCTTATAAGATTTACCATAGACTTTATGTTAAAAAAAGGTTATGAGTATATTGAAACACCATTAATGCTGAATGAAAAAGCAATATACGCTTCAATAGATAAAAATAATTTTGAACAATCTGTTTATTCCATAAAAGGAGAGGATCTTAACTTAATTGGAACTTCTGAACAATCAATACTAGCAATGCATTCTAATGAAATTTTTAATGAATCAGAACTTCCAAAAAAATATTTTTCTTATTCTATGTGTTTCAGAAAAGAAGTTGGAGCTCATGGAATTAATGAAAAAGGGCTATGGAGAACACATCAATTTAATAAAATAGAACAGTTTATTTTCTGCAAACCCGATGATTCTGAAAAAATGTATGATGAATTATTCAAAAATTCGGATGACTTATTAAAAGCACTTGGATTACCATATAGGTGGATTGAAATTTGTTCTGGAGACTTGGCAAGCTGGAAATATCGAAGTGCAGATTTTGAAGTCTGGCGTCCAACAACAAAAGATTATGGTGAACTTGGTTCTTTAAGCAATTGCACAGATTATCAGGCAAGGAAATTAAATATTAGAGTTATAAGAAATAATCAAGAAAAACAAATTGTGCATACCCTGAATAATACTGGGCTTGCAACATCAAGAACAATGGTTGCTATTCTTGAAAATTATCAACAAAAAGATGGTTCAATAAAAATTCCGGCTGTTTTGCAAAAATATACTAATTTTAAAATTATAAAACCCCTTGTACAGAAACCAAGGGCAAAAATAAAAAAAATTTTGAAAAAAACTAAGAAAAAGAAATGAAAGACAAAATTTTAAAAATACTTGTAAGGATTATCTCTGTTTTCGGAATGTTTACTTGTGTTCTAAATTTTATTTTAGGAATTATTTTAGCATTTAATATATTGATTCCAGGAATGATTTTCTTATATCCTGAAATAGAGTTAATTAAACAAGAAATGGGTGTAATTTTTTTAATGTTTTTTGCATTATTGTTTGTGGTTTATTTAAAACTTTTTTATTTCAAAAATTGGGCAAGAAAGATGATCATAATTCTTTCTTTGTTTGGGGTAATTGGGGGGATCTTTTTTTCACTTAAAATGATTATTCCTGGAATAATGCAGATAATAACTAATACTTTTATTTTATATTTCTTAGGATTTAATAAAACAATAAAAAGATTATTTAATTCAAAAACCACGAAACTAAAGCAAAAGAAAATCAAAAAGAAATAATTTCATATTAATTTTTTATTAAATATAACAATGGAGGTAAAAATGGACAAATCTACAGCAGAATTGTGGGTAAAGATAATTGCCATCATGGGCTTTATTGGAGCCGCACTTGGGCTTATCGGAGGATTGATGATGTTATTTGGCGGAACGTTTATAACTTCTTTAATGCCTACTTTTGATCAATCCTTAGAATCTATTGGTGGGGCAGCAGTTCTTACAGCAGTATTCGTTATTTCGGGAATATTGGCAATTGCATTAAGTATATTTGCATTTATAGTTGCCTTGAATCTTTGGAAACATAAAAACTGGGCAAGAATTGTAGAAATCGTTTTTGCAGTGCTTGGAATAGTTTCAGGTATAACGACCTTTCCTTGGGGAATTGTTAATCTAATAATTAACGGTGGAATTTTATATCTACTTGCATTTAACAAGAACGTTATTAAACTTTTCAAATAAACCTAAATTTTCTTTTTTATTTTTTCTTTTTTTTCTTTTTTTATATTAAAAAATTAAACAATAGTTTTTTATATATCTCTGATTTCTTGGAAATATGAAAATTAAAGAAAAAACCAACAAAAAGCACAAGGGGGGAAAAGAAAATCATTTGAAAATATTTGCTATAGGTGATTTGCATGGTGATTCTAGACAAGCTTCAAAATTGGCTGAAAGAGCAGCAAAAGAAAAAGTTGACTTGGTTATTATGAGCGGAGATATAACTTTTGGTGAATCAAGTTTAGACAATCTTGTTGGACCATTTGCAAAACATAAAATTGAAGTTCTAATAATACCCGGAAATCACGAAACTCTTGCAACAGCGAATTTCTTGGAAAAGGCTTATCACCCTTATGTAAAAAATATCCACGGCATTGGATTAAAAAAGAAAAATGTGGGTATATTTGCCTCTGGCGGATGTAATATCGGGATGTTTCAGCTAAGTGAAAAAGAAATTTATGATAATCTGAAAAAAGGGTTTGAAGAAATAAAAAATGTGAAGAAAAAGATAATGGTTACACATGTTCATCCAGAAAATACCTTAATGGCCAAACTTACTCATTTTTTTCCTGGAAGCGAAGGAGTTGAAAAAGCTATAAAAAAATTCCAACCAGATATAGCAATTTGCAGTCATGTTCACGAAGCAGAAGGTATTGAAGAAAAAGTCGGAAAAACAAAAGTCATAAATGTTGGAAAAAAGGGAAAAATAATAGAGATTTAATTTAATAATAAAAAACACAATGAACTATGTAATTGCATCCGGTCCTGTAATCTTAAAAAATAAGAAAATTCTATTGATTAAAGATAAAAAGGATGATTTTTACAAATTTCCTGGCGGAAGAGTTGAAGAGGGCCAAGATTTGGAACAAACCTGTTTAAGAGAAACAAAAGAAGAAATTGGTGTTAATATAGACATAATAATGCCATTAAAAACAATGTTGTTATGGAAAAAACCTGGAACAGGAGAAAATATTCCAGTAATACTAATTCATTATCTTGCAAAAATAAAACCTAAACAAAAGATAAAGAAAGGAAAAAATATTCAAGAAGTAATTTGGATGGATATTAAAGATATCAAAAAATATAATGTGGCTCCAAATGTGAAATATCTTTTATGTAAAAAATAAATTAGATTGAGCTAAGGGGATAATATTGGCATTTTAGTCTTCTTTTTAAATAACTTGAAGCGGTATTGCTTACTATAATTATTCTTGGTTTTTCTTTTTCTGATTCATTTAAAAGATGTTCTGCTCTTTTTATTTCAATTTGCTTCCATTCATTAAAATCATCTTTACTTACCTGGGAATTTTTTATTAATTCCTTAGAATCTCCAAAAACAATTTGTGCTCCGATTCCATTTAAGTAATGTGCAATTCCTTCAAATACAAGATAAAAACCATTATCTTTTAGCATATATTTATCTGGAACAGGATAACAGGGAATTTCTAGCATAACCTTCTTATTTCTTGGATGTCTTACTCTAATTATTCTTACTACATCATCAATTGTTTTATGAAAATCCCGTATTGAATTCGGAATTCCAATTAAAATAGGTAAATCCCTTGCCATTTTAGTTTTAGAATTAGATTAAGAGTTTATAAAAGTTTGGAAAAAATTCTATTTGTTAACAAGCCCTGCTTTTTTTATTATGAGTTCTGCCTCATTCTCGCCCAATTCTTTTATTTCATAATCTAAAATTTTTATTTCTTTCTCGAAAAGGGGCATATCTAAAACAAGACTTTCATATTCCCCGCCTTCGCCTGCAGGATTTAAGATATTCCTGTTTTTTTCAAAAAAGCCAATATAATCTGTTATTTCTTTATTAAGAAAAGATTTATTTAATTTATCTGCTGCAATATTTACAAAAATTGTTTTGAATTTTTCTTTTTTTAATTCTTTTAAAATATCTATCTCATCTTTTTGCCAAAGCGGGCAGAAAACACCCAAATTTAATTCTTTAGCAATTTTCTCGAATCTTGTCCCTTGATAAGAAGATTTTATTCCTCCGATTGCAATTGCTTCAATTTTGTATTTTTTTATTGCTTCATTGATTGCTTTTTTCAAATCTTCAAGTTCTTTCTCTTTCTCGCCCTTCGTTTTAACTTGAATTAATGGGATATTTAGTGCTTTTGCCTGCAAATTGGTCAAATCAGCATTTGGATAATGAAACATATAACTGTATTTATTTTCTGGTTTAATATTGATAAGGCATTTTATTTCATATCCTGCTCGCCTTGCTAGCAGCAATGCCATATTTGAATCTTTTCCTCCCGAATATATTATTGCGATTTTCATTTTCCCATATAATAATTTTTCTTTTTATCATCAAATCTTTCTATTGCGTATCTTAACGTCGTTCTTGGCATGGTTTTATGATATTTTTTTAAGAATTCTTCTTCTTTTTCTTGGCTTACTCTTTTTCCTAATTCTCTTAGCATCCAACCAACTGCTTTTTGTATCAAATCGTGTTTATCATAAACCAATATTTCTGCTATTTCAATAGTTTCCTTATATTTCTCTTTTTTTATGAATTGAAATGTTGAAATCATTGCAATTCTTCTTTCCCATAAATTACCAAATTTTGCTAATTTTTTTAAGGTATTTATATTTCCATAGTAATTATCAAGAAGATATTCTCCTATTATCTTATCTGCAGAGCAATCAACCAAATCCCAGTTATTTATTTTGTTCTGTTTTGCATTTTTTAAATAAATTTCAAAAATTTCTTTTCTATTTTTTTTATCCGCATTTTGAAATTTTATTACCAATATGTTCAATGCAATAGATCTATGTTCATGGATTTCGCTTGATAAAAGTTCTTGAATACTATTTAAATCAAGCCCATAATAATTCCTAGCAATTTCTTTCATTTTCGGCGTAGTTACCCCTAAGAATTTATCTCCTTCACCATATTCGCCTTTTCCAGTTTTGAAAAATCTTTGATAAATTTTTGCTTTTTCCTTGTCGCTTGCCCTTTTAAGTTCTTTTTTTAATTGTGATATCATTTTAATTAATCTCTTTAACCAAATATGTTCCTTTTGATTTATAACCTAAATCCCGATAATAATTTCTTACTCCAACTCCGCTTATTACGGCTATTTTTTTAAGTTTATTACTTTTTGCTATTTTTTCTGCTTCAAGCATTAGTTTTTTGCCTAAGCCAAAATGTTGGATTGCTTTTTTATCGCTTTTCCCTATTTCAACAGCTGGTCCATAAACATGCAATTCTCTTACAATCAGTGTCTTTTTATCGATACCTTTTGTAAATGGTTTGTTTGGAATTCTTAATCTTAATAATGCAAATAAGATATCTTTATCATTTACAAATTCTAAAAAATATTCCTTGCCATTGCTTGCATTATATGCTATTTTTTTTAAAATTAATTTTTGATTTATGTTTTCTCTTTCTCTTATAGCAAACCCTATCTCTCTACATCTAATACATTTACATTTTATTTTTCTTTTTTTCATTTCTTCTGGAAGAATTTTTCTTAAATCAATCCTATATGTTCCAGCAATAGTATAATCTGGTGGAATTTCACGCATAACCCTCATAATTCGAACATATCTTGGAATATCTTTTTTGATATTAATTAACAATTCAATTAATTCTTTGTCTGTATAGGGGAGATATTTTCCCTCATTATATATTTTGACTAATTTAGAACCGGCAATGACCTGTGTTGGATATATTTTTATCTGGTCTGGCTTGAATCTTTCATCAGAAAAAAGCTGCTTAAACATTTCTATATCTTTTTTAAAATTACTTCCAGGTAAACCGGGCATCATGTGATAGCCAATTTTAAATCCTGCATCTTTCAGCAATTGTGTTGCTTTTACGACATCGATGACCTTATGCCCCCTCTTAACCAGATTGTAAATTTTATCATCTGTACATTGAACGCCAAGTTCAATTCTTGTGCATCCAAATTCAAGCATTCTTTTTATATCTTTTTTAGAGCAAGAGTCCGGTCTTGTCTCCAAACATAGGGCTATGCAACGGTGTTTCGATTTTTCATTTAATCTTTGAGCATCTTCAATTGTTTTTGATTTTTTATTATTCAAGGCATTATAGCATTCCAAAATGAATTTTTTCTGATATTTTACCGGATAATCTAAAAATGTCCCCCCAAGTACAATAAGTTCTATTTTATCTGTCGGATGACCCATGGCTACAAATGCCTTTAATCTTGATTTAATTTGCTTATAGGGTTCATAATTTGCTTCTCTTGCACGCATTATTGCAGGACTTAAAGGAGTATAGCTTTGAGGAACATTTAATGTGGGGCAAAATAAACATGTTCCGTGCTTGCATTTCATGGGTTTAAGAACTACTGCTAAGGGTGTTACTCCAGAAATTGTTTTTGTTGGCTTTCTCATCTATATTGAAAAACAACATTCTTTAAAAAGATTGATAATGTGATTTAAATATTAAAAATAAAATATTTTTACTCTAACTAACATGAATCAGGAAAAAGTTTGGGATGAAATCGCAGAACAGTGGAATAATTTTAGACAGTCACCATTTAGGGATGTTTCTATAGAATTTGAGAGAATCCTAAATAAAATAAAACCGGGAAAAATTCTTGATTTGGGTTGTGGTAATTGTAGAAATTTATTGCCCTTTGCAAAAAAAGATTTTGAATGCTATGGTATAGATTTTTCAAAAAAAATGTTAGAATATGCTGAAAAATATTCTAAAAAAAATAATTTCAAGGTAAAATTAAAAAAAGCAAGATTGGAAAAAATTCCTTTTAAAAAAGAAAGTTTTGATTATCTCTTAAGCATTGCAACATTACACCATTTAAATAAAAAAGATCAAAAAAAGGCAGTAAATGAAATGTTTAGAATTTTAAAAAAAGAAGGGATTGCCCTTGTTTCTGTTTGGAATAAATGGCCCTTTTCATTAATAATCAAAAATAAATATGAAAAATGGAAGAAAAATAACAAAGAATATTATAGATATTATTATTGGTTTACTCCTCTTGAAATAAAAAAATTATTTCAACAGAATGGTTTTAATGTTTTAGATTTAAAAAAAGATAAAAATATAATTTTAATCGTTCAAAAGCCAAAATGATAGAAAAAGAAAAATTAGTTGAAGAGATAAAAGAAAAAATAAAAAAAGTTCCTGCTGAAAGGCGCTTTATATTAGCAAATTCAAGTGTTGATGGAATAATTTCTGCTTTTGCATTCACCCATTTATTCGGAAAATCTGATATTTGCTTTTATAAATCTGTAAAGCCAAAATTTATAGATATTCCCGAAGAGAAAGATATTGTGGTTATTTTTGATTTAATAATTAATCAAGAAGAATTAAATCAATTTTGTGAAAAAAATATAACCATAATCAACTTTGATCACCATCATGTTTTGCATTCTCAACACAAAGATTATCTCTGTTTGAATCCAAAAAAGATTTTAAAAAAAGATGGATTCTCCAGTTCTAATACAATTTATGAATTATTTAAAATAGATTCTGAATTAAAAGAAAAAATAGAAAAAATGCGCTGGTTGTTCGCTTCTGCAGCATTATCAGATTCTTGTTATATTGAGTGTTTAGAGATATTAAATGAAATGGTTCCTTTTTATCCTGAATTAACAAACACTACGCTTGCGGATATTTTAAATTCAAAAATTTTTGAAATATGCCAGATAATTCATCATGGACGGGATAATCCGGAGTTTATATTAAATTTATTTGAGAAAATTTTTAACAATAATCTAAGTTACAGAGAATTATACAATACGGAAATTTTCTTAGATTGGGTAAAGAAAAATCATTTTTTAAATCAAGAGCTTTTTCAAAATAAAGTCCCTATAAAAGAAACAAAGAATTTTGTTTTTATCAATTCAAGTGGAAAAAATTATGCTGGAAACTATGCATCTTTCTTAAATTTGCATTACAAGGATAATCGAATATATGTTGAATATTTTTCCGGAAAAATTTTAATAAATTCTTATTTTAATAAGGACATTTACGAAATATCAAAAATTCTTAATGCTATAGTCTTAAATGAAAGTTCAGCCGAGACATATACGCAGAAAAGATTTGATGAAATTATAAATTATGCTATTGATCATTTAGAAAGAAAAGAGAAACAAACGAAATTGTTTTAAACATGGGAGCATAGATAAAAATATGATAAAGATAAGAAAAGAGCTGATTAGTCAATATCTTAATTTTTTCAAACTTAAGAAGCATGCAATTATCAGCGGAGCTTCTCTTATTCCGGAAAATGATCCAACTGTTTTGTTTACAACAGCAGGCATGCATCCTTTGGTTCCTTTTCTTCTAGGACAACCACACCCAGCAGGCAAACGTTTAGTTAATGTTCAAAAATGCCTCAGAACAGGAGATATAGATGATGTTGGAGATAATTTTCATCATACTTTTTTTGAAATGCTTGGGAATTGGTCATTAGGAGATTATTTTAAAGAAGAAGCGATTAAAATGAGTTTTGAATTTCTAACAAATGTTCTTCAAATTCCAAAAGAAAAACTAGCGGTAAGCATATTTGAAGGAGACGATGATATTGAAACAGATTATGAAAGTGCAGAAATTTGGAAAAGATATGGGTTAAGTGAAGATAAAATAGTTTTTATGCCAAAAGAATATAATTGGTGGGGTCCTGCAGGAGAAACCGGCCCTTGCGGTCCGGATACTGAAATGTTCTATTATGTAGGGGCGAGTAAACCTATCAAAGAAAGCAATCCTAAAACAAAACCAAATGAATGGTGTGAAATTTGGAATGATGTTTTCATGCAATATAATAAAACCAAATCTGGAAAATATGAAGAATTAAAACAAAAAAATGTTGATACGGGGATGGGTGTTGAAAGAACATTAACAATATTACAAGGATTAAAGGATAACTATATGACTGAGATATTTCTTCCAGCAATAGATAGAATCTGTGTTTTGAGTAAAAAACGTTATGGTTTTAATCAAGAAGATACAAGAGCAATGAGAATAATTGCAGATCATATAAGAGCCGCTGTTTTTATTTTAGGAGATAACTCACATATTCCACCAAGCAATCTTGGACAGGGTTATGTTCTAAGGAGATTGATTAGAAGAGCGATAAGATATGGTATGAAATTAGGAATAAAAACAGACTTTTGTAGTTTATTAGCACCAATATTCATAGATTATTACAAAGAAGATTATCCGGAATTAGAAAAAAATAAAAATTTTATTTTGAATGAGTTGGATAGAGAAGAATCTAAATTTAAGGAAGTCATTGAAAAAGGCCTCAAGGAATTTGAAAAGATAAAAAAGAAATCTGAAAAAATAATAAACGGACATGATGCATTCATTCTATTTTCAAGTTATGGTTTTCCGATTGAATTGACGAAAGAATTGGCAAAAGAATCTGGTTTAGAAGTTGAAGAGTATGGATTTAATCAAGAATTCAAAGAACATCAAAAATTGAGTCGAGCCGCAACCAAAGGAACATTCAAGTCTGGATTGATAGATAATAGTGAACAAACAACAAAATTGCATACTGCCACGCATTTATTGCATCAGGCCTTAAGAAATGTTCTTGGTGATAAGGTAAAACAAAAAGGTTCTAATATTACGAGTGAAAGATTAAGGTTTGATTTTTCGTTTGACCGAAAATTAACTCATGACGAATTAAAAGAAATAGAAAAAATAGTTAATGATCAGATAAAAAATGGTTTTGATGTAAAAAGAGAAGAAATGACTATTGAACAGGCAAAAAAACAAGGAGCATTGGCTTTTTTTGATGCCAAATACGGTGAAAAGGTTTCTGTTTATAGTATTGGAGATTTCAGCAAAGAGGTTTGCACAGGTCCGCATGTGACAAACATCGGCAAATTGGGGCATTTCAAAATTCAAAAAGAAGATGCAGTTGCAGCAGGCATAAGAAGAATCAAGGCTGTGTTGGAATAAAAATTTTATAATTTCTACCCAAATATCTAAAAATAATGCTTTGATCTCTTAAATTGTGATGTACATTAAAACATCCAATCGGCAAGATTATTTCTTCCACATTACTTTCTTTCCTGGTTGAATAAATTATTATTTGTTTTGACTTTAAGTTTTCTGATACTATTATTTCAGGATAATGCCTTCCATCACTATATTTAAAAAGAAATTCTGGCAAATGCCTAACAGCTTCTTCTAATTCGGGTGTTTTCTTTTGGGTAAATGTAACTTTTGTTAAATCCATTGCATTAAATAAAAAAGATAATTTAAAAGGATTTGTATAAAAAAAGATGTTTAAGAATTATATCTTTGGCTTATATGTTTTAATTTTTTATATCTATAAGACTAGCAAACATTTATTATATTTTAAAATATATTTTACAATAATGTATATTATAATATATACTTTAGAGAATCTATCTATTTATTTGACTTGTTAAGCGAGATTATTTATTCTTTAGTGGAAATATTTTCCAAAAGTTCCATGGTTTCATCCATAATCTTTTGCATTATTTTCTTATCGCTTAGGGTTGGGTCCATTTCTTTATACTTTATTGCTTTTGAAACAGCAGCCATTGCCCCTAGTTTAGCTTCTCCTTTTGTCTTTTCTATTTTCATGACATGCTGAAATATCTCTTCATGAGATGCTTTCGGATTATTTTTAAGATATTCTAGGGCTTTTGCGGCCGCAGTCATCATAGCAACTTTTATTTTTTCTGTCATTTTTTACCTCATTTATTTAATATGAATTTATGCTTTTGATAAAAATTAATAGTTTTTAAAGATTATTATAATTAATAATTTAAGTAGATTTGATTATCCCGCAGGATTTTCCCAACGTTGGCATTTTTTCAAGAATGCTCACAGCTTCT
Source organism: Candidatus Pacearchaeota archaeon UBA284 (assembly GCA_002499185.1). GTDB lineage: Archaea > Nanobdellota > Nanobdellia > Pacearchaeales > UBA284 > UBA284. The sequence continues at coordinate 281 of DAKN01000061.1, read as the reverse complement.
TTTAACATACAATTGCTAAGGCAAATATTCTGAGCATATTGATAAAGCCCATATAATCTTTTTCTTTCACTTACTGTCCCTGTATAAAATCCAGCGTTTTCATATGCTTTTATTGCTTTTAAAAGATATTCCATTCTATTTCTATCGCATTCACTTCCATATCCTAAAAGTGAAGAAATTTTTATGCAGGATTCTCCTAAAGAAACATTAATTGCTTTTTTTACTTCAGGATTGTTGACTTGTTCTAATGCGTCTTCTAAAAAGATTATTTTTCTTGTTAT
>DAKN01000034.1 GCA_002499185.1 Candidatus Pacearchaeota archaeon UBA284 | reverse complement strand
ATAAAAAGAATAAGAAAATCACATACCATAGTATGTGAATTCACATTTTCAAAATAAATTAAATTCTGTTTTACGAATATTCCTTAAAGGAAACCAAAACAAGTATTCCTGCTATCAATGCTAATACCGGCCCTACTATGAATCCATATGGTGGAAGCAATAGCGATAAAAGGGCAAACAATATCAACCATGCTGCTACTACTCTTGGTTTTCTTTTCAAAACATAAAGCATTGAAAGCATTGCTATCCCGAAAATAAGATTTGCGAAAGCAAACCATGTTTCAAGAACAATACCGTTTGCAGTATAGCCGAAGAGTGTATAAATTAATCCCGCTATCAAAGTTATGATTCCTGCTGAAATTATCAAAATTCTTGCAGAATTCAAAACATAGGGATTTATTGTTACTACTGCTCTTCTTGCAGGTTTGACAATTTTCTTTTTTGTTTTAGCCATCCTCTTTTTTTGTTTAGCTTTTGCCATATATAATATAATTTTATTGAATTTAAAAAGGTTGTGAAAACTTATTTATTACTCATTAATAGAATAAGAATTATCTTCTATCTTTAATAGGATGTCTATATCTTTCTGTTTTAATAAATTTAACTCATATTTAAAAGTACAACTATTTAATGTTCCTTCTGCTTTGTTACATAAAAATCCAACCCAATGTTTAAATTTGGTTCTAAAAAAAGGAATATATTTAAATTCAAGAATATATCTTTCATTGGTTAAATTAATTAAACTATCTGATTTTAAAGAATACTGATTTAAATCCAAATCCTCTAGGGAAGCTCTACCATCGCAAAAAATCTTTTCTGAAACAGATCTTCCATTAACTGTAAATTTTAAATCTAACTTTAATCTTCCCTCTAATTTTTCTATTAATCTTGCAGGAGATTGTTTCATGCCTTCTTCTTCCCATTTTTTATAAACTGAATAATGGGGGATGTTCGCAAAGATTTCAATATCATTTCCGTCAATATTAAGATTTTTGCATAAGATTGTATCTTTACTAAACATAATATAGCCATAATCCCGAAAAATTTGTTTTTTATCTGAACAATCCCTTAATTCTTTTAATTTGGATATATCGTCAAGATAAAAAGGATGTTCTTTGAATGTCGATTCTGGGATCAAAAAATTATTCTCCATTCCCGGGATTACAATTATTCTTTTAGTTGCTTTTACTGCTTTTCTTCCCATCCATTCTTGTCTTTCAGGTATTTCTATGCTAGCAATATAAAAGCCCGGTTTTATCTTTTTCTTTTCTTCACTATTCAAAAAAATAATATTTTCATTAAAAGCCTCTTTATTTGTTATTCTATATTCTTTTTCTTTTGCAGAAACCAAATGTATTTTGGGGTTTTGCCATGGATGACCCGATTTTATTGTTACTGGAACTTTTTTATCTGATAAAAGAATATTAAAAGATTCTTCTATATCTTTATTTTCGTAATTAGCCATATCCAAAATAAAATTATTAGTTAATTTTGTCTCGCTTTCTACTATTTCTCCATTTCTTTCAATATAAATCTTATCAAAAATAAGTTTTTCTGGTCTGCAAAAAGAATTAAATTCTCCATTTGAAACATTGAAGGAATAAATTCTTCCTTCTTTATTTTTAAAAGTAAATTTTCTTAAAAGGGGATTTAAGCTATCTTCTATTTCTTTTCCAAAATTTCCAAAAAGCATGGTCCTTCCTTTAAAATTAACTGGAAGTTTTTCTGCGTAAATCTCCTGTTCTGGATTAATCACTTCTCTATCCCCCTTTATTTTAATTGTTTCATTGTTTTGGCAAGAAATTTTTGTTGGAGTAAGGGTAATCTGTGAGTTTTCTGTTGATCTAATGAAAAGATTTCCTTTTTCTATTTTGTTCACATTAATTTTATTTTTTCCGGGGGATAATTTATAAGATTTACCTTGTATTTCTATAACTTGCGAATCATTAGAATTAATTATAAGCTCCAAATTAGCGGATTCATATAATTGAGATGGTTTTACCTCTAATGTGCAAATATTTGAGTTATTTGGACCTAGATAATTTATTTTTCTTTTTTCCGAAGGATCATTTAAATTTTGTCTTGTATCTGAAACAGTATTTTGTTCAATAGATGGATGAAATTTATCAGCAGGGTCTTTTTTAACATAATAGCTCGTTAAAATCGCTCCACCTGCTAAAAATGCTCCAATTATCCCAAAATATTTTAATTTATTTGATTTCTTTTTTTGTTTGTTTGTTGGTTTTTCTGAAACACAAGCATTCAAAACCTCTTTTTCAAGTTTGCTTGTCTTAACTCCTAAATTATTATCTCTCTTTTCCTTACTTCTTTTAATTATTTCTATTTGAGCTAAATATTCTGCTCCTCTTTTTTGTTTTATAATATCTACAATATCTGCAACATCTACGTTAGGGTAATATTCTCTGAGAAAATTATAGGCTTCTTGGGGGGTTTCTCTTTCCGCTTTTTCGATATAATTACTAATTTCTAAAACTGTTTTAACATCTATTTCCGGAGGCATAATAATTCGATATCTAACAAATTTATAAAGATTTATGTAAAAAATTATAAGAAAATTATTATTTATATTACTCTTTTTTATCTGGATCTGGAAGAAGGTTTATTAAAAAAGCCAATCCCCCAAAAACAAAAAAAGATCCCCATTTGAGATCTTCGCCCATTCTTGTACGAAATGCTTCCCTATATAATACTGGAAGAATAACTGTAGCTATGCTCCCGGAAATTATGCCTTTTACTATCCCAAAAGCAAATCTTTTTCCAAATGTATCTTTTGATTTTTTTATTGCTTTGTCATATGGTTCTTTATTTTGCAATGGAGAATTTTTAAAAAGATCTATTGCTCTATAAAAAATTTGTTCATCCTTTCCCGGATATTTTCCTTTTAAGAAGATTAATACTTCTTTTTCATCTAATTTTTTAAATTTATTAATATCCCCCAAAATTTGTAAAATTAATTCTTCTCCCGTATCTTCATTGCACACGACTTTTTTTTCTAAATAGCTATCCCTTTCTGTTATTATTGGTTGTTTAAAAGAGTATTTATCTAATATTTGATCAATATCTACGGGATTTAACCTCGGATATGTTTTTTTTAGGTAATTAAAAACTTCTTCTCTTGAGGATCCCTTTTCTGATGCTTGTTTCGCAAATTCATTAGAATAAATTATCTCTTCTATTTTGCTCATTTTTAAGTAATCTTATTTTTAATAATCTTTTTAAATATTTAGAGAAAACCATTTTTATTCTTTTCTGTAGTAAAAAGCAATAATCTTATTA
>DAKN01000069.1:11728-21211 GCA_002499185.1 Candidatus Pacearchaeota archaeon UBA284 | reverse complement strand
GCTTTCTCAATATATCTGAGTTTCTTAAAATTTCTTTTCCTCTTTTGCATTTTAGCTATAAAAATCCAAATTATAGACGATTTTATGATTTAAAAAGATTACTGTAATTTATCTTCTGTTGTATTTCGGGCATAAATTTAAATATCTCTTTTTGAAAATATAATGATGGATAATCCCTATAATGCAAAAGAAGTGGAAAAAAAATTAAACGAATTTTGGGAGAAAGAAAACATCTATTCTTTTAATTTGAAATCCTTGAAAAAAATATTTTCAATAGATTCTCCACCACCAACAGTCTCTGGAAAGATGCATATCGGACATGCATTCTCTTATGCACAAATGGATTTTATTGCACGTTATAAGAGAATGCGCGGTTTTAACATATTCTATCCTTTTGGCACAGACAATAATGGTTTAGCAACAGAAAGATTGATTGAAAAAATGAAAAATGTAAAAGGAAGAAACATGCCAAGAGAAAAATTCATAGAATTATGCAACGAGACTCTAAAGGAAATTCTTCCTGATTTTATACAGGACTGGAAAAATATTGGAATTTCTGCAGATTATTCAATAGCCTATTCTACGATTGATGAAAGAAGCAGGAGATTATCACAAAAATCATTTATAGATATTCACAAAAAAAACAGAGCATACAGAAAAGAAGCTCCAACAATGTGGTGTCCAGAATGCCAGACAGCTATTGCACAGGTTGAATTAAAAGACAAGGAAATAGACACCACATTTAATCATATAATATTCAAATGCGAGAATGAAGATGTTGTTATTGCCACGACAAGACCTGAATTACTACCAAGCTGTGTTGCCATATTTGCAAATCCTCTTGACGAAAGATACAGAAAATATTTTGGAAAAAAAGCAAAAGTACCATTATTTAATTTTGAAGTTCCAATAATGGCCGATGAAAGAGCATCAATGGAAAAAGGAACCGGAATTGTAATGTGCTGTACATTCGGCGATCAAACAGATATTGAATGGCAAAAAGCACATAAATTGCCAATAAAATTATGCCTTGACAACGCAGGAAAACTTAATGAAGTAGCTGGCAAATATGCTGGGTTGAAAATAAAAGAAGCAAGAAAGGAAATAATTGAAGATTTAAAAAAAGAAAAATTACTAATAAAACAAGAACCTCTAAAACATTTTGTTAATGTTCATGAAAGATGCAATACTGAAATAGAATTTATTGTAAGCAAACAATGGTTTGTAAAATATTTAGATTTAAAAGAGCAATTCTTAAAACAAGGAAATAAAATCAAATGGCATCCTATTTTCATGAAAACAAGATATGACAACTGGATAAAAGGATTGCAATGGGACTGGTGCATATCAAGGCAAAGATTCTTTGGAGTTCCTTTTCCTGTCTGGTATTGTTATGATTGCGGAGCAGAAATTTTGGCAATTGAAAAACAATTACCTGTTGACCCACTGACAGATCTTCCGCCGGTAAATAAATGCCCTTATTGTAATTCAACAAAATTCATACCAGAAAAAGATGTTATGGATACCTGGGCAACCTCATCATTAACGCCACAAATAGCGATTGATGCTATTAAATCAAAATTTAAATTCGCAAAATTAAGAATTTTTCCAATGAGCTTAAGGCCACAAGCACATGAAATTATAACTTTTTGGGCATTTAATACAATTGTAAAATCGTGGCTTCATGAAAAGAAAAACCCATGGAAAGATATAATGATTTCTGGATTCATTACTCTTGGTGGCAAAAAGATGTCAAAATCTCTTGGAAACACCATAGAACCAAGAGATGTTTTAGAAAAATATAATGCAGATGCATTAAGATCTTGGGCGGCTAATTCAAAACTTGGAGAAGATACAGAATATATCGAAAAAGATTTAGTGGCTGGCAAAAAAACAATAACCAAATTATGGAATGCTTCCAATTTTGTATTTTCATTCTTAACAGAAGATGATAAAAAAACAATAAAAAATAAACCGAGACTGGAATTGCTTGATAAAGCAATTTTATCCAAATTAAATGAGGTGATAAAAAATTCTACAAAAAGCCTTGAAGAATATGAGTATAGCAAGGCAAAAAGCACTATTGAACTTTTCTTTTGGCAGGCATTTTGTGATAATTATTTAGAAATAGTCAAAAATAGATTATATCATGAAAAAATAAGTGAAGAAAAAAAGAAATCTGCGAAATACGCTCTTTACAAAATACTTCTTGACATAATTAAAATGCTTGCTCCATTCATGCCATATATAACTGAAGAAATTTATCAAAAGTATTACAAAGATATAGAAAAAGAAAAAAGCATACATATAAGCAAATGGCCGAAATATAATCTTTTTAATAAAAGCCATAAAGCTGAAAAAACATTTGATAGTGTAATTGAAATCATAACAAAGGTAAGACAAGAAAAGAGCAAAAACCAAAAATCTATGAAAACCCCAATAAACCTTTCATTAAATGCAGAACAATATTTGCTTTTAGAAAAAATTCTTGAAGATTTGCAAGGAGTCTGTCAAGCAAGAGAAATAAGAAAAGCAGGGGTTTTTAATATTGAGTTGTTAGAACAAGAGGGGGAAAATAAAGATAAGGAAATTAAAAAAGAAGCTGACAAAGAACCAGAAAAGACAGAAATAAAAGATGTTAATGAGGTTCTAGAAGAATATCTTTCTGAAGATTCCAAAAATTCAGATTCTAATAACTCCAAAGAATAGCATATTTAAATATGGCTTTTCTTTTTATTCTATATCCAATTATAAATTAATTTAAAACTAAAAGCAAAATGCCAGATGAAAAAGAAATAAACGCATTGAAAGAAAAAATTGAAGAGCTGGAAAGCTATCGTGGAAGACACACTGAACTAATAACTGTTTATGTTCCTGCAGGATATAATTTAAACAACATAGTGGATCAATTAACTGCAGAAGTCAGTACTGCTCAGAATATAAAAAGTAAGGCAACGAGAACGAATGTTATAGATGGCATTGAAAGAATAGTGCGTTATATAAAATTAAACAAGGGATTGCCAAAAAATGGAATGGCTTTATTTTGTGGAAATATAAGTAAAGTTGAAGGACAGCCAGATATAAAATTATGGGCAATTGAACCATTACAGCCATTAAGAGTAAAATATTATAGGTGCGATCAAATTTTCATGCTTGAACCATTAAAAGATATGCTCCAGGCAAAAGATGTTTGGGGATTGATAGTTATTGATAGAAAAGAAGCTACTTTCGGAATTCTTGAAGGAAAACAGATACGGGTTTTGAGAAGTTTAAACTCTGGGGTTCCTGGAAAAATAAAAGCAGGTGGACAAAGTGCGGCTAGATTTGAAAGAATTACAGAAGGTGCTGTCTTAGAGTTTTTTAAAAGAGTTTCAGATTCTGCAAAAGAGATTTTCTTTGATATGCCTAGATTAAAAGGAATTTTTGTTGGGGGTCCTGGACCTACAAAAGAAGAATGGCTTAGAGATGGTCAATTAGTAACTCAATTAAAAGATAAAGTAAAGGCAATCAAGGACATCGGATATGTTGACGAATCAGGCTTAGAGGTTCTTGTTGAAGAAGCTAAAGAAGAATTAGAAAATGAAGATATAACAAAAGAAAAAAAAATTTTAGAAAAGTTTTTCTTTGGATTGGCTAAAAATCCCGATAAAACAACTCATGATTTAGATAAAATAAAAAAAGCTCTTGAGCATGGAGCAGTAGATATTTTGATTATTTCCACGAGTTTTGATAAAAAAGAAGCAAAAGAACTTGAAGAGAAAGCATTATCAATATCTTCTGGGGTTGTTTATGTTTCAACAGAAACAAACGAGGGAATTCAATTCAAAAATATCTCTGGAATTGGTGCTATTTTAAGATTCAGCATTGGATAATTAAAAAGTCCTGAAAAATTTATTTCTCTTTCATTGTCCAAACAAAATCCCAATTTTCTTCTGGTGGATTTTGTTTGAAATATTTACATCTTTCAATAAATATTTTTGAAGGCTCATCATCTTCATTTTTTTTGAAGAATTCAAGAGCTTTTTCAAATTTCTTTTCACGATATAATTTTAAACCCTGTTCAAAATTTTGGATCATTTCTTTATTTTCTTCGTTTAATTCACTTAATAAACAAATAAGTTCATAGATTTTTATCGGCTCTTTCTTTCCTTTAACTGCAACATAATCTAATTCTCTGAAAACAAATTTGTCTTTTATTTCCTTTAATGCTTTAAGCGTATTTTCAGATATGATGGTGTTAGTTCCATAATTTTTATTTAATCCTTCTATTCTCGAAGCTAAATTAACGCAATCCCCTATTGCAGTATAATCAAATCTATCTTCTGAACCAACATTGCCTATAATTGCTTCTCCAGTATTTAATCCAATACCAATATTCAATTTATCTTTTAATTCTGGGTTTTCTTCATGCCATTTATGATTTAATTCAATTAATTTAGATTTCATATCAAGACTAGCTAGACAAGCTAATTCTGCGTGTCTTTTTTCATCCAATGGAACATTCCATAATGCCATGATTGCATCTCCGATATATTTGTCAACTAATCCATTATTTCCCATGATGATATTTGTCATCGCTGTAAGGTATTCATTAAGAATATGAACTAATTGTTCGGGTTTTAATTTTTCCGAAATAGTGGTAAATCCACGAATATCTGAAAAGAAAACAGTAATTTCTTTCTTTTCTCCGCCAAGTTTTAATTTATCCGGATTTTTTACTATTTGCTCAACCAACGTATTTGAAACATATTTGCTGAACGCATTTTTTATTTTTCTTTTTTGTTTTTCTTCAAATAAATAAAAACTGCTAACTATCGGAATAAATGTAAATATGACTGTAATTATTGGATAAACAAGATTCATAATAATCCCATAATCAAAAATTTTTATTGCGAGAACAATATATCCAAGCAATAAAACAAAAGAAGATACGGATGCTATCCAAATTTTTGTTTTATATAAAAACAAGGAAACGATTATCGAAAAAATAAATATTATTAGAATAACTGAAAATTTAGGTTGTTCTTTTAAAAAATCCTTGTTAATTATTGTTTGGATGGCATTTGCATGTATTTCTACTCCGGGCATTGCCTTTCCATACGAAGTTGGAACAAAATAATCATCATGCAAATCTGGGCTTGTTGCCCCAATCAAAATAAGTTTATCTTTAAAAAATTCTAAATTTGTTCTGTTATTAATTACATCTGAAAAAGAAACTGTTTGAAAACTACCTGGCTTATCAATAAAATTAATTAAAAATCTTTCAGAATCATAATAAATTTCCTTTTCAAAATAATTTTTATAGCCAGAATATGCAAAACTGGAATATTCTCTACTAAGATTCCATAATATTGCTCTTGTTGTTCCATCGCTATCTGTCAAAATATTGATATATGCTAATTCTTTCGCAGAATTTCTTAAAGGCTCTATTGGGAGCATAAATTCTGTCCCTATTATTTTTCCATTTTGTCTTTCAAAACCCGTATATTCCATCGCAAGAATAACTCTGCCATTATCTTTTATTGCTTGTCCGAGTTCTTTATCTGCTATTTCAGAATAATTTTCAAAAAAAGCGACATCTGTTACAATTATTTTAGAATTGTTTACTTTTTTAAAAAATTCGGTAAATTTTTCACGTTGCCATGGCCATCTGCCTATTTCTTGCATACTTTTATCATCAATGGCCACAATAACAATGCTATTTATTGCTTTTTTTCCGCCATAAAGGTTATCACTTAATTTTAGTTGAGTATTTGACATAAATCCTATAAGAAATAATAAAGATAAAAGAATAGCAACAGATAAACAAATTATTATGCACAAAATAAATTTTCTTTCTAGCTTTTGCATATTATAAAAATAGACGAGATATTAGTTTAATTAATTCGGGATTATTGCGTGCATTTCACTTATAATTATTCCATTCAAATCTTTTGTAATCATCCACATATCTACGATATCTCCATTAATTTCTTTGTAATAATATTCTGTAATTGTGCCCTCTTGATCTTGTATTGATGAAATTGTTGCATGACAATAAATGTCTCCCTTAAATTCTTCCAATCCCTTTATTGTCCAAGAACTTGAAGAACTCCCATCGGTTGTTGTTCCAGACCAAGACCATTGGTTTCCTGCTTTGCACCAATCATTATTAGACTGTAATTCTGTATTAATTATCTGATTATTTCCGGTTTCATCTAAACTAAATTCATCTGGTTTCATCACTTCTTGCAATTCTTGTTCTAATGATGGTCTGATTCCTGGATCAATTAAAGAATCAAATTCAGAATCATTTTTTGCATTTTCAAGCAAATCGTTCATTAATTTTTTATGTTCAATTATTGTATCGCTTATTTTTACAATATTATCTAAAAACCCACCTTTTACCGGTGATCTGTTTGCAACTTGTCTAGTATCTATTATTCCATAATCCATTTTTTTCAAATATATTGGAAGTGTTTCTTCATTAACTTTATATGCTACCTTCAAGACCTGCATTGCGAGAAAATTTCTTTTTAATTGTCTTTCTCTTATATTTCTCATAACATCTACATCTTTGTTAATAAAAGAAACCATTATTGCTTTTTGTTTTGGTGTTAATTCTTTAAAAATAACTTCTTTTCCTTTTTCTGCAATTAATCTTTTGAATTGATTTATTATTTCTATTCTTCCTGTTTCATCCATAATCTCCACCTCCCCTTCACCAACAAAAATATCTGAAATTTCATCACTCGTATTAATAAAAAAACCCGTTCCACGAACAGTAGCAACTGTTGTTGGTGTTGCAACAGAATAACTGCCAATGCCTGCAATATTCATAAATTTATTCCAAGTTGAGCCAGAAGTTTGATTTATAGTAATGTTTTCTTTTGTCAATTTTTCCAGATTTATTTCTGTGTTTGGGTCCATTTGAACAATAACACTTTCATAGAGTATAATAACCGCCTTTCCATCATCGCCGGTTTTGACAGAATCTTTAACATTTAAGTTCATGCCATCTTTTGCATTAATCCAACCGCTTCCGGTATTTACCTGAACAGTACCTTGTTGAATGTTCAAAATAGCCATTGGACTAGCAAGACTATTTAATGCTAAAAAAACAATTATCGCTATAATTGCTATAATGATTGCTAAAACAATCAATAAAATTTTAGGTCCTTTTTTCATGTTTAGGAAAGGATTTTTAGCTTTATAAAAGTTATTCAAATTATACAGAAAACTATAAAAAAAGAATTTTGTAATAAGGTTTATGGAAAAAAAGGAGGATAATGCAGATTATAGAGAAGAACTTGGTTTTAATGAAAAAGAACCAGATATGCTTAAAAAAATAGAGGCTGTTTTATTTCTTTCTGCAAAATTTTTATCCTTGGAAGAACTTGTAAGAACCACTGGAATAAATCCAATTTTATTAAAAGAATTGATTGTAAAACTTCATGAAAAATATCAAAAACAAAATAGCTCATTAGTGATTGTTCATAGAAAAACAGAATTTGGCGATTCCTTCAAAATGGATGTTAAAAAAGAATTTCATACTTTAATTAATAAAATTGCAACAGGAGAAACAGAATTTACAAAAGCAGAACAAGAAACTCTTGCAATAATAGCATATAAACAACCAATAAAACAATCAGTATTGGTAAAAATTCGTGGCAACAAAGCCTATGACCATATTAAACATTTTATTCAAATGGGTTTAATAAAAACAAAGAAGTCTTCAAGAACAATTGAAGTGTCCCTAAGCGATAAATTTTATGATTATTTTAATATAAATAAAAATGAACCTCTGCCTTTCTAAGAGCTTACTGTAATTAATATATAAATTAAATTCGCAAATGTGTGGTTTGAATTATATTTCATGTAAATGAAACCTCGGTTTATTATTGTAAAGATTATTTTTTACATCTTATTGAGCGAATGACGCAAGGAGTAAGCAATAAATCAAAACCCTTATTAATAGTATTTTCTCATGTAATATATGCCAATCGCAAGCATAATTATTCCTGCAAAAAATGAAGCAGACTATCTTCCAAAATTATTGGGTTCGATAGTTAACCAAAGAATATCTGATTTAGAAGTAATAGTTGTTGATGCTAATTCCACGGATAGAACTCCACATATAGCTAAGAAATTTAAGTGTGTTGTAATGTCTGGTGGCGGAAATCCTGCTTTTTCAAGAAATCTTGGTGCAAAATATGCAAAATCAAATATATTAATTTTCGTTGATGCAGACGTGATTATTCCAAAAGGATATATTATGAAATCTATAAATGAGTTCAAAAGAAGAAAACTTGATGTTGCGGGAAGTTTGCAAAAACCGATTCTGACAAAAAGCAAATACAAAAATAAAGAATATGAATTTTATTACAAAATAGCGAATGATTGGATGAAATTTGCCGAAGATGGAAAAAAACCCTGCATGCAGAATTATATGATGTTTAGAAAAGATGTTTTTGCAGAAATTGGGGGATTTAAAGAAAATCTTGAATTTGGAGAAGATTCAAAGGCAGCGGTTGATGCAGTAATAGCTGGTAGAAAATTTGGAATCATAAACAAAAAATCATATATTTTTACTTCAACAAGGAGATTTGAAAAAACCGGCTCTAAAAAACATGCATTAAAATGTCTTGGGCTCAATATTGCAAGGGTATTCGGATATGAATGGGAAAAAGGAAAAGTAAAATATTTTGATTAAAATTAATTCGTTCTTTCTTCTATCTTTTTCTTGAATTCTTTTAAAAAATCATCAAGCTTAATTCCAAATTTTAGTTTTTGTCCCCTTTCCCTAACAGCCAATGTATTATTTTGTTCTTCTTTATCTCCAATTACTAAAATATACGGAATTTTCTGAAGCTCTGCTTCTCTTACCTTGTTATTAATTGTTTCTGCATTAAAATCAAAATCAACTCTCAATCCATTTTCTTTAAGTTGTTTGTAAACTTTTTCAGCTGCTTTTATGTTTCTGTCAGTAAAACTCAAAACTCTGGCTTGAATCGGAGAAAGCCAAACAGGTAAATGACCGTTGGTATGCTCTAATAAAATTCCGATAAATCTTTCTAATGAGCCCAAAATAGTTCTATGAATCATTATTGGTCTTTTTTTCATATTATCTTTATCTGTATATTCTAATTCAAATTTTTCTGGCATTGCCATATCTAACTGAATTGTTCCTGTTTGCCAAGTTCTGTTTAATGAATCTTTAACATGATAATCTATTTTTGGACCATAAAAAGCCCCTTCTCCCTTATTTATTTTATATTTCATCTTTAATTTTTTCAAAACACCCTCTAATGCCTTTTCTGCTTTATCCCAAATTTTATCGCTCCCGATTCTCTTTTCGGGTCTTGTAGATAATTCAACATGATCTAGATTTAATCCAAGTTTATCATAAAAATAATTAACTAATTCAATAATTGAAATAATTTCAGATTCAAGTTGATCTTCTGTACAATAAATATGTGCATCATCTTGGGTAAATTGAATAAC
>DAKN01000069.1:3110-11668 GCA_002499185.1 Candidatus Pacearchaeota archaeon UBA284 | reverse complement strand
CAATTCATAGGTTTAACAGCAAAAATTCTCTTTTCGTATTCTGTAAGAAATATATTTTCCTTATATTTTTCCCAATGCCCAGAAATTTTCCATAATTTTGAATCCATTATTTGGGGTGTCTTTATCTCTTGATAATCATTCTTTCTGTGCATGTCTCTCCAAAACTTCACCAGTTCGTTATAGATTATTAATCCATTATTATGCCAAAAGACCATTCCTGGTGCAACCTCACTGAAACTAAATAAATCTAATTTTTGACCGATTATTCTGTGATCGTTTTCTTTTAATTTTGTTGTATCTAATCGAGATTTAGATATGCTTCGAAGCATGTTTTTAATATCTTCATCTGTTAATTCCTTTTCTTCTTTTTTTGTTGTTGGGAATTTAATATCTGGTTTTTTTCCTTCATTGTTTATTTCTCTTGACAATTCACTTAGTGGATGTCCCTTGCATTTTAATTCAAATTCCTTATAATACCCAAAAGGAGCCCTATAAACAGCATATTTTTCCTTATCTTTCCTTAGTATTTTTTCTGCTTCCTTTAATACATCTGCCGCCAAATCAGGAGATGATAAACTAGAAGACAGATGAGCATAAGGATAAAGAACAATCGTTTTTGTTTTTACCTGACTGGCAATATCTTTGGCATTCTCTACCAATTTTTTCGCAATTTCTAAATTATCTGAAGATTCTATTGCAGTGAATACTACAAGACATTCATCTACTTTTTTCTCTTTTTCTTGATCTTTTTCTAATTCTGCGGATTTCAGCGCTTTTTTTAGAGGTTTAAATTTTATATAGTCACAATGCAATGTCAAAATTTTCATATTATCTTTAGTAAAATCATATTTATAAATTTTGACTTAAAGAACACTTAGAGAAGTTTAATAAATATAAATTTAGTTAGCTCCTTATGTCATTTAAAGAACATTTGAAAGAAAAACTCAAAGAGAAGATGGATGAAAATTATATGGAACTATTACCAAGTGGATTTCAAAATATCGGAGAAATAATTATAATAAATTTAAACTCAAAATTAAAAAATTACAAGAAAATTATAGGGGAAGCAATTTTAGAATTATTTCCAAGAATTAAAACAATATGCAATAAAAAAGGAATAATAATTGGGAAATATCGAAAGCCGCAAATAGAAATTATTGCCGGCAAAAAAAATACTGAAGCAATAACGCAAGAATATGGTTGTTATTACAAATTTGATGTTAGAAAAACAATGTTTGCTAAGGGTAATATTAATGAAAGAGTAAGAATAGCAAAACAAGTAAACCAAAATGAAATAATTCTTGATATGTTTGCAGGAATTGGTTATTTTACTGTGCCAATGGCAAAACTGGCTAGTCCAAAAATAATTTATTCTATTGAATTAAATCCTGTTTCTTTCAAATATCTCAATGAAAATATAAAACTGAATAAAATCCAAAAAAAAGTTCAGACAATAAAAGGTGATTGTTCAAAAGAAACATTGGCGCTTGTAAAAAAATTAGGAAGATTTGCCGATAGAATCGTTATGGGTTATTTACCTCCTCCAAAAAAATTCATTAAATTTGCTATGCGGGCAATAAAAAAAGATGGAGTAATGCATTATGAAACAATAATGTATGAAGATAAATTAAAGCAAGAAACAGAGGAAAACTTAGCATTAATAAAAAAAGAAGCTAAAAAACAGAATCTTGATGTTCAGCTTTTAAGTGTCAATTATGTAAAAGCCTATCGGCCAAAAGTAAATCATTATGTTCTAGATGTTAAGATTATCTGATTTTAGTCATAATTTAGATATAATCTTTGGTTTTTTATAAGAAATTTCCCAAGAAAGATTATAACAATATGCCCCAACATTTTTTACCCTAATTAAATCTCCATCTTTAAGAAAACCGTGGAATTTTCCAAAACTATCATTTGCAAATAACAAAGGCCCTGTTAAAATATATTCTTCTTTGTTGTTTTCTTTTTTATCGCCCTGTGCTTCAAATTTGTAAAAAGCGCAAGACATTCTTGGTAGGAAATTTGTTCCTGCATCCAAGACAGCATGTTTTATTCCAAAATTTTCTTTTATTGCAATCACTTTCGTTATTAATTCAAAAACATCACAAACAATTGCTCTGCCAGGTTCAAGAATTATAGTTGCTTTAAATTTTTCCAAGTTATTTTTAATTATGACAAAATAATCTTCCAGTCTTAATCCCAATGTTCCAAGTTTAAATTTATCCGGAAATCCGCCTCCAAGATCAATAAATTCAAAATTTCTTTTCAAAAAATCTAAGGTTTTTGCAAATTTTTTTATCCCTTCTTCAAAATTTTTAAGATTAATTTGTGTTCCCTGATGAAATTGAATACAAACTACGTGTAAATTATTTTTTTCACAATAATTTATTATATCGTTTATTCTTTTCTCTTCAAAACCAAATTTAGAATCTTGTATATCATAAATGACCCTTATTCCAATGTTCAGCAATTTTCCTTTCATTAATCTAATTATTTTATCTATTTCAGATTTAGAATCAACATTAATTAGAATATGATTCTTTATTGCTATCTTTAATTCTTCTTCTGTTTTAGCTGGACCATTAAATACTTTGAATCCTTTTTTGTTATATTTTATGCTTTGTTTTAATTCTAGTATCGATGCTGCTTCAAATCCGGTTTTTTGTTTTGCGAGTTCATTTAATACCGCATTAAATGAATTTGTTTTTATAGAATAGGCTATTTTATATTTTTCAAAATTCTTTTTGCAAGATTCATTAAAATAGTTATAATTTTCAATTAATCTTTTCTTGTCAAAAACAAAATATGGTGTTTGCATTTAATAGAAAAAAGACAGCCATATAAAAATTTATTGGATTGTCGGGTTGATTGATAATTAATTCAATAATGCTATCATAAAATTCAAGTATGCTGCAAAACTAACCCATAAAAGATAAGGAATTTGCAAATATGCTGCTGTCTTAGATATTTTATAGAAACTTAAAATCATGAAAAAAATTGTTAGCCACAAAACAAGAATCTCTACAAATGCATAAAGCGGGTTTCTTAAGGTAAAAAATAATAAGCTCCAAAGCATATTCAAAAATAATTGTGTTGTAAAGAAAAATAAAGGTATTTTCTTCTTTTTTTCATCAATATCTTTATTCCAAATCAAATAAAGAGATATCCCCATCAAGATAAATAAAGATGTCCAAACGGGTGAAAAAACCCAACTCGGCGGATTTAGTAATGGTTTATTTAATAAAGAATACCAGGGAGAAATATTTGACATTGTGAACATAGAGCCAATAAATCCCGTCAATAACGGAATTGCTATTGAAACAATCAGCTTAAAGATATCAAATTTTTTTCTTTTTTTTACAATCTGAACTTTCTTGTTCTTCTTATTTTTCTTGATTTGCCTCTTTTTCATTTTTCTTGCAGATTATTTAATTTAAGGATTTCAGTCTTTTTAAATTTATTTTTTAATGAATTTATTTAACTTAAATTTTAACTTATCCAATAATTTTCTCCATCTGTTCTTAGAACGATTGTTCCATCAACATCTGTTCTTAATATTTTGATGTTTCTTTCATTTAATCTTGATAAACAATCCGGATTTGGATGCCCATAGCTATTTTTACCCACGCTTATGATCGCTATTCTGGGGGTTGTTTTATCTAAAAATTCATCTGTTGCACTATATTTGCTTCCGTGATGTGCTATTTTCAAAAAGTCAATATCTAAACTTTGACTTAATAATGATTTTTCGCAACTGCTATCACAATCTCCCATAAACAAAAATCCTGTTTTCCCATATTTTAATGCAATAACAATTGAATTTTGATTTTCATTATCTGAATGGGTATTGTTGTGGATAATTTGCCATTCAGAAATTCCAAGATTTGAACTAACGCAATTGCTTGCAATAATCAATTCTTCCTTGTCAATTAATTTCATTACATCTTTATAGCTTTGACTTTCTGCTACGCCCCCATTCATTATGATTCTCTTTACATTGAAATCGTTCAAAATTTCCTCACAACCACCAATATGATCTGCATCATTGTGGGTAAGTATAAGATAATCTATTGAAGTTATACCAAATGTTTTAAGTTCTTTTGAAATATCATCTCCTTTTCCATTTGGTCCGCAATCAATTAACATATTTTCCCCATTATTTGAAATAAAAATGCTATCCCCCTGGCTTACATTAAGATATAAAACCGTAAGATTCCCACTAACAAAAGTTTCCTTATTTAAAATATAATTAACACAAGTTATTCTCCCGGGTGATTTTTCTTCTTTGTTCAGTTCATTATAAGAAATAATAGATATTATTATTAAGAATATTACAAAAAAGAGCAGTCTTAACCCCTTTCTCATTTTAAAAAAAGCACTAAATAAATTAAATATCTTTCTATTTAAAAAAGATAACCTTTATTAAAATAAAATATCTAATATTTTTATGAAAATCTTATTAGATACTAATTTTTTGATGTATTGTGCAAAAGATAATCTATTTTTCCAGTTAGAGGAAACATATCCTGGTGCTAAATTTATTATTTTAAACGAAGTAATATTCGAGCTTGAAAAAATAGGCAATAAGTTTAAGGCAAAAACAAAAGATAAAATTGCTGCTTCAACTGCAATTGATTACTTAAAATTACAAAGAGAAAAAGGAAATCTTGAGATAATTCATAAAAAAGGAAATGATGTTGATAAAATTATTTTTGAAGAAGCTAAAAAAATAAAAGAAATGGGTTTTTTTGTTGCTACTATGGATGAAGCACTTGCAGAAAAATTAAAAAAAGCCAAGATAAACCTATTAAGAATAAGACAAAAGAAGAAAATTGTTGAAGAATAATTATAATAGTATAAAAGAGGTAAAGATAAAATGCAGAAAGTTGTCGCTTGTATATTCGAAAAAAAAGGCAAATTCCTTTTGGAAAAACGCAGAGATAATGAAGATAATTATGCTGATTTATGGACATTTCCCATGGGACATGCGAGATTTTTTGAAACAAAAAAACATGCCGTAAAAAGAGAAATGTTCGAAGAGTTAAATATCTGGATAAAATCAAAAGATTTAATATTTTTGGGGGGGTTTATTGATAAAGATCCAACTTCAAAAAAGGATTATAAATTTTATGTCTATTTATGTAAAAAATATTCTGGAAAGATAACCCAAACTTATGAACAAGAGAAAATATCTTGGTTAAATTTTACAAATATCAGAAGAAAAGAAAAAAATTTATCCGAAATTGCAAAAAAAGTAATTATAAGGCTAAAAAAGCACAAAATTAGAAAAACTAAAAAAAAGGGTTAGTAGTAAGGTTTAAATATGTTCTTTTGGATATTTGTTTATACTAATCTCTTAAATTAATCAAAATAACAAGATGTTTTATATATTAAAAGTTCAGGACCATGTAAGACTTGAGCCAGAATTATTTGCAATGCCCTTAAGGGAAGCTATAAAGACTCAGCTTGAAAAAGATTATACAGATCTTATCGACGAAGAATTGGGTATTGTCGTTGCAGTATTAGGTGTGGAAAAAGTTGGGGAGGGTATTTTGATCCCTGGAGATGCTGCAGCATATTATGATTCAACATATGATATTGTAACCTTTAAACCCGTATTACAAGAATTAGTTTACGGACAAATCAATCAAATAACCAGTTTTGGGGCTTTCGTAGATATTGGTTATATTGATGCTATGATGCATATAAGTCAAGCAATGGACGACTTTGTAAGTTTCAGTAAAACAGACGCTTTAATGGGAAAAAATAGCAAGAGGGTATTAAAAAAAGGAGATTTATGTTTAGCAAGAGTCGTTTCAATAAGCCATAAGGCAACGCCTCCAAAAGTTGGTTTGACTATGAGACAACCGGGTTTGGGGAAATTAGAATGGCTTACAGAAGATAAAAGAAAAATTAAATTAGCTTCTGAAAAATTAGCAAAAGTAGAAACAAAACAGTCAAAGGAAAAGGGGAAGAAAAAATAAAAATGGCAAAGGGATTAAAAGCTTGTAAAAAATGCAAGGCATTATTTGATGGAGATATCTGCCCAAAATGCCAAAGCAGCCAATATTCAGATAGTCATAAAGGAAGAATTTTTATACTAAACCCAGAACAAAGTGAGATAGCTAAAAAACTAAATATTAAAAGTAAGGGCGAATATGCTCTAAAAATTTAAAATGAATTTAGAAATTTTAAAAAATCAAAAAAGGCCATTGACAGAACGAACCGAAATTTTGGTAAAATTTACAGATTTTGAAAAAACACCATCCTATAATGAAATAAAAGAATCTATTTCAAAAAAAACTGGAAAAGATATTAATCTTATTGTTCCAAAAAAAGTAATGCAAGAATTTGGAATGCACGAAGCAAAAGTAGATGTTTATGTTTATGATTCAGAAGATTCTTTAAAGAAATTTGAGCCAAAACCAAAAAAAGAAAAAAATGCTCCGGGAACAGCATAAATATCCTAAGCAGTAAATCAAATTTATACTGAACATCGAAGGAAATTAATAATTTCCGAGACACCGAAAATCTCGAAAAGATTTTCAAGCGTAACTACAAATCAACCAAAAGATATTAACACATTATAAACAAGAAAATATAAAATAAAATGGGAAAAGTAATAAAAAAAGGGAAAAAGAAAAGAAGCAATAGAAAACCCAGCGAAAGATGGAAAAAATATAATTTAAGCGGAGACAAAGTTACAAAAACTGCAAGATTCTGTCCAAGATGTGGACAAGGAATATTTTTAGCAGAGGCAAAAAACAGATTATTTTGTGGAAAATGCCATTATGTTGAAGTTAAAAAATAATTATTAAAATATAAAACCCCTTAAATTGACAATCACTAAATATTCGAGGATGGTCATTTATATTCATGGGCCTTTAATTCGCCAATGAAAATATATGCAAATTTCGAAACTATATTTATGCACTAATAAAAAATGGTTGAACAAAAGCAAGTTAATATTGATTTAAAAAGAACAGTTCCTATTTTTTCTGATACTGTTTTAGTTGCTAATGTTATAAAAAACAAACCAGAAGAAGAAAAAAACAAAAAGAAAAACAAGCAAAATCCTGAAGGGTTTATAACATTGATTTTTGTTGATAGTGTAGCACAACAGGCTGTTTCTAGAATTGTTATGCCAAAAATAACTGCCGAAAATTTGGTTAAGGCACTTAATACAAATCTTGAAAATTTTGGGAAAGACATAAAGTTAGATAACAAAGATAAAGAAAAAAAAGCAGAAAGAAAAAACTATCTTGGTTAAATAGAATATAATAAACCAAAATAATAAAGATAATAAACCGAATTCTTAATAATTTTAAAGAATAGATTGAACATTAAACTATAAACCCTGGGAGAAGCTCTCAAACAGGTCAAATAGCGTGTTATCAAGCCTCTCCTGGGGAAAAAGAGGTGATATATTATTTAATAAAAAGAGATTTATAAAGCTTTCGGTATAATGTAACTATCAAGTTGTAACAAATTACCGAATAATAAATAAAAAACCCACTCCATGATTTATAGGGCAAATATTAAAAGCCAGAATTGTTATTTAATTTCATGGGAATAAAAAGAGGTATATTTATTATAATAGCTATTGCCATTATTTTATTTTTGGGAACTTCAATAGTGTCTTTTCTTTCTTTAATTAAGGAAGATTTAACACTAACATTAATTCCGAATCAAAAATCTCTTAATTTATACCAGGGTGAGTCGGAAAATTTATCCTTTTTTATACAACCAAAATTTAACGGGGTTTGTTTTTCAATTTGTGAAACAGAATTTATTGATCTAAGCAAGGGGATTATTTTATCTAGTAAAAATTTCACGATTTATCCTTTTCAAATAAAAGAAATAAACCAAACAGTAGAATCTCCAGAAGTGGGAATAGGGCAAAAGTCCTATAATCTTAATATAAGATGCAGAAGCCTAAGAACTCCCTTGTGTATAACTCAAAAAAAATGGAGTCAAAATACTGCTTATATAACTTTAAATTATAATTTTAATCCGGAAAAAGGTCAAATAAAAGACATAGCGAAAAGCAATTTAACAGATGTTCTTTTAATGCTAAACTCAACAGATTATTATTTGCAAGAAACCTCGGACATATTCAATCAAATTCAAAATAAAACAGTTATTGAAAATAAAAAAATAAATAAAAAAACAATTAATGAAATAAATTTTAATTCAACAACTAAACAAATAATCGACTTAAGGAGATTATGGGAGGAAGAAGAATATTCTCTAATTTTAGAAGCACTTACTGATGAGTTTTTTGAAAAACTTTTTTTATTAAATAACCAAACAATAATAAATAACCAAGAAATGAAATCAGAAGTATCTTTACATAACCAAATAATTTCTTTTATAAAAAACGAAGAAAAAACAATAAATCTTTTAGAATTTTCCGGATTTTATTCTGATGAAAAAAGAGATTTTCTTAAACAATATAATCGATTCCTTAATTTAAATTTCTCGAATCTTCAAGAAATAAATAATGATTTTTTTGTATCAAAACAAGATTTAGATTCATCTTATTTAAGCATAATGCA
>DAKN01000069.1:0-2949 GCA_002499185.1 Candidatus Pacearchaeota archaeon UBA284 | reverse complement strand
TATTTGAATATAACAGATTACTTGAAGAATAAAAAATTCCTTGAAGAAACAAAAATTTTATATTCCAACGAAATAATTTATGTAACAAATATTGAAATAAAAGAGCAAAATAGAGAAATAAAGAATTTAAATGAAAAGATAATGGTTTTAAATTCATTAATTAAAATTGCCAATTTAAAAATTTTAGAAAATGGTTCTGAAGATTTGAATTTGTGTCATAAACTCATTTCAAAATGCAATGATGAAGAAGATTTTTTGAAAAGGAAAAATCTTGTCAATAGAACTATAGATTATTGTGAAAATAAAATAATTGAAGTAATTAATGGGGTTGGTGGGAAAGAAAATATTACATTGACAGATTTATCTTCATTCAATTTATTGATTGAAAAAACGGCAGAAAATTTTACTCCGACTTTCCCCTTAGATTATGAAATAATGGCAATAAATTTAACTTCATTAAATAACAGCGAAATTTATGAATTCGATCAAAAAATTTGCCTGATGCCCGAAAATTATTCTACAATAAGATTCAATCTTACTGAATTAAAAATTTCTGAATTTAATTCTTTTAATCAAACAATAGAAATAGAATTATTAGAACCCGTGTATATTTGCTGTGTGTTTGGAATATGTAATGTTTGTTGCACAAATGAAAGCTGTCTAAATGATTCCAAATCTTACCCAATAATCTTTCTTCACGGACATCCATTTAATGAAGCCCATTCTCCAGAATATTCTTTAAATATTTTTAATCAATTACAAAGTAAATTATCTGAAGAAGGATTTATCAATGCAGGAATTGTAAGTCCAGAATCTGGTTATTCTGAAATTCCTGGGGGGGAATGGGGATTTTCCGGAATGCCTGTTACAATAAAAGCGAGTTATTATTATAATGTTTCTCAAGAAACAGGACAAACATTAATCGAAATTACTAAAACAACAGAACATATAACTGCTTATTCAGATAGATTGCAAAATATTATTGAACTAATAAAATATAGAACTGGAAGAAATAAGGTTAACATCGTAGCACATAGTATGGGGGGATTAGTCGTAAGAGAATATTTAAGAAAATATGGTGAAGAAAGCATCAATAAATTAATCATGGTTGGAACACCAAATAACGGAATACTTGGAGAAGTTGATCAATATTGTCCGGTTTTGGGTGCAAAAATAGAGTGCAATGAAATGAAACAAAATAGCAGTTTTTTACAGAAACTTAATGCATATGTGCCAAAAAATAAGACCAAATTTTACACAATAACTGGAATTGGGTGCAAGATGAATAATCTTAATGGGGATGGCATTGTCGTTTCAACAAATGTTGGTTTACCATATGCAAGAAATTATAACATAACGGGCTCATGCTCAACCTTATTTTCATTATTACATATTGAATTATTAAATATAAAAAAATATCCGCTCACTTACGAAGCAATAAGGGCGGCATTAGAAGAATATTAGGCTCTAAATACGATAAAAGTTTATAAATTACTAAATCCCTAAAAATTTTAAGCAAAAAACAGGTTAAAACATGAAAGAAATATTTGATATAAATTTTGAAGAAGTTGATGGAAAGAAAAAATTAAGAAATGAGAATATCTCAAAAATAAGCCAGGAACAACTTTATGATTTATTGACTTCTAAAGAATTAAGTTGGCAAGCAATTATTTATGATTTGATAAAAACAGAACAGCTTGATCCCCTAAATATTAATCTTTCATTATTAGCAAAAAGGTATCTTGAAAAAATAAAGGAATTGGAAGAGCTTGGAGAAATGGGTTTTTTCATTTCAAGCAAGGTGTTATATGCTGCTGCCTTATTGTTAAGAATAAAATCTCATTGTCTAAGGAATACTCTCCAAGGCATTGATGAAATACTCTTCAATAGAAAAGAAAAAATTAGGGAAGACATAAAAGTAGAAAATTTAGTTCAGTGGGAAGAAGAAGATTTACCCTTGATTATACCAAAAACCCCTCTTTTGAGGCAAAAAAGAGTCACACTTGTTGAATTAATGTCTGCTCTTGAAAGAGCTATGACTACAGAACAGAGACGAATAAAAAAAGAAATATCGTGGAGGAGAATACAGACAGAGATTGATTATGTTGTTTTTCCAAAAGAAAGGAAAAATTTTGATTTAAGACAAAAATTGAAAGAAATGTATGTTGCAATAAAAAGTTTTTTTATAAAAAGAAAAGACAATAAAGAAAAACTCACCTTTTCAATGATTGCCGGAAATAATAAAGATGAAAAAATATTTACCTTAATTCCCTTGCTTCATTTAGACAGCCAGGAAAAAATCTGGCTTGAACAAGAAAAATCTTTTGGTGAAATAGAAATCTTTCTTCAAGAACATTATCTTGAATTAAAAAAGATAAAGGAATTGGAAGAGCAGAAATTGATTGAAGAAC
The DNA here is from genome assembly GCA_002499185.1 of Candidatus Pacearchaeota archaeon UBA284. GTDB lineage: Archaea > Nanobdellota > Nanobdellia > Pacearchaeales > UBA284 > UBA284. The sequence goes on along the minus strand of DAKN01000069.1, from coordinate 538 downwards.
AAGCTATTGAAAATAGTATGAAAAATCTGCAGATAAAAGAGAAAAAATAATTAGGGGGGCCCACAGACATCTGTCCTAGTCTTACAGCATTTTTGACACATGCAATCTCGCAAGGAAAATATTTAAAAATGACAAAATATATTCTATAGGGAAAAGAGGAAAATGATTTCAAGAAAAAGTATCTTTTTATGCATGTTTATCTGTATAAGTTTAATCTTTTTAATAACTAGTATATCTTATGCAAAAGCACAATTTTGTGGTAATGGCCTTTGTGAATTTGGAGAAACAGATGTAACTTGTCCAGAAGATTGCTTTGGAATCTGTGATACTGCTTGTGGCAATGATATTTGCGAGCCAGAATATAATGAGACAGTATTTAGTTGCATGCATGATTGTCATTGTGGAAATTTTATCTGTGAAAATCAATGGGATGAAGATTTTTTTTCATGTTCTAGTGATTGCGGTTGTGGAAATGGTATCTGCGAATCCGGATTAAATGAAACAAATGTTACTTGTCCAACAGATTGCCGTTGTGGGA
>DAKN01000067.1 GCA_002499185.1 Candidatus Pacearchaeota archaeon UBA284 | reverse complement strand
TTTCTATTGTAATCAGTGAAGATCCGCCCCTTTTTTCTTCGATGTATCCAAGAATTAAAGAAGAAAAATTCATGCATCGCCTTTTTGAAACCGCGATAGAAACACTTGGGAAACCGAAAAGAGACATAAAAGGTTTTTTCGCTAAACAAGGAATTCCAATAGAAGGAAAAGAAAAACTCTTACTTATGCCTTCTTTTATCGCAAGTTATAGAGCAATGAGTCTTGAATTTAATAGAAAAATTCGTCCGTCAAAGCCATACGACTTATTTAATGCCCGATTTGATGAAAGAGCTGGCTTAAAATTTATAAGCGAGTACGATGTTGATTTTTCGAAAGCAACAATTGATGGAAGATTGGTCGAAGGCTTTAACCCGGAAGAAACATTGAAAAAAATTAAATGTCCTGTTTTATTGATACATGCATATTGGTCTAGGCATAAAACTTGGGGATTGCTTGGCGCATTAGACAATAATGATGTTGAGAAAATCCGTTCAATTGTAAAAGATATTAAAGTGGTAAAAGTAAACGCTATTCATGATGTTCATTTGGCAGAACCTAAGATATTTATCAAAACGGTAAGTGAATATTTAGAAAATTTAAAAGTCTAAAATGTGGATATGAAAAATCACAATAATAAAAGTTATTATTATTTGGTCGCTATGGCTGTGCTTTCTTTTGTTTGTATGTATATTTTAATGTATGCAATGGTAGATAGATTTGTTAATGTTTATCCTAATTTTAATCAGTTTTATATGGCTGGACTCATGACGGCTCCAATGATTATAATCGAAATATTATTTATGAGAGTTATGTATGGCAATAAAAAATTGAACATTGCCATTATTATACTGAGTATTCTTTTATTAACTATCTTTTGGGTATTTATCAGACAGCAATTTTTAATCGGAGATAAGGAGTTTTTAAAATCAATGATTCCTCATCATGCAGGGGCTATTTTAATGTGTGAAAAAGCAGCGATACAAAATTTTGAGATAAAAGAATTGTGCGAAAATATAAAAGTAAACCAGCAAAATGAGATTAATCAAATGAAAGATATTTTAAAAAATCTCGGAGATTAGGTCTAAGGCAAAATCGATTATCAGTAAAAATTTTGACCTTGATAGAAACCGACTTTTGTCGGTTTTTGCTTTGTGATATAATCAAAATATGAAAATAATTAAGGAAATAAGCGGAAAAGATATTGGATTAAATGAAAGAGAAAGCTTTGATAATCCATATCTTCTCAGAAAAGCAGCCAGAGCAGTGGTCTTTAATAATAATAACGAAATTGCCTTTCAATTTGCCACCAAGCATAAATATTATAAACTTCCTGGCGGAGGAGTTGAGAAAGGAGAAACAATAGAAGAAGCTCTTAAGAGAGAGGTTTTAGAAGAGTCGGGCTGCAAGATAGATATTATTGATGAATTGGGTATTATTATAGAATACAGAAATCAATTTAACATCTTACAGATATCATATTGTTTTTTGGCTAAAGTTGTTGGAGAGGTAGGGGCTCCCAAGTACGAAGAAATAGAAATTAACGAAGGTTTGACTCCGATATGGGTTCCTTTAGAAAAAGCAATTAACTTAATCGAAGAGGTTAATACAGATAATTATCAAGGAAGATTTATAAGAGAAAGAGATTTATTGTTTCTCAAAGAAGCTTTTAATTTAATCAATAAAAAAATAATAAATGAAAACATATGAGTCAAAATAATTCAACTGTTTACTGTCTTGGTCTTATCGGTGCTGCTATCTATTTTATTGGTACAGCGACAACATTTTGGATGGGATTTGTCGGGCTTTTAAAGGCAATGGTTTGGCCGGCATTCTTGGTTTATTATGCTTTCCAAATTTTAGCTAAATAGAATACTTAAATAATTTAAACTATGGAAAAGGTAGCAGTTTTGGTCTGTAATTTTGCCTCAATTAATGAGGCAACTATTAATAAATATAACATTGTTCAGATTGTATCTACGCCCTATTGGCCGGAAGGAGATTCTTTAATTGGAGACAATATCTTTCAGAAAATGAGAGATGCACGCAAGAAAGGGATAAAATCAAGCCCCAAAACTTCGCAACCATCAATGGGAACTTTTAAGAAGTATTTTGAAGAAGCGCTCAAAAATAACGATGAAGTTATTTGTATTACGATAAGTTCTAAAATCTCGGGGACATACAATGCCGCTTTGCAAACCAAGAAATTATTTAGTCCCGATATTCAAGAAAAGATACACATCATTGATTCTAATAATATTGATGCAGCGGAAAGTCTTTTAGCGATTAAAGCGATTGAAATAATTAAAAATGAAAAAGACATCAAGACGGTAATTGAGAAGATTAATTCCTATATTTCTAAAACATATTTCTACGGCATGACCGAGAATCCAGATCAGATGGAAGCGGGAGGAAGAATTAGTCACGTTTTAGCGGTAATCCTTTCTCAGATGCAAAAGATAGGAATGAGACCGATACTACATATGGATGATGGGGTTGTTAAGGCGGCCAATCTTAAAATGAACGCCAAAGATATTTCCGAAGCATTATTCAAGCAATTTGAGGATATTAACAAAAAATCATTGG
>DAKN01000081.1 GCA_002499185.1 Candidatus Pacearchaeota archaeon UBA284 | reverse complement strand
GGATAGTTTCTTTTATCATGCCAATCCAAAAAAAATCTTAAGGAAGCAACAACATGTTTATCATACATTGGATATGCATTTGGATTTGTGAATGCCCCGTATTTAGATGCAAAAGACAAAAGATTCATCTCATCGTGATCATATTTTACTCTCCTTATCATCTCAATGGCTTCTGGATCACCCGCAAAAAGTTTTTCATCTAATCCATTATTGCCTAATTTTATGATGTGTTCTGCAACAAGCAAAGATTTTGTTAAATGTGTACCATAAAAAGAATTAACTAATGCAACTTTCGGCATTACCGTTCCTATCCCCCTATTATCTTGATATTTTTTAAAATGCGCCCTTATCTGTTCCTTTGATTTTTTCCAAGTTTTTAGATTAGACCAGATTTTTTTAGCGGTTTCAATATTCTCGGGGGTTATTTTTGAAGATTTTTCTTTTGTTTTTTCTTTATTTTCCATTTTAAAATTTTTATTATTATCTCCCATATTGTCTTAAAAATTTTGTTGAATGATTTAAGTATGTTTTTTTCGGGTCTTCTATTTCTTTTCTTTCAGGAATATGCTCTTTTTTAAAATTATCAAAAGTTTTTCTTATAAGTTTTATAATTTCTTCAGAAGTTATTCTATAAATTCCATTTTCAATGCTTACTTCATCTAAAAAATGCCCTAAAAAATTTCTCTGCGTGAACCATAATTCTGTTCCAGATTTTAATTCATTTGTATTAGATATTTGCGCATAAAAATATTTTTCAGGAATTCCAAATACCATTGACTTTATATTTCCTTTATCCCTATGAGAAAAGTCTAAATTTTGTTTGTATAATGAAATATTCGGAGCATATGTATGGACATGAAATCCATTTGTAATAAATGCGTAAAATCCAGAATTTCGAAAATCCGGAAAACCTAAAATATCTCCCACTTCTTTTATCTGTTCATAAGCAGAAAATCTTTTTCCATGATTTTCTAAGAAAGTTTCAATAGTCTGAATTGCTCTTCGACCTATAGGTTTTCTATTTATTTTATGTTCATCCCTTAACTTTCTATCTACCCTAACCATTTTGATTTCCCAAGATTATTTATTTAAATATAAATTAAATCTTAATTATTTTAATTATCTTTATCATCGTCTGTTCCAGCATTACATTGAAAGAATGGCGCAAAATCTACTCCTCTTTGTCTTTGTAAATTTTCCCCTCTTGTGTCTCCTGCTATACTTCCATCAAGTTGTCTTTGAAAATAAAAACTCTCTTGTTTTATTGGTTCATCTTCTTCTCTGTTTGTTTTTTTCTCAAGAATTATCCCATCTTCAATAAGTTTCTGCCTTAATACTCTTTCAACAAGCCCTTTTTCTCTGATTGGTTTAATTTTTACAGCACTATTTGGTTCAAAAGCAGTAGAATCATAGTTTTCAATTTCATATGCAAGAACTTCTCTAATTATAGAAGAATCCAATTTTGATAAAAATCCCCCTTCTGTTCTAATTCCACGAAAAAAATCTAAAATAACAGCATAGTGTTTATTCCTGATATCTACTATTTCTAAAGATTTATTCCTATAAATTTCTTTAAAATTTGCAGTATAGGTTCCATCCTTGTTTGGATATTTCCTAATTGACATTAAAATACCATTTTTTTAATGTATTTAAATCTTATCTTATGTAGTCATAAAAAAGTAACTACATAATCAACAAGTTTAAAAATCAAAAAGCAGAAAAGAAATTATCATAAAATAGAATTATTACAAGATAAATTGAAAATGAATTCGTTACAAAAAAAGTTTCTGTTTTTTGCATCATTATTAGCATTAGCAACGCAGATAAATTCTCAGCCGATAAATGAGATAAAACCAAAGACAATTGTAATAAATCCAGGACATGGGCCATACAAAAAATTTGGTTTTGGAGCTCCTGGAAAAGATACAAGTGAATATTTTCTAAATCTAAAAGTGTCTAATTACATAAAAAATGAATTTTCAAGTGATTACAGGTTTAATATAATTTTAACAAAAGATTCTATTGGTTTTAATCAAGATTTAGAATCAAAAATACTAAATCAGGAGAAATTAAGAGAAATAAAAACAACGATGAAATTAATAAAACCAGAAGTTGTTAGGGGGGTTAAATATAGGGGAAGTAAAAAGAAAACACCTGGAGAGATATTATCCGTAATCTATTCTACAAGAAGAACAGCAGAAGATTTTCTTGATCCAGAAATAATCATAAGTCCGCATCATGATGCAGCAACAAAGCAAGATTCGGGTTATTCAATATTAATGTCTCCTAGAAACTACGAATATGAACAAACAGAAAAACTTGCATTAAATATAGCTAATAGATTATCAAAAGTAAGTAATGTTTCTACAAAGATAATTAATGATAGTTTGCCTAATTGGCCCACTCTTGAAGTAAAAAGAAAAGAATTTGAAAAAAAAGGGGTTGTTTTCAGAACAAGACTTCCTGAACTTGGAGATATTAGGTATGGAGCAAAAAAGCCAAAACTGATAATTGAATATGAATTTGCCAGAAGAGTTTCAATAAAAGATGAGGATTATTTTAAAACAAGGGCAAGAGCAACATATTTGGGAATTCTGGATTATTTCAATTTGAAAGAACTAACATTAGATGATAGATTAAAAATAGAATTGGAAAAATTAAAATCAGAAAAAGAAAACTCACAACCCAAATTTTTCATAAATCACGAAATCTTTAGTACCACATATTAAGGAGTAACCCTTCAAAAAAAT
>DAKN01000005.1 GCA_002499185.1 Candidatus Pacearchaeota archaeon UBA284 | reverse complement strand
AGAAGATTTTGAAAATAATAATTATGCTGTGAGAAATGAATCAATAAAACCTTTTGATTTGTATTTTAAAAGTTTTAATATAACTACCATTAATGATAACAGATTAAATTATAGTTTTTGGATTTGCAAAAAAAACCTTAGCTCTTCAATTTATGCAAATGTAACTTTTTACAGAGATGAAAGAAATCCAACATCTGCTTCAATATTCCAAGATTCTTGGGTTTATTATGTTCCACCTGCATCTTGTGCATATTATACTAAATTAGTTAATGTTGGGACAATTTCTTCTTGTTCTGGAGCATTGTGTAGTAATATTTATCCTTCAATGAAAATAGATGCTGCTGAAAAATTAAAGGAATCTAATGAAACAAACAACACTGCTTATGTTACATTAAAGGTTCCAACAGCAATGGCAGAAGAATCTATGTTATCCACTCAATCAGAAAAAATAGAAGGAAAACAATTATTATTCCAGACATCCCAATTTCCAGAAGATTCAACATTATTTTGGAAACTTGGTTATAATTTGGTTTATGGAAGTGATTTATATTCTGATGATGGCTGTGCATTTGAAATTATAGTAAATGGTTCAAATACCACAATGCTCAATAAGGAATTGCATTATTATTACTCTTTAAATCCTACGTGTCCAATTCCCACAAATACTTCTGATAAAAAATATATTCCTATGACTGCTCCTGATTTATATCAAAATGGTTTAGTTTCTGAATGGAAGAATTATTCAAGAGATTTATTTGAAGATTGGAAAAATAGTTTTGGAGCAAATTCAATAAATGATAAAATCAACGGAATTTTTATCCTTAACCATGGAAATAAAAGCGGGAATAATGTTTATGGGCAAGTTCTTTATGTTGATTATATTAAATTATTCAAGGGAACTGTTCCTTCAGAAAACTGCACTTTAAGAGGAAAGCAATGCTGCTTAACCGGGGTAGGAAGCGGAAAGTATTATGGTGAACAATTAAGTTGCAATGAAGGTTATGATTGTTGGGAAAGATGCTCTTCTGGAGTTGAAATGACTTTAGAAGAATTTATAGAAAAATCTACAACACCAACAAAAGAAAATAAAACAACAGGAATCTTGTCTGGGGGCGAATGCAGCATTAAAACATCTTCTGGAATTATGGGATTAGGAGATTTATGCATCGATGAATCTTATGGCGGTATTGGAGAAGGATATGCTGCTTGTTTGGATACCAGCTCATCATCTCCAGTAAGTTCATGCCGGGGATGGGATAATATTTATTCATTTAATTTATCAAGATTAAATCTTTATACACCAAACCAGAATGGAACATACAATATTTCTGTTAAATTTAGCTATTATTCAGAAAATTTAGCAAACATAGGGAATAATCCAAATATTTACGTCTCATTATATGAATCATCCTTGATTGTTGGGACAGGGTATAATTACATAGATCCATGTCCTATCACAAACTATACAAATTGCACAACAAATTGGATGAGTGATTGCATAAATAACTATAGGACAGTAAATAGAACCTGTTATTATAATGGAACAAATCCCGTATGTCCTGCTACAAAACAAACTTCTGGAAGTGAATATTGTGTTATAAATGACAGTCAAATTGTTGCATGCATTGAAAGAGACTGGGACTGTGGATTATGGGGAGAATGTCTTGATGGAAGTCAAACAAGAACTTGCACAAAAATAACAAATTGTGATGCTCAAATGCCAAATTCTTTTATTCCAGAACAGCAAAGAGCATGTAGTCCAGAATTACCTCCTGAAACAAAAATTAATTGGCTGTTGTATGTTGGAATAATTTTTGGATTAGCAATAATAACTATTGCATTTTATTTTATCTTTGTTTATCTTAGAGCCAATAAGGGTAAGATATTCAAATCTTCAGGGAAAAAAGAGGAAACAAAAACAGTAGATGAATATCCCGAATTATCTAATTATATAAAAGACGCACTTGCAACAGGAATGCAGGAACCGGAGATAAAATCTAAATTGCTGGAAGCTGGCTGGCCTAAAGAAGTAGTAGATAAAGCATTTAAGAAATTTAAATAATTTCTTTTTAAATCAGGGTTTTGATAAATTAAAAATGAAATCAAAAAACAAGCCAAATAAACAAAACAAAAAATTGAAAATGCTTCCAACATTAAAGGAAAAAAAGCACTATCTTGTTTTTTTAGCAGAAAATATTAATGAAAAAGAAGTAAAGGAAAGCATTACAAGTGCAATTTTAAATTATATTGGATTATTGGGTTTTTCAAAAGCATCCCCAATGTTTATTGAATTTAAAGTCAATAAAACAAAAGATAAAAGCTATTGTATATTTAGCGTAAATACAAAATACGTGGATGTTGTTAAGAATGCTGTGATGATTTTTCCAGATTTTAATATTTCTTGTGTTGGTGTTTCTGGAACAATAAAGAAAGCAAAACAATATTATAAATAATTCAAATAATTTTTAAGCAACAAAATTCTACTATCTTTGGGCCCATAGTCCAGCGGTTAAGACGTCTGTTTCACGTGCAGAAAATCGCAAGTTCGAATCTTGCTGGGCCCATTACACAAAATGCAAGATTCGAAAAGTTCGAATCTCTTTGCAAAATGCTTCGCATTTTTGGGACGCAGAAATGCTTCACATTTCTAAGCGTTGTTGGGCCCATTTAAATTATTATTTTTTCTTTTATAATTTGGGTTATTTCTTTAAAAGCTTTT
>DAKN01000018.1 GCA_002499185.1 Candidatus Pacearchaeota archaeon UBA284 | reverse complement strand
AGTTTAACAATATTGGTTTGCATCATTAAGTATTAGTCATGCCTTTTTTAAATAACTTTCGGTAGTATCTGGGCATTTATAGAATCTAGCTATTGCGTATAAGCTTAATTATATGCAATAAATTATACATTTGTGTTTTATTTTAAACATAATAATTATAGTATAATATCGCCCATAAAATAAGATATCTAAAAACTAAATTTATGGGCTTCATTATACGTTCATTATATCTCAAAATAATTATCAATTATTTCTCTAACTTCTTTTATCAAAATTTTCTTTTCATTTTTTAATTTGAAAGCTTCTTTTATCATTGTCGTAAGTTGAATAATAGACTCTTTATCTATAATGGGTACTTCGATCTCTTCTAATCTTTCTTCTCTCAAATGAGGTATAGTTGAAGCAACAACTGTTCGTCTAATAGAAGGGTATAATCCGGTTTCTTTCAAAGACAACACTAAAAAAATATATTCTGGGGTCAAATTATTCTTTTTGGCTTCTGAGTTTAATCTTATTCTTGAAATTCCAGAAGAGATTATTACCTTATCGTCCTTTGTAATAATTCCAGTCATCCCAATTTTTCCATCTTTTGTAAATAATATATCGTTAGGTAAAATATCTTGTTTAAGTTCTTGATATGTCTCCTCAGGAATATAATAATCAGGGAACTGATCAACTTCATAGTTAATAACATCAGATGTCCTAATAAAAGGAATATCACTATTTTTTTTATCTAAATATTTATTATAATTTATACTCCCGACTTCATCACCCTTTCTTGTCGTGGCTATTTCTCCTAGTGGGACAGTAGGAAATTTATTTTGAATAATTTTTAGTAAATTTATATAGAAAGGGTATGAATATACAGGCGTCCAAAGATCAACTTTCAAAAAACTTGAGAGATTTACGGAATAATATTTTTCTTTTGGAATTTTAGAAAAATCAATGTCAATTTTTTTATATAAAAGAGACTGTGCGTGCTTTATGATTAAATTCGATTGATTTTGTAAATCTATTGATTTCTTTACTTTTCCTGAAACTTTTTCAATCAGTATTTCATCATATAAAATTTTCAGTTTTTTTAAAGTTGGATGATTTATACCAGGGGAAACAGCCCCGGATAGATTATTTAAAACCTGTTCATAAAAAACTTTAGAATTTAAAAATGCTATTAGGTAATAAGGGTCGGCTTCTTCCTTAATCCTTAGCAAAATAGCCTCTGTTCCAATTATATTATCAATATCTTCTTCAGTAACAATTGAAGATATACCTGGTGTACCTTTTCTTGAGAATAGGATGTCATTTTGTTTTAATCTTATTTTTTGGGGTATTTTACTTATTTTGACTTTTTTTATATCAGAATAAGATAAGAAAAATCTTTTCATATCCGAAATTCTAATATAATTTTCACCCTCTTCAGTAAAATCTCTCACATCGATACCATTAATTGGCCCCTTTTCTAGAAACTCCTCAAGTAAAATTGAATTAGGCGAATTTTCTAGCTTTTTTAAAATATATGAATATTTAGGCGTCCATTTTTCTTTTTCTATTTCTAATTTATTGATAGTTACTAACTTTAACATCTTTATAACCTAAAAACTAAAATTATTTGCTTTTGACCATTTTTTAAATTCATCTGCAATATATGAAATATCATCTCCTTCTTTATACTTGCCTCTTCTATCATGGCCACAAGTATCTGCAATAGCCATAAAAATTGGGTAATCCTCGGGGATTTCATTTTTTGGCATTTTTTGGAGTACTAAAATTGTAGTTTTAGTTGGTGTGTTTGGCATAAAAGTCTCAACTGGAACATCTATTATTGCGGCTATTCTTGTTTTTTCAAGAAGCCAAGCCCGAATGTAAGCTAATTGTGAGTTACCATATATCCCATCAGGTAATACTATGGCCATTCTCCCGCCATCTTTTAATAGTTGTAAACTTCTTTCAATAAATATTATTTGGGGAGCTTCATTATCTTTTATTTTTCCCATTTCCCATTTAGAGACTTTTTTATTGAATTTCCATTCATGTCCAAGTTCAAATTGTTTTAATTTATCATCACCACGAACAGGAATTTTTGAACCAAAAGGCGGATTAGTTAAAAGAACACTAAAATCGTTTAAGTGTATTTTAGTCTTAGTAGTTGAGTCCCAATTGTTAGGGATTTCCAAACTATCTTCACAAAAAATACCACTTTTACCATCTCCAATTATTGCCATATACGCTTTAGCAACTTTTGATAAGAAATAATCTTTATCTATGCCCCTTATCTTGTTCAAAGCAACTTCCATTTTTTCCTCTTGAAGATTACTTTTATTCCAATGATATTTTTCCCCTTCAGAATCTAGTTTTCTCCAAACATGCCTCAAAGCCTCAATTAAAAAACCTCCACTGCCACAAGCGGGATCTATAATTAAATCTTCATCGTTTGGATCTAAAATATCAACCATCATTTTTATAACATTTCTAGGGGTAAAAAATTGCCCCTGTCCACCTTTCAAAGCATGACCTATAAAAGTTTCAAAAGCATCTGCTATAATATCTCTTTCTGCTTCAATAAGACAATAATTTTGTAATTCACCAACTACATAAGCTACAGAATTCGCATCCAAAGTAATGTTGTCACTTTCATCTAAAATCTCTTTGTATTTTCTTTTTACTTTTTCAAAAAGATCTAAAATTCTATCTTTTATTTCTTTTGTATTCTCCTCTATTCCAGCTCTAAAAGTAACAATATCGTTGGGTTCTGTGAATCTTTCATCATATATTTTACAGAAAATCAAATTAATTAATTGTTGAGCTAAAACTTCATCTCTTGTAGCTCCGACTGTATTAGCTGCCAAATGATTTCTAATTGCCTTAAAAGTTGCTTTTAAGTTATGGGTGGGTTTAAGGTCCTTTCTTTTGAACTTTCCAATATCTTCTACTCTTTGTCCAAATTTAGGTATATTTGGGATATCTTCGAAATCGATTCTACCATCTCTTTCAATTTTTCTAAGAAATAGTCTTTCATCTCCATTAAACCAAACGCCAAGAAATGCTTTTGAAAATCTTAAATAATCTTGAAGTTGTATTTTTCCGTCTTTTCTGTTTTTCTTTTTACATTCAACAATTATTAAAACATCGTCTTCTTGTTTTTTATTATTATTAAACACTGCAATGTCAACAGGATATTCTTTCTTTGTATCAGACGGCCTTGCTTTTACTCTAAATTGAGGTTTTGTCTGAATATACTCTTTTGGATAATTATAATCTTCAACCAGTTGCTTAGCAAATACTTGAACAGCCTCTCTTTCTTCTGGCGTAGCTCTTACTTCTTGTCCAGAAATATAATCAATAAGATAATCTTCTTTGTCCTGTTTTGCCATATCGACTTCTCCTCTATTAAGTAATAAATAGTCATGCCTTATTATAACCTTTTCTTTTAATCTAATCTTTTGTCTTATCCTGTAATTATTT
>DAKN01000082.1:10210-11265 GCA_002499185.1 Candidatus Pacearchaeota archaeon UBA284 | reverse complement strand
TCATAATCTTTTAAGATTTTTATATCTAAGAATGGACAAAAATGCGCAATTAGAAATAAGAAGTTATGCTAACATTATGGGAAATGAAATTATGCCAAGATGGCTTCCAATTACTTGGGAAGCATTTAATGATTACAAAATAAATGCAGTTAATTTATCTGCTTTAGAGCAGAAAATATTAAANNAATATTGCAAAAGGAGAAACAAGCGATGCATGCAATACTGCAATTAAATTGGGTTTCATTTCTTATTCTGGAGAAGGGTTGAAAAGAAGTCTTGAATGCAGAGAATTTGAAGATAAATTAAATAAAATAGGGATTTCAATTCCGTGGCTCGAGGAACAGCATGAATAGTTACAAGGGAATTTTTATAACTTTTGAAGGACCAGAAGGATGTGGTAAAACCACACATATTCCGAGGATTGTAAATTGGTTAAAAGAATTAAAATATGATGTTATAGATTCTAGAGAACCAGGAGGAGTACCCTTATCTGAAAAAATACGGGATTTATTATTGGATGCGAAGTATTCAAAAAAACCATTAACAGAACTTTTCTTATACGAGGCTGCAAGAGTTGAAGTTGTTGATTCTATAGTTATTCCAAATTTAAGGGATGGAAGAATTGTTGTCTTTGATAGATTTTATGATTCAACCATAGCATATCAAGGATATGGTGGGGGTTTAGATTTAAAATTAATTAACCAAATGAATGAATTAGCTTCTGAAGGAACAAAACCTGATTTGACTTTTATTCTTAATGTTCCAATCTTACATGGTATTCAAAGAGCAAAAAAAACAAAGCAAGAATTTAAAGATGGTGATTGGCAGGAATCAAAAGCATTAGAATTTCATCAGAGAGTTGGAAAAGGCTATTTAATTATGGCGAGAGAAAATCCAGAAAGATTAAAGATAATAAACACTGATGATTCGGTTTCTATTGAAGATGCTCAAAATAAAATCAAAGAAAATATTTTGAATTTGATAAAGCAAAAAAATTATTCTTTTTAACAGTTAACCTTTTATATCCTTAATATTTCGTTCTAAAGATTAAAATG
>DAKN01000082.1:3831-10191 GCA_002499185.1 Candidatus Pacearchaeota archaeon UBA284 | reverse complement strand
CTTGCAGAAGTATTAATTGCAAATTATCCTTTTGCTACAATTAAACCAAATCATGGAATCGGTTATGTAAAGGTTGATTGTATTGACAAAGAATTCAATACGCAATGCAATCCAAGAACGGGCTTTTGCATTAACCACCAAAGATTTGTTCCAATTGAATTACTTGATGTTGCAGGTTTAGTTCCAGGGGCGCATCATGGAAAAGGTTTAGGCAATCAATTTTTAGATGATTTAAGACAAGCAGATTGTTTTATACATATTGTTGATTCATCTGGAACAACAGATGCTGAAGGAAAACCTGCTGAAAATTATGATCCGCTTAAAGATATAAAATTTCTAGAAGAAGAATTAGATTTATGGTTTCTTGGAATAATGAAAAAAGCATGGTATAGTTTAACAAGAAAGTTAGAAATAGACCATAGCCAATTACACCAACAAGTTGCAGACCAATTCTCTGGATTAAAAGTTAATGAAAATATGGTAAAAGATACTTTAAGAAAATTAGGATATAATGCAGAACACCCCACAAAATGGACAGAAGAACAACTTTATAATTTTGCACGGGAATTAAGAATTTTAAGCAAGCCAATGATAATTGCAGCAAATAAGGTAGATACAGAAAAAGGAAAAGAAAATTACAATCGTATTAAAGAAGAGCTTCCCCAATGCCTTATTATGCCTTGCTCTGCTGATTCTGAATTAGCTTTAAGAGAAGCCGCAAAAGCGCAGTTAATTGACTATATTCCTGGAGAAAGAAATTTCATAATAAAAAAAGAATTAAATGAAAAGCAAAAAGAAGCTCTTGAAAAAATCAAGAGAAATGTTTTGGATATATTTCAAGAAGGAACAGGTGTTCAAGCAATATTAAATTCTGCAGTTTTTAATTTATTAAAATATATTGCAATTTTTCCAGCCGGGGCGCACAAATTAGCTGATAAAAATGGAAATATTCTTCCAGATTGTTTTCTTTTGCCAGAAAATTCTACAGCATTAGATTTTGCATATAAAATTCACCAAGATATTGGAAATAATTTTGTAAAAGCAATTGATGCAAAAACAAAAATGGCTTATGGGCGAGATCATAAACTAAAACATAGAGATGCTTTAGAGATAATGACGAAATAAAAGAGTCATTAAGCATTAATATCTTATTTTAATATTCACTTAGATACTTCGGGTGAATTGAAAGCCAAATGAAAGTAACAAATTATTTTCTCGGAATATTTTTTTACATTAACTATTAACAAAATCAATAGAAAAAGGAAACACCCCTTTTCCTGTTTTTAATCAGCCTCTCTTTCAAAACCTTTTGAATTATCAGAAATTTTTTCTGATTCAAGCCTCTTAAACCCAGGACAATATCAATAAAGCTATTTGATATAACTTAAATAAAAAGGATATTTATAAACATATTGTATCTGTTAAATATATCTTAAAAAAGTTATTTTGTTTTCACGTATAATCAAAAATTATTGTGCTGAAAATCGCCAGAGAATATATATTTTAATGTATAATTGATTTTCACCCTTTTAATTTATAATATTTCAAAACCCGTTCATGTGCTTTTTTTAGCAAATCTTTCGTTCCCTTTACAGTCATCAATTTTATTGCATCCTCATACATTACCCATTTAAAATTTAGATGTTCATGGCTGAGCTTAACTATCCAAGTATGTGTTCTTGCTAAAAAATAAACAGCTTCTTTTCTTATAACTTCGTTTTTTATTTTAAAATAAAATTGCTGTGTTTCACGAAATTTTGGAATAATTTGTAAATCGCTTATGCCTACTTCTTCGAATGTTTCTCTGTAAACTGTTTCTTCTTCTGTTTCTCCGGGCTCAACTTCTCCTTTTACAAATCCCCAGTATGTTGGATATTGAACAAGAAGATAATAGGGTGTATTTTTTTGTACATTCAAAATTACTGCTCCTCCACTTAGAACATAACGCGCTTTTTTCACTTGTTTTTTTATTTTTTTATTATGTTTCTTTTCTTGTTTCTTTGGCCTTATTTTTGTCAGAACCTTAAGAACATCTTTTTTTGGATCAAATTTTGGCATAGGCTTTGCTATCAAATCAAGCCAGTCAGGTTTTTTGCCTTCATCATTTTTTTTCGTTTTTTCCATTTTATACAAAAATGTTAAGGATATATAAAAGTTACCGCTCACCCCCCGGGACTCACCCGTCGTTAAGGTATAAAGATTTTCAAGTATCGTGAAGTGAGAGTGAATGGAATGAATGAACGTAATTCTTTATCTCTTAATGATATGAGCGAACACAGTGAGCGAGATGTTTCCAATTAAAAATTTCAATTTTCCAAGAAGCTCTTATGGTTCTTGTCAAATCTTATTCTAGAAAATTTTGGATTTGTAAAAAGATTGTCTTTAAATTCATCATAATAAAATTCCAAGACAATTTCAGGAGATAACCAGTTAAACTTTTTGTTATTTTTTATCTTTTTTATTTCTTCTTCATCAAAAAGGCTTTTATCTATTTTAATGTTTTTTGATAAATCTAAAAAAGATGATATTCTTGCCTTATCTTCTATTTCAAAATTTACGAATTTTGCCCAACGATTGAATCTTTTGTCGAACATTCCCAAAATAACATCAACTGTTTTCTTTTTATCCTTTCCATTATTTTTTTTATATCCCAAAACTATTGCTTCTGCTGTCTTATATTCATTTAATTTAAGCCATTTCCAAGATCTAATTCCAGATTCATATAATGACCCTAATTCTTTTGCCATAAATCCATTCGTGTGATAGTATTTCTTTTCAGATGTAAATTTTCTATCAAGACTATAATGTATTTTTTTTATTAATTCAGAATCAATTATCATCTCATCAAGTAATCTTTTTCTCTCCCTTAGTTGTTTATTGGTTATTTCTATTCCTTCTATTTCAAGAATGTCAAAAACAAATAAAATTGCGGGGAATTGCGAACACATTTTATCAATCTGTTGTTTTTTGTCTAATAAAATTCTTAATTCTAATAATTCTTGCGATTCCCTATATTTATTAAGTAAAACAAGTTCTGCATCTAAGACACATGAATTGCACATTATATTCTTACAAACATCCAGTAATTCTGGAAATTTATTAGTTATTTTTCTGTTTAAAGAATCAAATATCTCGATATCATTTCCATCCTTATATATGAATACCCTTATTCCAGAAAATTTTGGCTCAAAGATGTACATTGCGAGATTATTTTTATTAAATAAATCTGTATCTCCATTTTTCCCAAACATCGGCTTGTACTTATTTGTATTCATCTTTAGAAAAATCACCTCCAGTTTTTCCTGATTGGGGATATTATCTTCTCCAGATATTCTGTAACTGCATTCTTTAAATCTAGCGGATGTATTTTTCCCTCAGAATAGAGTTTTTCTAAATCCTCATATTTTTTTATACTCAAATTTCCACCATATTTTTCTGGTCTTGTTATAATAAAAGGGTTTATTCTAGGAAAGATAATAAGTCTCGAAATTTGTAATATTGGGTTTTCCTCAATAATTTTTTCTGGACAATATGCATTTTTTATTGTAGATTTTATCTCTTCATAACTGTCTGTTACAGATATCCCGCTCCCTGGAAGAGACTTTGACATTTTTTCTCCAGGACCTTTTAAACTGGTAATCAAAGGAGTATGGACTGCAATAAAATTATGATTAAGAATATTTTTCATATCTTTTCCAATCATATGGACTTTTCTTTGCTCTAATCCGCCTTCTGCAACATCTGCTTTTAAATATTTAATATCTGCCACTTGCATCAGGGGATACCATAATTGTGAAATAGTTGCATTATCTATATCTCTCGCAATTTCTTGCATACTCCTTAATCCACGATTAATTGTTGAAGATTGCGCAAGCCTCATCACATCTAATTGATATTCTTTTGTAAATTGAAAATCACTCCCTAAAACAACTTCTGCATTTAATCCAATTGCTTTGATTGTTTTTTTCCAATTCTCAACTTCTTTTTTTACATAATTTTCATCGCCTTTTCTATTTAAAAATGCGTGAATATCTGCAATCAATATTTTAACCTTAAATCCTGCTTTTTCAAAATCTATTAATTTTGTTATTGTTACAAAATGCCCGAGATGCATTGGCCCACTTGGTTCATAACCACAATAAACAATCGGCTTTTTCTTCGTTTTAAGTAATTTTTTCAGATCTTCTTCTGTTAAAATTTCTTCAGTATTCTTTTTTATTATTTCAATTTTCTCTTTTTCATCCATATTTATCTAAACCCCTTTTGTTTTATAAAGTTTATCTTAACTATTTTTATTAAAATAATTTAATTTTGATATGTATATTTTTTGACAAAAAGGTTTAAAAATACTTAATAAATATCTGTGGTATGGGAAGTAATGAAAAAAAGTGTCCGTGGTGTGGCAAACCATTAGAAATAAGGGGAGTTGACCAGGGAGAAACTATAAAACAAGTTTGTGCAAGATGTGGATATAAATTAAATGAATTCAAAAAGCCGGTTATTCAACAACCTGAAGAAAGACCATCTTTTGTAGAAGTCTTGCCAGAAGAGAGACCTACAGCAAGAGAAAAGCCATTGTGGCCCTATATTGTTGGAGGAATTGCATTGATTGCTTTAATCATTGCCCTTGTTAAGATATTTTTAGTTTAAGAAACATCGGGACAGTTAAGGGGGAGTATGTAATTTCTCTATTTAGAATTCTTTAATTTTTTATATAGTAAACTATATATATATCAATAAACCTAATTTTTAAAAGTATTATTTTAATTTTTATATGCTTTTTTCTAGAATTTGTTTGTCTTTATTTTCTGTAAAATAATCACTAAAAATAGTTTTAAGATATGGCCATTGTTGTTTTGCTTTTTTAAAAGAACAATGATTTTTCTTTGCAAATTTCTTCAAAAATTCAGTCTTTTGAACTTCTTTTTGCTTAATTATCCAAATTTTCAATAGTTTTGTGGGTCTTTCATATTGTGTAAATTTACTATTAGCCATTTTCTTCGCACTTGCTATTCCACTCGTCAAAAAGTAATTTATATAAACAAGGAAACGCCAATGTTGGTTTTTATGAATTCTTGATTTAAACCTATCTGCTAAAGAGAGGTAATAATATGCTTTGTTCATTTCTTCGTTATTATATTCCCTTGGGAGATTTTCATCTATCCATAAAAAGAAATCATTAAAATCCATATTATTAACATAATCAAAAGCATTGGTAATATCTGGATTTTCTTTTGATTTGAAAATCAGCCTAAGAGCATCAAATATTGTTTCTTGCTTTTCCCTTAAATTTAAAGACATTATATGGTCCAAAAGAATTTCTTTTTCAAAAGAAAGCATCTGCAAATCGTTTGTAGCAGCTCTTAGATCGCCCCTTGAATAAGATGCGAGCGTTTCAAGTGCTGTCTCCTGTATTTTCAAATTTTCCTCATGGGCTATTTTTCTTAAGCATTGCATTATCTCTTCTTTCTTTAATTGCTTAAATTGGATTATTTGGGATATCTTTCTTATTTCTTTTAATTTATCCGAATAAGCATCATTAGCTATAAGCACTATTGGCCATTTGCTATCTTTTATTATTCTAAGAATTTCTAAGGCGCCGTTATGTTCTATGCTTTCTGCCTCTTCTATTACAAAAATTTTGCCTTTTTTAAAAAATGAAAGATTTTGTGAAGATTTTCCAAGAGAATCGTTAAGGTTTTGCCTGTTTAAGGCTTCCCCGGGATTTCTTTCAATCAAATCATAATTAAATTCTTTGGCTATTGCATAAATAGATGCTGTTTTTCCAGCACCACTTGGACCATATATAATCAAAGATTTTTTTTGCATTTCCTTGAAATTTCTAATAAAGTAAATTATTTTCTCTATTGAATCTCTTTGACCCACTATATCTTTGATTTTTCTGGGTTTGTATTTTTCAGTCCAAAGTGCCATTTTAGTATAAAGCATGAAAAATAGTTATTTTCCCAAGAGTGTTAAAAATGCAATTAAAGATTCTAGTTGTATAAAATCATCACTACCTTCAACGATGTGGAATTCTACTTCTGCGCATTTTTCAATAATTTTTAGTTTTATCTCTTCTTTTAATTTTAGATTCCATACTTCTTGTTGAATCGCTTTAACCATATCAATCCCAGTTATCCCCTCAAGCATCGCATTTAACATCTTATCTCTTGATTCAATAAATTTTCCCTTTAATGCTAATTCCAACATTTCAGAAATATCTGCTGGTTTTGCCTTAGAAATAATTTCGTAGATTAAATCTTCTGTTATTCTATTATCAAGGGTTGCACAACTTTGCAAAATATTTACTGTTCTTCTTAAATCTCCTTTTCCAATATTATAAATTGCATCTATAGC
>DAKN01000082.1:0-3815 GCA_002499185.1 Candidatus Pacearchaeota archaeon UBA284 | reverse complement strand
AGTGCATCTGCTTTGTATTGGGTCTATTATTTTAGAACTAGTATTACAGCTTAATATAAACCTACAGGTGGTGGTGTACATTTCCATCATTCTCCTCAGAGCCTGTTGTGCTTCTTTTGTTAATGCATCGCTTTCATCTAAAAAAATTATTTTAAATGGTAAATCAGATATTGGTCTTGTTCTTGCAAAAGATTTAACTTTTTGCCTTATTACGTCTATACCTCTTTCATCACTTGCGTTTAATTCAAGAAAATTAGTGCTCCAAGAATCCCCAAATAATTTTTTTGCGGCTATTAAGGCAATTGTTGTTTTTCCACTGCCTGGAGCTCCGGCAAAGAGTAAATGGGGCATATTTTTTTGAGATACAAAACTTTTAATCCTCTTGACAATATCCTCTTGTCCAAATACGTCTTCAAAATCTCTTGGCCTATATTTCTCTGTCCAGATTACGTGACTATAATCTTTGTGTTCTTTTTGTTCTTCCATTTTCAATTCAAAAAAGACTTTCTTATAAACTTTACTAACTCTGATTAATTCTACAAAAAAAGATTATAAAATATATCTTTTTTAAAATATATATCCTAAAATATATTATATAGAATATATTTCCTAATTTGCTTTCATCAAAAAGATATAAACTTCTTAATTTTTTTTAGATATGAGAAATCTATTTCCAGAGAATTCGGAAATGATTGCAGTCATTTCTAAATTGGAAAAACTTGCTTTTAGAACAGGCCGGGTTATTTCTTTTCCAGCCCTATCTGAAAATTTTTTTATGATTGTTTTAATCTCTTCTTCGTTTAATTTTATGCCTGTTTTTTCTATTTTGCCATTTCGAGTTATTTTTACTTCTTGATTTGAACCATCGCATTGTATTATTGAAATATTTGGGCTTTTCACTAATTCATTTAATTTTCCTAAATCTAATAACACCATGCTCGGATTACTCTCTTGATTTTCTGTTTTTTCTCTAATTTCTCCTGGCTTAATAAATCTTGGAATAGGAATTTCAAGTTCTTTTTTCTTAAATGTCGGAGATAATGGTGTTTCTAATATCTCTTCTGCATTTATTGCTTTTGGAATTGCTTCCGGTTCTATACCATCTTCGTAAATTCTTCCAGTTGGTTTTTCAAAATCTTCAGAAATTTTTTCAATTCCTTTTTTTGAATGTAAAACTAATTCTGAAATTTGACCTATTTTTTCTTTTTCATCATATAAATATTGATTCTTTGGCATTTCTGATCTTTGCATTATTGTGCGTTTCATTGTTTTCTCTGTTTCTCTAATCTGTTTTTTTACTTCCTGGATTTTTTTTCTGTTAGTAATTTCTCCCTGTTTTTTTCTTAGATTATTTTTAGCAATTATTTTAAGAAATTCCTGTGCTAATTCTTCCTGGTTTTTCATTTTATATAAATTTAGAAATTTAGAAGGATTCTTCTGATTCTTCTGTTTCTTCTCTAGAGATTGTCTTCTTAGGGGAGTTTTCTGGTCTAACCGATCTTTCAAGCAATAATAATCCTTTTGCTAAAACCCTATTTTGATCTATTAGTGTTGATAATTTTTTCTCCAATTCAAGTAAATCATTACCTGTCCCTTTTTCTAAGGATTCATCAAAAGTCTTTCCAGCTTTATCAAAGATATCTAACATTTCAGTCACTTTGATGTTTAGTTTTTTTAATTCATCAGAAGTTTCTATAAGGTTTTTTTGTAAAGTTATATTATTCTCCAAAATTAAATTAAGAATCTCTTCACCTGATTTAATTGATTTTTTCTTTATAATCTTCTTTGACATTTTCACCTCTATATCCTATAGTCTTATTCTATGGTCTTTATTTATATATAATAGATAAAGATAGAATTTAAAAAGTTTTGCGAATAGGTTTTTTTACGAAAAAGCCCTGTAGTATAGCGGTCAAGTATACGGGCCTCTGGAGCCTGTGACCACGGTTCGAATCCGTGCAGGGCTATGGAAAAGAAGAATATTGCCCGGATTAGGGGTGCTAGAAAGATAATTTCTTTTCACCCCATATGCCTCCGTGGCTCAGTGGTAGAGCACTTCCTTGGTAATGTGTGGAACCATCAAATGGTTCTAACATGTCACCTTCCTTCAAAAGAAGAAGATAACTAAAAAGGAAGGGGTCGCGAGTTCAATTCTCGCCGGAGGCTTTTATCTTTTTATTCTTAATTATTAATTTACTTATCACTTTTTGGTAGTTACAATAATAAAATTTAAATATAGTAAAAATCTAGTTATCTTATGGAAAAACAAAACCCGATACGAGCATTGGAAGGAAGGTTAGTCGAATTAATAGGATATTTAGATAATTTTTCCCCATTGCAAAAACTTATTGGAGAAGCAAGACCATATGTTGAAAACAGCGGAAGATATGCTCAGTTTCTTCAAACTCCCGAATTTTTTGATATTAATGGAAAAGTAAAAACACAATATGTGCTAAGATTAAAAAATTTAAAAGAAGAAGCAAATAATTCTAAAATAAATAATATTTTATGGAAAGCCAATACATTACATGAAGCAGTAAGTCTTTTAGGAATATCTGGAGAAATAAAAGAAGATCAAAAAGAACTTAGAGAATATTTAACTTTTCTAAAATTGTATATTGACACAGCTATGTCAGATCCTCCGGTTTATGTTCTTTCTCAAGATGATTTAAACACAGAAATAACAAAAAAGGCAGTGATTCAGTTAATTGATAATAAAAGAAAAATCTTGCCGTTATTAGATTTATCTAAAGAAAAATTAAGAGAATATTCTGAAATGTGTCATTTTCAAACAATAAAGCAACTATATAAAAGAAAAACCCTTGAAGGAGAATTAAGAAGAAGTGTTGAAAGATTATTAAGTTTTGAATTAGATGAAGATAAACCCTTAGTTGAACCGAAAACATTTAATTTTGACGAGATGGGATTATATCTTGCATTGCGTATATGCGAAGATTATTACGAAAGAGAAATTCTACCAAAATTAAAACCTGTAAATGTTTAATTGCACTAGCAATTAATAAGATTTAAAAAATCCATTTCATTAATATATTTATGACTGATGGTAATTTAGCAAGATTAAAAAAAGAGTATTCTTTGTTTGAAAAGAAATATCAGTTGCCTAAATTTTCTGAATTAAATATAGAATTTGAAATAGAAAAACTCCAAGAACATGAAACAGATTTATTATTAAGAGAAATAAGAAGAGCAATAGGGGATAAAACTGTTGCTTTCCTTAAATTTTTCGAAGTGTTTTTAAATCCGCAAGCAGCCCCATTATTTTTACTTTCCGCAATAAAATCTCTAAATGCCCATGATAAGATAAAAATAGAAAAAATTTACAAAAGGATTGTTTTAATAGAAGTTCAAGCAATCGCTTTAGATATTGAATATGAAGAAAAAAAGGAAGCTGAATTCATAAAAAATACTTATAAAAATTGGAAAGATATGAAGGAAGATTTGAAGATTATAGAAGAAATACTTTCAAGAGTCAATCAAGAAACTAAATCAAATAACGGAAAAAGCTATTTCGGTTGAGTTTAACCAATTATCTTGTCCAAATTAATTTCTAAGCAAGCTGTTGGCATTGTCAAATTGAAATTTTCCAAAACATTTGGGTTTATTTCTCCAATTAAACCAAGTTCTTCAAATTCATTTTTATTTTTAAGCAATATTTTTGCTGCTCTTCCCTCGATAAAAAGGCTATTGCTCAATGGCTCTAATTTATATTCTTCTCCAAGAATATTAAATAAAAAGTCTAAAACTTGTTTTATGGAAGTAAAATTAGCATCAACAGAAGCTATTGAATAACAAAG
>DAKN01000044.1 GCA_002499185.1 Candidatus Pacearchaeota archaeon UBA284 | reverse complement strand
TTTTCGGCATCATCAAATCAAGAAAAATCAAATCCGGCAAAGATGCCTCTATTTTTTTTAATCCTTCCTCGCCCGAAGAAGCACCTTCCATTGAATATCCGTAAATCGCCAGCAAAAATTCAAGATAACTGACAACCGACTGGTCGTCGTCTATAACCAAAATCTTTTTTTTATCCATAAATCTATTTTACTGTGAAAAATCTCTGAAAATTATTGTAACTACCAATTTTCGCAAAATCAATCTTAAAATTATTACTGTCCATTTTTGTTAGACGAACACTATCAATTCCCAGTATTTTTAATTTCTCAAACGTTAACAATTCGCCTTCTTTTAATTTTAATACTTTTCGCAGAAGCCAATCAGATAAAGCATTATTTGGATTTGTCATCAGTGCTTTTGAATTTTCCTGACATACTTTTGCACTTAAAATTTCACCGGTAGGAACATATAATTTGAATGGTTCTTCTCTCGGCGGTAAAAAATCAGGAAAGTTTTTGTGAATTTGTATCGGTATAGGAATATAAACTTCTCCGACATCTCTTTCTCTTCCGCCAGCATTCCATTGATTTAAACCGCTTTTTTCTGCAACTACTTTGTTATTTTTTTTACTTTCTCGTAATGAATACAACGGCAAAACTATAAAATTTTTTCCGGGAATTTCTAAAACGGGTTGTTTTACGACTCCTTTTTCAAATAATGTCAAAATTAATTCATATGGGTCATCTAAAATCTGTATCGGTAAGTCAATTGATGTATCGGAAATTTCAAATTTTTTAAATAAGGTGCTTTTAGAAAAATTAAAGGCATATTCGTTTTTAGTATCCTTGAATTTAATGCCCGCTTTTGAAGATTTTATATCTTTTATTGTGTTTTTATCAATTAATTCATAATCGGTTTCAAATATTTTGAGTATTTTTTTTCTGCGAGCAATACAATGATAAATAGAACTTTTAATACCATATGTTCTTTTAGCAAATTCAATTCTTTCATTCCTTAAATCAGACAATCGCAAAACTAATTTTTCATTATTTAAGTTTCTTAACTCTTTACTGAATGCATTAAATTCGGCAATTTTTTCTGTTTTATATTCCCCTTTTGCTGTAAAAGTTTTTAACCCGATACCAATATCATCTTTTTTTGCATCAAATGCCAAATCATCTCTTGAGAGATTAACAGCATTAAAAGATTTACAAAAAATATTCTCTGCCACTCTGTAATACAAATATGGGACATCTTTATCACTAAACAATTTTGACAAAGAACAGATTGCTTTTAAGTAATCAAAATAAAGTTTTTTCAAATTATCTGGTTGCGATGTAATGAATATCACTTTGATAAATCTCCTTTAATGGTAATTGTTTTTCAGCGGTTTTCTCTGAATTTAGTATTCTTTCTTCCGCTAATTTACAAAACTTTTCATTGATTTCAAAACCGATATAATTTCTATTTAATTCTACACAGGCAACGGCTGTAGTACCGCTTCCCATAAAAGGATCTAAAACTAAATCTTTTTCCTTTGAAGTTGTCAAAATCAGTGGTTTTATCAACGGCAGCGGAAAAGATGCTTGATGCTCTCCAAAAGGTTCTATTCCGCATTTTATTATATCTCTGTGATTATTAAGCCGTTTTGCAATATTTAAGTCAAAATAATACTTCCGTGATTTTACAAAATGAAAGATATGTTCATAAACAGGGTATCTTCTGTCGGGGGAATAGGAAGGAACAGGATTAGGTTTTTCCCAAATAATTTTGTTGCGTAAAATCCAACCCTGTTCTTGCATACCCATTGCGACTCTCTCCGGCAACATCAAAAGTTGTTTGTACTGTAAATATTTTCCATCTGGTTTTGCAATTTTGTGTTCTTTGTAATGCTTATCTGTTTTTCTTGCATAACTTCCTTTGTTTCTAATGAATCCTTTTGTTCCAAAATATACATCACCGATATTCAGATAAAAAGAACCTTCTTTATGTAAGACCCTTTTTAATTCACCAGTATATTTTAAGAGATTGGCGACATATTCTAAAGGATGTTCCTCCCGTCCAAGTATTTCATTCCCGTAAACCCTGCAACCGAAATACGGCGGACTTGTAATGATTAGATTAACAAAATTATCTGGCAACTCTTTTATTGATTTTAATGAATCGCCACAGATTAATTTATTTACAAAATCATCATTTTCTATGAGCGGTTTAGTATCGTAAATTACAATACTATCTTTCATTAACGGTTTTTTCCTTCTTTTATTTTTATACATTTTTTGAACCATAACGGAATAACGATACAAACAGATGATAGATGGATGCAAATAAGATTGCTTCGCCCCTTTCGGGACTCGCAATGACATCTGTCTAAATCGGTCTTTTATCTTGTCTAAATCGTCTTTATTTCAGAAACGGCAGAATGTTTGAAAGCCAGAGATGCATTTTGTCAATTGACAACGCAAAAACCAGCGAAACGACAGCCATAAGTTTCAACAATATGTTGAGAGACGGACCTGATGTATCTTTGAACGGGTCGCCTATGGTATCGCCGATA
>DAKN01000072.1:499-5637 GCA_002499185.1 Candidatus Pacearchaeota archaeon UBA284 | reverse complement strand
AACTGAAACACATTAATATAACCACCCATATTATTCAAATATTCTTGGGCTTTTTTGCTTAATTCTCCATTAACTAAAAATATTACTGGCATCTTATAATGCAATCCCTTATGATAAGCTATGCTTAAATCTCCCTCTGAAATCTTTTTTTTGTCATTTACTACAACTAAAAATTTCAAATTGCCGACTGTTGAAGGGGTAAAAACAGTAAATATTGCTTCTTCATCTTCATTTTCTTGTAATATTTCTAAATGTTTGTTATGAAGCCATTGTTTTATTTTTTCCTTTAATTGTTCAAACTTAAGATTTACTTTTTTTGGTTTTTGTTGAATTATTTGATTTGTTTGCTCTGTTTTTTGCACAATTTGTTGCATTGATTGTGTTTGTTGAATTTGTGGTTGTTGTGGTTGAAATTGAATTTCTGGTTGCTCGAATATTCTTTTCTTCTTTTCTTTTTTTGGTTTTTCTTTGGATTCTTCTTTTATTTCCTGTTTTTCAATTTCCTTTTTTTCTTCAACTTTTTTAATTTCTTGTTTTTTGTAGCCGTTTTTCTCAATATCGATTAATTCTTCAATTATTTTTTGTGCTTCTTCTATGGGGATAGCATATAATCTCCAAAAGGTTCTTTGTTTTCCATCAGCATATACTGTTAATGGTGATGCAAAATCTTTTATTGATTTTATAGCAACCCTGTGTATTGGGTCTAAAACTTCTTCTTGGATTATTCTTCTTTCTTTAATCAATTCAAAAGATTCTTTTTCCTGAGCATTAAGATAATTAGTATATTTTTCCAATTTATCTTCTTGGCCAGGAATATAATAAAGGGGAGAACCCCCAATTTTGAGATAACTAAGTTTAAGGGTTTTGTCAGAAACCATTTCAGATAAAAGAGCAGAAGTGAAAAGAAGACTTAATCCAACTTGTTTTGAAAGTGCGCTTGGCAAACTTGGTCCTTCCCTTTTAATAGATTCTACTATAATTGTTTTTTTGTCAGTAATATTTTGCATTTTATCTTCTTCTTTTATTTTTTAATTTTTTATTATGGTTTTAACCACTTAATTTCGTAATAAGTGACTTCTCCTTTTTCATCAACAATTCCTATTAATAAATTCTTCTTTGTTGAATGTGCTACTCTGTTTTTAGCTGAAAATTCGTGCCATGTTAAGCCTTTTGTTTCAAATACCGGATATAAAATCCATTTTGAATGATCTTGTCCTGGTTTAACACCCTTCTCATACACCATAAAATCTGCTCCAAATTTTAATGCTGTTTTTACAATATATCCTTTGTCGCGCATATCTTTAAACACGCAAAATTTAGGCCAGAAATTTTTTTCTATTTTTTCAAATATTTGTAATAATTTTTCATAATTAATCTTTTTATTATCCTGATAAATAGCTATTTTTTTCTTATCGCTTAAATAAAGTGCTTCAACTAAAGAATATATCACTTTTCCATTAAATAATTCCCCAAATCTGCTCCGATCATATAAACTAATTGCATTTTTATCTTGGCTAATAATTCTTTTTGCAGACAGGTTTGCTTTTACTACTTCTAACGCTATATTTGCCCTTTGGTGTTTATTCAAATCAATTTTTTTAGAAATTATCTTTATTCCCATAAATATGCATATATTAAAAACTTTTAAACCTTACTTACCTTAATGGAATTGTGAATTTACTATGGAAATTGTATTTTTAGGAACAAGTGAAGCAACTCCGACGGCAGAGAAGAATCAAACAGCAATATATCTAAAGTATAATGCTGAAAACATTTTGATTGATGCGGGTGAAAATGTACAAAGACAAATGAAAATAGCCAAGCTGAATCCATGTAAAATTAATAGAATATTAATTACTCACTGGCATGGAGACCACATTCTAGGATTGCCCGGATTATTACAAACTCTTGCATTGAATAATTATGGCCAAACGCTTAAAATATATGGACCAAAAGGAACAAAAAAATTTATTGATTTTTTATTAAGAGCATTCATATTTCAAGATAAATTAAAAGTTGAAGTTTATGAGGTTAGCAATGGTCTTTTCGTAAATGAAAAAGATTTTTGTATTGATTCGAGAGAAATGTCTCATGGAACACCATGTGTTGCTTATGCTTTTATTGAAAAAGAAAAAAGAAAAATAAATTCAGAAAAAGCCAAAAAATTTGGATTGGAGCAGTCTCCATTATTGGGAGACATACAAAAAGGTAAGAATATCAAATTTAAGGGGAAAATAATAAAACCAAATCAGATTTCTGAAATAAAAAAAGGGAGAAAAATTAGCGTTATATTAGATACTGAAATAAATCCCAACTGTTATAAAATTGCAAAAGATTCGGATTTACTTATAAGCGAAGCGACATTTTCCAAAGAATTAAAAGACAAAGCAAAAGAAAGAAAACATCTTACTTCTGAACAGGCCGGAACGATTG
The DNA here is from genome assembly GCA_002499185.1 of Candidatus Pacearchaeota archaeon UBA284. Lineage (GTDB taxonomy): Archaea > Nanobdellota > Nanobdellia > Pacearchaeales > UBA284 > UBA284. The sequence continues at coordinate 3,204 of DAKN01000072.1, read as the reverse complement.
CAAAAAAATCAAATGTTAAAAAACTTATGTTATTACACATAAGTCAGCGTTATAATCAAAGAGAGCATATAATCTTAGATGAAACAAAAAAAATCTTTAAGAATTCTGAATTGGCAAAAGATTTTCAAAAAGTGCATATAGAAAACTAATTTCTTATCTTTTATTGACTTAAGCGAGCCGAAGGGCGAGCGATTAAATGAAAAATAAAAAGAAAAAAATAAAAAGAAAAATTATTTTACTTCTTAGATTTAGTTTTTTTGGTTTTTATCTTAGTATGCTTTTCAGACTTAGATGGTTTTTTCTCTTCTTTTCCTAGCTTTTCTTCAGCTTCTTTTATTTTAAGTTTCTCTTCCATCCCAAGTTTATCAAGCAATTCTTTATATCTATTCCTAATAGTAACTTCTGTTATTCCTGCAACATCTGCAACTTCTCTTTGGGTTTTCTTTTCATCATTCAATAAGGCTGCTAAATAAAGTGCTGCGGCGGCGATACCTGCAGGACCTCTCCCAGAAGTTAATTCTGAAAGTTCTGCTTTCTTTAAAATTTTTCCTGCTTCATTTTGTGTTTTAGGAGATAAATGCAATGTGCTTGAAAATCTAGAAATGTAATCCATCGGATTGCTTGGTGTTATTTTCATTCCAAGTTTTCTTATGATGAATCTATACGTCCTGCCAATTTCTTTTCTTTCAACATCACTTGCGGCGGAAATTTCATCCAATGTTCTAGGGATGTTATATGTTCTGCATGCAGCATAAATACAAGCAGATACGACACTTTCCATGCTCCTTCCTCTAACTAAACCTCTTTGTAAAACCAAATTATAGACTCTTGAAGATTCTTCTTTTACAAAATTAGGTAAATTCAAGAAACTTGCGACTCTTCTCAATTCAATCATGGCTAATCTTAAATTTCTTTCAATGCTTGTTGATACTCTTTCCTGCCATTTCTTTAATCTAAAGAATTTTTTTATTCTTTTTTCAGATCCAAGCTGGTAGATATCGCTTATTTCACCGACATTTGTTGTTAATCCTTGATCAAATTTTTGCATACTTAACGGAGAACCGCTTCTTCCTTTCTTTTCACCCTCTTCAAATTGTCTCCATTCTTGTCCTAAGTCAATGATTTTATCTTCAACAACAAGTCCACAGTTTGCACAAATGACTTCTCCTTTGTGTTCATCGAAAACAAGTTTTGAAGAACCACACTCGGGACACTTTTTTTTATATTGTGCTGACATTTTTTAAGAAAATATTTATAAATAGAAAGGCATGACAAGCTTTTTAAATCTTTCTATAGGAACCTTTTTAAGCTTTTCTATAAACTAATTATGCCTTCGACGCGCGCTAATTGTTAATGTGTAATAATTTTATACCTATTAAAAATAAGAAAAATACTCAAAAAATTTTAAATTTCTTAGACCTTGGTGCAATAAAAAATATGCGGAAGCCAGGGTTCGAACCTGGGTAGGCACTAAGCCACTAGCTCTTGAGGCTAGTCCGTTTGACCACTCCGGCACCTCCGCGTTAATTAAGAATTTATTTCACGATATAAAAATCTTTAGTTTTATTTATTTTTAAAAGAAATTATTTACTCTAAGAAAGCTTCTGTGCTTAAAATAAAAAAATACACTAATTAAATTGCCTTTAGTTTGCTGGGCTTATGTAAACAATTGTATCTCCTCTTATGAAAACCATTCCGATATTTCTTTTCATATCTCCGTTTTCTAATTCTCTTGTGTTACTCAATACAACGTTTATATGTATGTCAAAAGCCAACAAGGTTCCAACTATTTGCTTATCGCCTTTTAGTTGAATCAAAACTTCCTTGCCTTTTGCTTGATTAAGCAAATCTAAAGGTCTTTCTATTCCATTAACCATATCTTTTTATCATTTCAAAACTTTTTAAATGTTTTTAATCTCGGGCTAGTGTCGCCCATCGTTAATGTATAAAAAGAATTTATCCACAAATCTAAAGCGTAAGAAACTTGTTTCTGGAGCGTTTATATTCGCCCTTATCAATGCGAGCCCTAGAAATTTTATAATTTCTGGGTCTAGAAAACGCTCAAAATTCATTAAGAATTTTGGTGCACCAAAAATTGTTTTACAATTTTTTTGTGTTCACCAGAATTTTCTAGGACATCAGCGAGCAATATATAGAAAGATATTTAAATGAAATTTCGAGTAAAGTTTTATGGTAACAAGAAAAATCAGTGGTGGAAAAACAAAGAAAACAAGAAAAACGAGATTATTTGAAAAACCAGGCATAAAGAGAACTGTTATTATTGGAGAAAGGAAAAAGAAATTATTAAGAACGCGTGGCGGAAATTTCAAGCCAGTTCTTTTAAAATGTAATATTGCTAATGTAGTTGATCTAAAAACAAAAAAAACAGTAAAGGCTGAAATAAAGAATGTGCTTGAAGTTCCAAGCAACAGATTTTTGGCTAGAAAAAACGTCCTTGTAAAAGGAGCCATAATTGAAACATCTTTAGGAAAAGCAAGAATAACAAACAGGCCAAGCCAAGAAGCTTGTGTTAATGCTGTTTTAATTTAATTAAAGAATAAAATTCTAATATTGAGTTATCTATATAGTTAATTCAATTCTTAAAATCACGAAATCTTAACGAGTGAAAAAAATTTCATTTCTTGAGCATAAATAGTAATCAAATGTTAACAATTAAACACAAGTTTTTATTATTAATGCAATAA
>DAKN01000072.1:0-424 GCA_002499185.1 Candidatus Pacearchaeota archaeon UBA284 | reverse complement strand
TTTTTATCACAATAACCTACAATTGTTTGGTCTCCTTTTCTACTTTCTGTAAAACAATCATAATATTGAACTGATCCGGACTGACCTCCACTTAATGTTCCTGCAGCAAGCCTAAATGATGGAATTGATTCAAATTTATAATTTGCTCCACGAACATCAACAACAATTGTATGCCAGTAGGGTTGTCTTGTATTTTGTTTATATAATAATAAATCTCCACTTTGAATATTTGCTTCTGTATCAACCTTAATAGTATTATAATTTGCAATCATATATGTTAAAATTGTTGGACGACATTCTACAGAAGTTATTTTTTCACAAGAATTTTCTCCTGTACAAAAATTAAGATAAATATTTGTTTTTTTATCAGAATTGTATTCTTCAACAACTTTTTGCAATAAAACAAATGCAAAATCACCACAGG
>DAKN01000102.1:15059-60007 GCA_002499185.1 Candidatus Pacearchaeota archaeon UBA284 | reverse complement strand
GATATTTCATGAAAAACGGAGTTGCTTTTTACTACGAATTGTGCTTCTAACAATTCGGGCATTTTATTTTGTATTGAAAAATCAACTAAAGATTGTTTCATGTTTGCTCTTAATTGGATATTATCCCAAACAGCATCCCAATTTCCTGCCCAACCCTTGACATTTCCGGCTATTTCTTTTAATGTTTCTGATTCACCATTAATCAAATCATCTGTTGCTTTAATTTCATCGTTAAGAACATCATATTTCATTAAATCAAGAAAACCTTGTTCCATTGCTGGATCTTCTTTCCAGTGTTTTCTTACCTCAGATACTTGAAGCATTCTCCTATACCTATGTAATCCGTCTGCACTTTTAATTGGGTTAACTATTAAAATAATATCTGTTGCTTTGAAACTTGTTGCTGGAACTTTTAAATCATTAACAACTCTATCAAAAACACCATATGGGCTTGCACCATGGATTGTTCCTGCTACTACATTTGCTAATGCGCCGATTCTCATTGCCTCATATAATGCTAAGGTTTCTGTGCTTCTAACTTCACCAACTATCAAACAGCTATCTCCTAAACGTAAGGATGCTCTAATTCCTTCTTCTGCTGAAACCTCTGCGGATTCTTTTAACAATGCCCCCCTAACTTTCATTCTTAAAATATCGAAATTCAAATTTCTAAGAGATTCTACGGGCAATTCTAATGTATCTTCTAAAACAATTGTCCTATGTTTTTGCATAATTTCTAACATACACGCTCCTAAAAAAGACGTTTTACCAGAACTTCTTGTTCCTGCTACAAGAAAAGTTCTTCCACCATCTATTAAAAAAGACATTAGTCCTGCAGCAATCGGACTTATCATCTTGTTTTTGATAAATAAAGGCAATGTCCAAGGATTATCTCTATGTCTTCTAAGAGCATATGCGATTCCGTCAGGAGATAATGGCTGTTGTATTATTGCAACTCTCGCACGCGCATTTTCAATTTGAAGTTCTGTATCCAATATTGGATTCGCTTCATCTAAGGGTCTGCCAGAAATCATTCTAAATTTGGCGGCCCAAGAATCAACATCTTCTTTACTTGGAATTATATTTGTATCACATTCTTCAAATTCATTATGCCTTACAAAAATAGGAACTCCACCAGGGGGAGAATTTATAGATATATCTTGTAATTGTTCATCTTGTAATAAAATTTCAATTAATCCAAATCCAATGGTATATCGTACTAAAATTGATGCTAACTTATTCAAATTTTTATAATTTAATTTTATTTTTTTCCCCTCAGCTAATTCTGTAAGCAAATCTTTTGCAATACTAAAAAAAACCTGCCTTATTCTTTCAGGATCTGTAAATTCTTCTGCTTTTGGTTTGTGCTCTAATAAAACATTTCTTGCAACATTTACTAATTCTTGCAATTCTTCATCAAGTGAAAATTCTGGCGGATTTAAATGATAAAGATATTTATTTTTTCCAGGAACTTTCAAAATTGTAACCACACTTTGATCAAACTCCCCGCCGATTTTATACTCTTCAACAATTTCCCCATCTTCTGGTAAAGACGCCATTAATCTAGTAAATGTAAAATTTGGAACAATTTCTGGTCTAAAAAATTGTGAATAAATCTCTCTTGAATTCAATTTATATTTTTTTACCAAATCTGTTCTTTGTATTATTTGCTGTATAATTGATGTTTTTTCCACTAAAACAAAAATATTCATCAATAACTTTAGAAATTTTTCTTCGCATGCCTTGTCTTCGGGAATAGCATTTACAACATTTATTTTTTGTTCTTCAATATACCTATCTAATTCAAAGAACATCGCAATTGGGTCTTGCCTTAATAATCCTAAAACAAGATAACGCATGGTCTCATATCTTTGATTAAGGTGCTTCTGACATCTTCCTAATTCTAATGTTGATGCAGACAAGATTTTTTCTTGTTTGATTAATGATGTATAAAGTTGTGCAATTTGTGTTAGGTATTTTACTTGATTAAATGCATGAACATAATTTCTCTGTTGAACAAAAACTACTTTTGTTGCGTTTGGAAATTCCCCCAATGCGTCTACAACTCTCGACATTATAACATTAGAACTAGCTATGCTCGGAACAAACGGTGCTCCAAGATAATTAAAATATATTGCTTCTTGGTTTCCTTCTCGGATAATTTCATATCCATAAATTTGCGTTTCTGGTTTGAATAACATTTACACCTCTTTTAAACACAAGATTATTTCATTAACTTATCTAAACTGGATTTTTTTTGCCCAGAAAGTTTACTTGTTTCTCGGGTTTCATCTCTTCTCTTTTTTTGTATTTCTATATTTTCTGTTAATTTTTCCATATCTTTCGCTTTCTTAAAATTAATATTTTGCGCGGCTCTGGCAACCTTTTCTATTTCCTTAATGTTTGATACTAATGGGGATAAAATTTTCAAAAAGACATTTTCAAGCGCAATTATTTCAGAGTTGATTAATTGAATTTCAAAGACGATTTCTTGTATTTTAGAAATTATTTCAGTATCTTTATCTTTTATTTTTGTTTCAAATTTTTCCAAACTATTGCCGAGATTTTTTATTTCTTTTTGTAATCCTTGTTTAAATGAATCTAAATTGCCTATCTTTGTTTCAATCTCTCTTATCTTATCATTTACAATTTCCTCAACCATTTCATCTAATTCTGAAATATCTGCTTCTTGTGGTTGATATGCAAATTTCTGTTGAGAATATTCTTGTTGTGGATAATGTGCTTGTTGCATTGATCCAGGGGCAGGAATTCCCTCTTCAATTTCTTCTTCATCTCTTGTTTCTGTATCTTGTTGTTCTTCAGCAGAATATTGGGGGTGTGGCATTCTCGGTTGAGAAATGATTGATTTAGTCATTTTTTGTTTTGATTCTACCTTTCTTGGTCTCTCTGGTTTTTCTTCTTCCATATCTTCTGTCAATAAACTTTCATCTCCAGCTGCTTTTGCCAATTCTATTTTTGTTTGTGCTTGATCAATTGCGTCCTTTATATCTTTATAAGAATGTCCTTCTTCTTTTAAGGTAGTTAAGATTTCATCTTCTCTAAATCCTTGCATTATCATCGAAATTATTTCATTCACTACCTCTCTATTAGCCATTTTTATTTTATTGCGTTTAAATTTATTCTTCTATATCTTTTTGTTTAATCATTTGTAAAACAATTTTTTTAACATCCTCTTCATTTACAAAATTGAGCGGCTCAAATAATTTCATAAATCTTTGTGCAGATAATATTTCTTCTTTTCTTGCGAATGTTGACGATTCAAAAGCGACATGATCTATTGTTTCTTTCAATTTTTCGTGATTATCTTTAATTTTATTCAAATCAGATTTTATGTCTGATAGTTCATTGTTCAAACGGTCGTTTTGTTTAAGCAATGTCTGGCTTAAAATAGAAACCCTTTCTCTTAATAGTTGCATTTTTTCTTCTAAATTGTTTAAGTGGCTACTAAAATCTGCAACCATTGCAGAAACCGCATCCATATCTCTTTGATCCATTTTTTCCTCTTTTATCTATTAATCAATAGAAAAAGACATTTAAATTATTTTCCTTACTTGCATTTATCTTTTTCCCCATTTGCTTTGATGCCCATATAAAAAGAAAACCGCTAAAATTGCAAAAATTATTGAAAGAATTATTGTTGTGATTGGTTCCAAAATAAATCCTAATAAGAAAATTGTTAGTGTGAAAACTATCGAAAATATGAAAAGCCATTTAGAACCGAAAAAAACCTTAAGTCCCTGACCTATTGGAATTACAGAAGATAATGCTAATAGAGTACATAATAATGCATAATCTGAATAGCCAAAAGAATTTGCTATTGCGCCCAAAAGAACTACTGAAAAAGTTCCCGCTAAAGATATTATTGCAATATCCCATTCAGTAGGTTCAAAAAATCTTTTCTTTATTCTTGATGATTTAGGTTCTGTGTCAAAATTAAAAATAGAAAGCCATAATAATTTTGCTTTAAATCCAAGAGCTACTAAATAAGTTAAAATTGGAAGAGCAAGCCACCAGGGAAATTTTCCTTTCTTTAATTTTGCGATTGGTTGATAACTTAATCTTTCTGATTCAAGTAATCTTATTTTAATCCTACATTCGAGTAAATTTGCAGCTGCTTTTTCTGCCATAACAAAAACAAAAAAGATAATATTCATAACAATTATATTCTTTAAAATATCAAGAAATTCAAAAGATAAAATAGTTCCATTAAGGTTTATAGAAATTAATATTCCTAAAAAAACAGATGCACCAATTAATATTCCTAATTCCTTCTTATCAAACATAATAGATTATAAGAATTAATATATAAAAAAGTATCTAAAAGCAATTTAATGTTCTTTGATATGCTCTCCTTCTTCTGCAGTTCTTCTAATGACCTTAACATTATCTAATTTAATTGTTATAGGTATTGGAATTGCTGCTTCTAATAATTCAACAACAACTTCTTCTTTTAACTTATCAATTTTTACGACTTTAGCTTTTTCTCTTTTAAATGGTTCTGATAAAATCTCTACAACATCTCCTTTTTCTATTTTAATATCTGCAACAACAGGTTCAATCATATTTTCTATCTCCCCATATTCTAAATTTTTAGAAATTATTCCTTTGACATATGGGAGATTGAAAACAGCTTGTTCTGCCGATTCCTTATCTAATGATTCGATTAGAATATAACCCCTTAATCCGTGAGGGCGGGCTATTGAAAAAACATTTAAATTTTTTTTCTCTATCCTATTTGCAATTAAATCGAGTGCCTGTTCTTCCTTATTTGTTGTTACCTTAACGACATATATCATTTTAGAAGGATAATTTGCTATGTTTTGGAATCTTTTTAAATGTTCGGTTTAACATTTTATTTAATTATTTAACCAAGATATAGTAAAAAACAAGATCTTTCATTAATGTTCCTTTAATTGTAATTTTTTCCCCTTCTTCTGGTAAAATGCTTGATTTTACTGCAATTGTTTCATCTGTTTTTTCATCTTTTAAGGTATATCCAGATAATGAACCTATCTTTATAGTATTTGTAACTATCCCGGTTACTGAAATTTCTTCTCCAAGATATTTTTCTTTATTTTGATTTAGTTCAGATACTGTTAAGCTGCCACATCCTGAAATAAATAGAGAAAAAAAGATAATAAGAAATATTATTCCAGTAAAAAATATTTTTCTTTCCATTTTATTTTTTGATATTTTATTAGTAAAATAAGATTGTAAAAATAGTGCTAATTATAAAACCAATTAATCCAATTATAAGCATCCCTATAGCTGAAATTTTTGAAATATTTTTTAGTTCGCTTTTTGTCGGTTTTCTTGCTACTCTTAATACACGAACACATTTATTAAAAAATTCTCTTGTTTTTGATATCATATTATTCAGAACTATTGAGCCTTTAAAAAGATTATTAATTTTAATTTATTTCTTAATTTTCTTCAACAAAATCTATTCCCAATTCTTCAGATATTGATTTTTTATCGCGGGTTTTTTTCTTTTCTTTAACTCCAAGAATTTGTGGACTTTGAACACCAGTCACTATCAATAAAACCCTTAGAGTTTTATCCATATCTTCGCTTAGTTGCGCTCCCCAAATCATTTTTGCTTCCGGACTTATTTTCTTACCCACAGTTTCAATTACTTTTCTTGCTTCATCTAGAGTTAAATCTAATCCACCGATGATGTTAATTAATGCACCCGATGCATCAGTAATATCTACATCTAACAATGGATTTTCTATTGCTTTTTGTATTGCTTCTACTGATCTGTCTGGGGAATCACTTTCACCTACGCCAATCATTGCTACTCCCCCATTAGACATTACTGCACGAATATCTGCGAAATCTAAATTAACTAATCCTGCTTTTGTTACAAGTTCGGCTATCCCCTTTACTGCATTTGTTAAAATTTCATCTGCAATTTTAAATGCTGTGTGTAAGGGTAAATCGGGAGCTAATTCAAGAAGTTTATCATTAGGAACAACAATTAATGTATCTACTATGTCTTCCATTCTTTCTAAACCATATATTGCGTTTTCATATCTTTTTTGTCCTTCTATCGTAAAAGGCAAGGTAACTACACCAATAGTTAATGCATTAAGTTTCTTAGCAACTTCTGCAATGATTGGTGCTGCTCCTGTTCCGGTTCCTCCGCCCAATCCACAAGTTATAAAGATTAAATCACTTCCTTGAAGTTTCATTTTTATTTCATGTTCACTTTCTTTAGCAGATTCTTCTCCAATTTTTGGATTACTTCCTGCTCCAAGACCGTGGGTTAGTTCTCTTCCAAGAAGAATTTTATGGTCACAATAAGTATAAAGTAAATCTTGAGCATCAGTATTTGCAGCTATCATTTCAGCACCCTTTATCCCTATCTCTTTCATCCTACTAAGAGTATTGTTTCCTCCACCGCCAACACCAATTACTTTTATGGATGCTTTTTGTTTAGAAATTATCTCTTCTAGCTCCTTATCAATCTCTTTTCTATATTCCTCTCTTATTTCAAATCCTTCTGCCATAGTTCTCAAATCAAATATTACTATTTAAAGTTTAATGTTCTAAAAAGCAATATTTCTCTAATGTGTTTTTTATTAAACTCTAATTAAATTCTGATTCTATTTTTATCAATTCGTTTATTTTTTTAGAAATTTCTTCAAGAACTTGTTTTGGATATTTTTCTTCCATTTCTATTTTGGTTTTTTTCCCATCCAAAGAAATTGATTTAGCCTTTAAACCATAACCGTCAAAAAGGGTTTCTATCTTTTCCTTATCTTCAGAAATTATTCTTTTTATTGTAAAATTATAAATAACTATTTTTCCCGAAAGGGGGTTATTAAAATCTAGCATTATTCTTCCAGAATTTGCTGAAACTACCTTTGCTATAGTTCCTTCAACATTAACTAGCATTCCAGGATATGGTCTTGTTTTAAATGCGGTTATTGGAAAAGTTCTTATTAAATTTGCTTTTCTCTTCCCAAAGGATTCATCAGGAGATAATTCTATAGAATATTCTTTGTTTAGTTCCTTATCACATAGGGCATTATCTAATCCTTTTAAAATCATACCCTCACCTATACAAATTCTTAGTGGTTTGAATCTTTGTTTATCTTCTTTATCAGTTAATCCTGCTTTAATTGCTACATCATTTAGGGTAGTATCAAATATTTCCCCATCCTTTATCTTTGCATAAAAATCAAATTCTATGAAATCTTTATTTTTAGTTTTCATGTTGCATTAAAATAAAGACATTTTAAAAAACTATTGTTTATTTGTTTCTTTAATATTGTTATTTAAAATATATACTAAAATATATTAATACTTAAAAATCCCCGGCGATTATCTGGAATATGGATTGGAGAAAAAATATTAAAAGAGAATTGAGACCTTACGTTGAAAGATTAATAGCCGAATCTTTTATGCATAAAGAATCTTATAGTAAAGCAGAAGATAAGGGAAAAGCGCAATTGTGGCTCGCCTTGGGAATTTTACAAAAACAAATTCAAGAATTAAATTTAAAATTAGATTATATTGAAAAAGCACTGCAGGGAATTGGAAGAAAAGACCAAAAAATTAATGTGGATCAAGTTAGAAAAGAAAAAGAAGACGTTGAAAGAATATTTAGAGAGATAATTGGAAGGAAATTTGCTCCAAAAAAACCAGTTTCTACTATTTTTGAACGACCAAAATCAAAAGTCAAAAAGAAAAAATGAGATCTATTGCTGAAATCTTTTGGCACAAGGATATTTTTAGGTTTGGTGAATTAATTTTACGTGCATTAAAAAAACAACATTCTTTAAATTCTGAAGAAAGAAAAATTTATTCTGTTTTGAATAAATTAGAAAATTCATTAATAAAAAATAGCCAAGGTTTTAACCCTTACCGTTTTTATAATTCCCCTATTAAAGAAAAGGTAATGTATATGGAAAATAATCTTAATTATCTTATTGGAAGATATAATGGTCCTTTATCTAAAGAATTTGAATCAAAATTTAATTCCCTTAAACACTTTCGCAAAGAAATTGAATTAGAAAGTCTTGGTCCAATAACGATGATTGATACTCTCTTAGATTAATTAAAAAGGACAACCTTTATAAATTAAAATTTTTTCTCATTAACATGCCATTAAAATTAGTCAATGCAACAGAACTGAAACAGGGCAGCACTGCGATAATTGATGGTGCTTCATGCACTATAAAAAATGTAGATATAAGCAAAACAGGAAAACATGGTGCGAGCAAATGTAGATTTGAAGCTATTGGTATAATTGATGGTAAAAAAAGAGTAACAATTGCACCAGGCCATGAACGGTTTTCAGTGCCCCTAATAGAAAAAAAGAAAGGGCAAATATTGACAATTGATAAAAATGGAGAAAAAGTTTCATTAATGGATTTAGAAAGTTTTGAAACTATTGAGATGAAAACAGATAAAGACATAATCAATGACTTAGCTGAAAATGACCAAGTAGAATATTGGGACGTTGAAGGTGAAAAAATTGTTAAAAGAAAAATAAATTAAATTTATGATAACCAAATATTAAAAATAAAAAAACAGAAAAATGGCAAAAATTGAAGCGGCACAACAAAGGCTATATGGGGGAGTTTTTATATGCAAAACCTGCGGTTCTAAAATTAAAGCAGATCCTAAAAAAGTAGCAGATGGAAAAGCAAAATGTAGGAAATGTAAGGGGAGTGCTTTAAGAACGAAGAAAAAGAAAACAGGGAAGGCTTAATTAAACTAATAAATTTTTATAAAATTTATGCTTTTAAAATCCTAATTAAAATGTCTTTTATGGTTTATGATTTAATTGGTTTAGCAATATTTTGTATTGCTGTCACGGCTTTTCTAATAACCCATAAGAAAAAATTAAAAACAGAAAGTAAGATTTTTTTATTATATCGTACAAGAGCTGGAATAAAAACAATTAATTGGTTCAGCAAAAAGTTTTCTAAATTGATTGATTTTCTTGAACCGGTTTCTATAACTTACGGATTCATAGCAATGGTTTTTAGTTTGTACTTATTAATTCAAAGCATGACCATCTTGCTTTTTTCTACCTCGATTATTACAAAAGTTCCCCCCCTGATGCCATTAATTCCTTATATGCCACAAATGTTCAATCTACCGTTACCTCCTTTTTATTTTACCTATTGGTTAATTGTTATAGCAATCATTGCTGTTGTTCATGAATTTGGTCACGGAATATATGCTGCAAGACATAATATAAAAATAAAATCAACCGGTTTTGGTTTTCTTGGACCATTTTTAGCAGCATTTGTAGAGCCGGATGAAGAAACGATGAAGAGAAAAACAAAAAGAAAGCAAATGGCTGTTGTTTCTGCGGGCAGTTTTTCAAATATTTTGTTTGCAATAATTTTTCTTTTAATATTACAATTATTTTTTATGGGTTTTTATGAACGAGATGGAGTAACAGGATATATTTATTCTATTGAAAAATTAAATATTTCTCAAATAGATAAAATTGGTCCCTATAATTTTTCAGAATTTATGTCCTTAAATAATTCTGAAATGCTTAATTTTGTTGATGATGAAAATGTTTTGGTTTTTACAAAGGATTCACATAGATATTTGTTGAATAAAGATCTTTTAGTGCAAGTTAATAGTATAAAATCAAATTCAACAGAAATTATGGTCTTGTTTAATGATTCTCCAGCAATAAGAGCAAATTTATCGGGGGCTATAAGAAAAATAGATGGTAAAAAAGTAGAAAAAATAGAAGATATTGAAGAAATTTTAAGAAATTATCAAACTGGGGAACAAATTATTATTGAAACCACAAATAAAGAATACAATATTACCTTAGCAGAAAATTCTATTAATAAAACCAGGGGCTATATTGGAATACAATTTATGCAATTATCTCCTACTCAGAATTTTTTCGGATCACTTTCATCCCCTTATTTTTACCCTTATGCTAATGTAACTGAAAAAATTTCCGGTAGCAAAGACATTTTAATCTTTTTTAGAGATTTATTTTTCTGGTTAATAATAATCTTAATTTCAGTTTCATTGATTAATATGCTTCCATTGGCCTTTTTAGATGGTGGAAGATTCATCTATTTGGCTTTTTTTGCATTAACAAAATCAAAAAAAATAGCGGAAAGAATCTATTCTCTATTCAGTTTTATTGTAATTTTAATATTTTTACTTCTTATGGTCATATGGCTTTTTAAGCTGTAATTTCTTAATTATTTTATTGGGCCGATAGTTTAACGGTAGAATTCATCTTTCGCATGGATGGGATCCGGGTTCAATTCCCGGTCGGTCCATATTAAAAAATTCTTTTTGGGGAATTGATCCGGTTCCGCTAAAAAACGCAATGGCGTTTTTGGCGCGCCAAAAATTCAAAAGATTTTTGAGCGAATTCCCGGTCGGTCCATATTAAAAAAGGAGATTTTTATATTAATTTACAAAAAATAAAAAATAAAATAATCTTTGTTAAATACCTTAATTTTCTATTTATGGTTTTATGAAAAATTCTTAGTAATTTTTTCTCGACGGTATAATTTATTTCATTTTTTACGATTTAGAAAAAAATTCTGAAAAAAGAAAAAGTATTTAAACAAAAACAACATTTTATTTTTATCAAAATTAAATATTCAAAAAGAAAGAGGTAAAAAAATGGCAAAAAAGAAAGCAGTAAAAAAGAAAAAGAAGAAATAAATAGTTAAAAAATTCTAATTTTTTTCTTTTCTTTTTTTTATTTTTTTATATAAAATTCATAAATTTTTCTTGATATTTTTAAGCAAAGAAAGAACTATCTTTAATTTATTTTCTACAAAGGGCAAGAGCATATAACTTATCCTTAGATATATACATTTTTACATCATCAAAATACATTTTTAGAACGCCCCTTAAATCATCAGAATCATATTTATAGGAAACAGCAGTTATTATCTGATCTCCTTTGTTAAATTTTACTGTTTTTCCTAAAAAAGAAATTTCTACATCTCTTAAAAGACTATAATATTCCTCTATTCTGGAATTTTTAAACCTTACATCATATATTAAATCTTTTTTATCTAATCCTATTTGTGTTAAAATTTTTACGAGCCATTCATCTATTTGTTCATTTTTATATGCTTTTGTTATTTCTTCAGGATTTCTATTGTCTAATCCATTGCCGATTAATAAGAAATCTCCATCGGTCATAGAACTTCTTATTTCATATAAAAGTTCATGAATTTCAAAGTTACCCAAGGTATTCCCAAGAAGCAAGATAAAATTATTTTTATATTCTCCAAATCTAAGTAAAGGAGTTATATTTTCTAAATTTTCAAAATCCGAAATATTCCATTGAAGTTTAATAATTTCTTTAATATTCATCTTAGACATTTTTTCTATAGCTTTCTCAACCATATAAGAACTAATATCTATCGGACAATATCTTAGTTTATTTGTGTTTTTAAGATAACTTAAAAAAATAACCGCTTTTTTTCCATCTCCACAACCAATATCAATAATATTTACGGGTTTATCTCTTATACCATCTATTATTTCATCTATATTTTTTTCTATTAAATCTATTTCTTTTTGAATAACATCTTTTTGATATTCTTTTGATCTTTCTAAATCTAAAAAAGCCTGTGCTTGTGAAGGTGTTATATACCATAATTTAGAATCTGCAAGATTCCATACTCTTGTGTTTCCTTCTAGATGGTATCCTCTTTTAATAAGTTCCCTAAATATCAAATCATTAATTTTTGCATTCTTTTTATTTTTCATATTAAAACAAAATCAAAACCCTTTTTATTTGTTTTGATTCTTTAAAATTCAAGAATTCCGTCTTTAGTTAATGCGACAAATTTTATGCCTGCTGGCACTTGTAAAATTGATGAAATT
Organism: Candidatus Pacearchaeota archaeon UBA284; assembly: GCA_002499185.1. Classification (GTDB taxonomy): domain Archaea; phylum Nanobdellota; class Nanobdellia; order Pacearchaeales; family UBA284; genus UBA284. The sequence continues at coordinate 48,133 of DAKN01000102.1, read as the reverse complement.
AGAATCATGTGCTCTCTTCCATCTCCACTTGCTATACTTAATGCAACTTCTGTTCCATCAATTTTTGTTTTAAGCTTATCTCTTATTTCTAGAATTAGTTGTGCTATTGGTTTATCAAAATTAAAAGAAAAAATTTCGGCTTTTTGTGTAAAATCGAAAGATTGTAAATTTTGTTTAAAAAAATCGGGGCATATGAGAATAATCTTATCCCATTTTTGCTTGTTTATTAAACCAGATATTTGCCCCCAGGTACCCTTTCCACTAGATGCTAATGCAATTAATTCCATCGAAGAAAGAAAAGATTTTCTTTTATAAAGATTGTTGTAATGTAAAAGATAATCCCCAAGCATCTTTTTATTATAATGGATAAAAATATTTAAATGGACTCCTCTTAAGAAAACTATGAGAGAAAATTCTATTGCAGAAATTACCTTAAGAAAATATGAATCCCCCATAAACTTAAAAAAAAGAGAACTTATTAAAAAAATTTGTTTGGGTCTTGGTTTGTTACAACCGGGAGATTCTAGAGATATAATAGTAGATATTCTTCAGATTTTAATTGAATCAAAAGAGTTGAAGAAAGAATTAGAGGTAGATGAAATAAAAGAAAGAATAATAAAAAACAGAGAAATCCATAATTTAGAGATACGGGGCATAGCAGAATCAAATATACGGCGACAATTAAAAAGATTAAAAGATATTTTTCTTGTAGAAAAAACAGCTAGTGGTTATCAGATTAATGAACTTGAATCCTTGAGTAAATTATTTGAAGAAAAAATAGAAAAATTTTATATTAGTAGCATTGTTTCCAGAATTAAAGAATATTTAATGGAAATAGATAAAACAAAATAGATAATTACAAAACCTTTATAAACCTCCAATTTTATTGATAAATATTACCGATTTAAACTACCACAAGTTTAGGCTTGTAATGTAGGAGGTTAGAATGGATTTTCTAACACTTGTTAAACAATTAAGAGAAAAATCTGAAAAAAGAAATTTTGAGCAAACATTTGACTTAATTATTAATCTTAAAGATTTTGATCCTAGACGTGAATCTCTTAATACTTTTGCAGAATTGGCCCATTTAGCAAATAAAAAAAGAGTTTGTGGTTTTTTAGAAAACCAAAATAATATTCTTGAAAAAACAATTACTAAAATAGAAATAGAAAAATTAGAATCAAAAGATGTTAAAAAATTAGCAAGAGATTATGATTTCTTTATCGCTTCAGCAAAACTAATGCCATTACTCGCTGCAAAATTTGGTAAGATTTTGGGTGCAATGGGTAAAATGCCTGATCCAAAAATGGGGGGGGTTATTATGCAAGAAAATGATGATGCACTAAAAAACATTTTAGAAAAACTTTCAAAAACAATAAAAATTAGAGCCAAAGATAAGGGGCTTAAATTAGCTATTGGAAAAGAAAATATGAAAGATGAAGAAATTTCAAAGAATATAGAGATTGTTTATGCGGCAGTTGTTAACGGCCTTCCAAAAAGAGAGTTGAATATTAAAAATATAATGCTTAAATTTACAATGAGCCACCCAGTAAAAATGGTTTTAAAACAAACGCAAAATGTTAAAGAAAAAAAGAAAAAATGATGGGGATATGAAAAGGGAAATTCCTGAAGTAAAGAAAAAATATGTTAATGATTTAGCCAAGCTTATGAATGAATATCCAACTATATTGTTAGTCTCTGTAGAAGGTGTATCCTCTTCTTTTTTTAATGAATTAAAACATGCTCTAAAAAAAGAAGGGATAATAACAAAACTCATAAAAAAAAGACTCGTGTTGTTAGCAATTGAAAAATCAAAAAATGAAAAGAAAAATATTGAGCAGCTAGAACAACATTTAGATAAAAATTTTGCATTGTTATTTTCAGAAAAAGATGCTTTAGATATTGCATCAATATTAGAAGATTTAAAAAGACCAACTAAAGCAAAGGTTGGACAAATAGCTCCTATGGATTTAGTTATTGAGTCAGGTCCAACAGATTTACCTGCGGGACCTGCATTATCTGAATTAACTAAAGTAAAATTAAAGGCGGGAATTGATGGTGGAAAAATAACGATTAAAGAAAGAGCTGTTTTAGTAAAAAATGGAGAAAAAATATCAAAAAATGTTTGTGATGTTCTTTCATTATTAAATATTAACCCATTTACAAGCGGTTTTATTACGATTGCTGCTTATGATTCAAATTCACAAAAAGTATTGGCCGGAATAAGGGTTGATAAAAAAGGAATGCTACAAGAATTGCTTTTAAAAAATTCAGAAGCATTGAATTTAGCAATACACATCAATTATCCAGTAAAAGAAACGATAAAAATACTTCTTGGAAAAGCAAATATGCAAGCTCAAAAATTAAATTTATACTCAGTTCAAACTGAAAATTCATTGGAGGAATAAAATGGAATACATTTATGCAGCTTTATTATTGCATAAGACCGGTAAGGAGATAACTGAAGATGGGATCAAAAAGATAGTTGAATCTGTAGGAATATCTGCAGACGATGCAAAAGTTAAAACAGTTGTCGCAAGCTTAAAAGGTGTTGACATTGAAAAAGCATTAAGCGAAGCAGTAGCAATGCCTATTGGGGGTGCAGCCGGTGCTGGAGCAACAAAAGCTGAAGTAAAAGAAGAGAAACATGAAGAAAAACATGAAGAAGCTGCAGAAGGTCTAGCTGCCTTATTTGGTTAATCTATTATTATTTAGATAAAGTAAAAGCTAACCTTTTGTAGACTTATCTGGTTTTGAAATCGTCTGCATAATTGTATTTTTAAATATCAATTTCTTATTATCTATATGATAGAGTCTATTATAAATCAATTATCTAGTTTTCCAGCACTTGCTGTAGCATTGATCTCTTTTCTACCCATTTCTGAATTACGGGGGGCCATTCCAACAGGTATTTTAATTTTTAATATGAACATATGGGTTGTTTTTTTTATATCTATTTTAGGTAATATATTAATAATCCCTTTTGTTTTTCTTTTTTTAGATACGCTGCACCATCTTTTGATAAAATGGCCTTTTTATGATAAAACTTTTGCAAAATTTCTTAATAAAATACAACACAGAAAAGAAAAAGTAGAAAAAAATTATGAAACTTATGGAATTTTGGCTCTTGCAATCTTTGTTGCAATCCCCCTACCCATAACGGGTGCGTGGACTGGAACTTTAATTGCTTGGCTTATGAAACTTAAAAGAACAAGAAGTTTTTTTGCCATGTGTTTGGGCATAATAATTGCTGCATTTGTTGTGTTAATGTTAACTGTTGGATTAAAAACTCTTTTTTGAGAAAATCAATTAAATTTTCTAAATAAATTCTTTTTATTAGATCTTGTTTTATATTTTAAAAATTATTTTTTAACTTTTGGATCTTTTTATATCTTGTTTTATATAAAAAATAAGATAAATAATATCTGAGATAACGGGAATCGTTTTTATATTAAATAGCTTTATCATTAAAATCCAATCAAGAAAAACGACGAGTGTGCTTAATCCATACCAAACTATTAAATGAACAATATCAAAAAATTGAAAATTGAAAATTGAAAATAAGAAAATTATTCTAATTATGTTAAAAATAAACAAAAAGATTATTGAAAGAAAAAAAGAGTAAATTCTTTTTTTGAAATCTATATCTGGACTTGTGATATTCAAAAGAAATAGCAGAATGAATGCCGAAACAGCTATGCATGGTTCAATTAAAAGAATGCTCTGTTCATTTATATAAATAGTATTTTCAGAAAAATTTGTGTTTACTTTTGCAAATAGTGAAAATATAAGGGATAACATATTAAATGTTATATATTTTAAAAACCAATAAACTTGATTAAAAAAAATGAATGGAAAAAAGGCAAGCACATACCTTATGATTATCTCCTTTACCTTATCCATATTTTTAATTTAATAGTATGATTTATATATTTTATCAGATTTAAATTCTAATGAAAAAAAAGAAAGATATCGCATCAAAAAAAATATTGGGGATTTTTTCGATTTATTTAATTGCAAGTTTATTTTATCTTACATTAATTTTATTTGATAATTCCCTTTATTCGTTGTTTAAGTTAAATATTAGTGAAAATATCCAAAATTTAATTTTTATTTTCCAACAAGATTTAATTTTTTTTCCGGCTATTATTATTTTTGGATTATTTGCTATTTCTATTCAAAAAGAAAATAAAAAAGAGGATAATAGATTAAAAAAGAAAAAAATAGTATCTTTTTTATTGGCCTTTGTTATTTCTTTATTAATCTCTCTTATATTAAAGCAGTTAATTTACAAACCAAGACCAAATTTATTTTTTGGAGGAGATAGTTTTCCTTCAGGACATGCAACCGGTTTGTTTTCATTGGTGCCTTTTTTAAATAAAAATTCAAAACCCCTTAAAATCATTTATGTTGTGTTTATTGCCTTTATTTTTGCAACAAGATTCGTTTTCGGTTATCATTATTTGAGTGATCTTTTTTTTGGAGCCATTGTGGGTTATTCTATTAGCTTCTTAATTAAATCTCTTTTTAATATTAAAAAATGGAAATAAAAAAATTAGAAATTGGTAGACAACTCATACATCTTTTAATTGGATTGATCATTATTTTATCTTATTTAATAATTGAAAAATCGGTGCTTCTTTTAATTTTACTCTTTATTCTTATTTTAGCAATAATCTCTTCTATTGTTTCAAAAAATGTAAAAATCCCATTTATTGGTTTTTTGTTGGCTCGTTTTGAAAGAGACCATAACAAGAATTTTCCTGGAAAAGGTTTTATCTTCTTTATGGGTGGAGCAATGCTTGTAATAAAGATTTTTAGCCAAGATATTGCTTTAATGTCTTTAATTGTATTAACTTTTGGAGATTCTGTTTCCACCTTGGCTGGACTATTTGGGGGAAAATATAAGCGAGACCCATTTAATAAATATAAATCTCTTTATGGGACTATTGCAGGAATACTTGTTTCTTTTTTAATTGGGCTCTTGGTAGTAAATGCTTTTGAAAGTGCGATTGCTTCAATTATGGGGATGGTTGCAGAAGCAATATCTCTAAAACTTGGTGAACAAGAGGCAGATGATAATTTGATTGTTCCAATGGTTGCTGGAACGGCACTTTATTTGCTTAGAACATTATAGCAGAATAGCATAAAATTTAAATAAAGTATTAAAATAAGATAAGTATGGTAGAAGAAAAACAATATAAATGCCCTAAGTGCAAGGATACTGGAAAGGTAATGGAAAAAAATGGTGAGATCCATACTTGTTTTGATTGTCTTGTTGCTGGCAGATTAGATGCCCATATAACAGAAATAAAAGATACAAATATTAAAATTTAATTCTGGCTTTGCTAGGGGTACTTTCAAAAGAAATTTAAATCTATGTTTTCTAAGTTTAGCATGGCAGAACAAAAAACCAATCAATCACCAAATACTGAAAATAACTTTGAGTTAATTAATGCTATTGCTTTAAAACGTGGTTTTTTTTGGCCCAGTGCTGAAATTTATGGTGGAAAAGCAGGGTTGTTTTCTTATGGTCATTTGGGAAAAACGCTAAAAAGTAATTTTGAAAATTCCTGGAGAAAATTTTTTATTAAAAATAGCGAGAATTGTTATGAAATAGAATATTCTAATATTCTTCCTGAACAGGTGTTTTTAGCCTCTGGTCATTTGGAAAATTTCAATGATCCTTTTGTAGAATGTAAAAAATGTCATTTCAGATTCAAGGCAGATCAATTTCTTGAAGATAGTTTAAAAATTAATGCTAGTGAAAAATCTATTGAAGATATGAGTTCACTTATTATAAAGAATAAATTGAAATGCCCTAACTGCAAATCCCCTGAATTGGAGCCCCCAAAATGGTTTAACATGATGTTCCCCATACAAATAGGAGCAACTGGTTCAAAAGATTTAGCTTATCTTTCTCCTGAAACGGCACAGGGTGCGTTTTTGGCATTCAAAAGAGAATTTGAAGCTACTAGGAAAAAAATTCCCTTGGGAATAGGTATTATTGGAAAAGCCTTTAGAAATGAAATTTCCCCGAGACAGATGTTTTTTAGATTAAGAGAATTTAGCCAAGCCGAATTACAAATATTTTTTGATCCAGATAAAATAGACAAAATTGATGAAAAAATTTGGAAAGAAATATCAAAATCAGAGTTACAAATTCTCTCTCAAAAAGAAAAAATAAAAACATTCAATAATGTAAAAATTCTTGACTTGCATAAAAGATATAATATTCCTAAACTCTATTTGTTTCAAATGTATAGGATGCAGAAATTTTATTTAGATATTTTGCAATTTCCAAAAGAGAAATTTAGATTCAGGGAGCTGGGTGAAAAAGAAAGGGCATTTTATAATAAAATTCATTGGGATATAGAAGCTTATTTTGATTTATTTGGGGAGTTTAAAGAACTTGGAGGAATTCATTATCGAACAGATCACGATTTGAGTGGACATCAAAAAATAAGCAAAGAAAATTTAGAAGTATTTTATGAAGAAAAAAGATTTATTCCACACGTAATTGAATTAAGTCTTGGGATAGATAGAAATATTCTTGCATTTTTAGATTTATTTTTCAAAGAAGAAAAACAAAATGAAAGAACTATCTTTTCCTTTCCGGATAAACTAACGCCAATTCTTGTTTGTGTATTTCCTTTAGTAAATAAGGAAGGAATGCCTGAAAAGGCAGAAGAAATTTATAATATTTTAAAAAATCAAACAACTGTTTTCTATGATGATTCAGCAAGTATTGGTAAAAGATATCGGAGGGCTGATGAGATTGGAGTAAAATATTGTATAACTGTTGATGGAGATACAATAAAAAATAAAACTGTAACAATCAGAGACAGAGATAGTATGAAACAGCGCAGGGTTAAAATTTCTGAATTGGTTAAAGAACTGGGTATTTGATTAAAATGATGTTTAGAACACACATTTTATTTGCACTTTTCTTTTATGTTCTTGCGGTTGTTTTTTTACCTTTGAATTTTTCAATAACTCTTGCATTGGTTTTAGCTTTTGGTTCAATTTTGCCAGATATTGATCATCCACAAAGTTTTGTTAATAGAAATTATCTTTTTGGTATCGGAAAAAGCATTTCCTTATTTTCAACTCATCGTGGTTTTTTTCATAGTATTTTTGGTGCATTGGTTTTCTTTTTGATATCTTTATTAATTATTTATCCTTTTAATTTATCTATTTTATATCCTATTTTTCTAGTATCGGGTTATCTTTTACATCTCTTAGCGGATTCTCTAAATATTTCTGGAATAAAATGGTTATGGAAAACCGGGCATTTTTCTGGCCCGATAAGAACTGCAAGCATATTTGAACAAGTTTTTTTCTTTATTTTATTTGGAATAACCATATATCTTATTGTTGGTAATTCCGGAATGGATGGAATTACTGCATTTGTGTCAAAAATAAAACCCTAAATTTAAATATCTCTCAATTTTCTAATCTATCGTATTCACCTTGGGGCCCATAGTTCAATGGTAGAATGCGCCCCTGGCAGGGGTGTGGTTCGGGTTCGAATCCCGGTGGGTCCATTTTATAAAAGAATTATATAAATCTTTAAAAATCCTAAAAATAACAAAATAATTATTATGATACAAAGAACCCTTGTTTTAATCAAACCGGATGGTGTTGCAAGAAGCCTTACGGGAGATTGTTTACAAAGATTTGAAAAAGTCGGTTTAAAATTAATTGGAATAAAAATGGTTCGTGCAAATTCTGAATTGCTTGAAAAACACTATGATGATCTAGGGGAAAGACGTGGTGAAAATGTTAAAAAAAGAATGGTAAACTATATGTCAGAAGGTCCAATTATAGCAATGGCTTTTGAGGGTATTGAAGCTGTTGATATTGTAAGAAAAATGGCCGGAACAACAGATCCTAAATTAGCTGCTCCAGGAACAATTCGTGGAGATTTTACCCATTTAACAATGGCTTATGCAGATAGTGTAAATGTTCCATTAAAAAATGTAATTCATGCATCTGGAAATTTAAAAGAAGCAGAGCAAGAAATAAAACTTTGGTTTAAAGAAGAGGAGATTTGTAATTATAAAACCGTTCATGAAATGTTTGTAAGATAAACCTTAAAAAATAAAATGAAGACAAATATAGATTGTATATTCTGTAAAATAATTGCTGGAGAAATTCCCTGTTACAAAATTTATGAAGATGAAAAAATAATTTCTTTTCTTGATATCCACCCTTATGTTTTAGGACATCTTCTTATTATTCCTAAAGAGCATTCAAAATGGTTGTGGGATATTTCACCTAAAGATTATTGTAATCTTATGGAAAAAACAAAAAATCTTGCAGAAATATTGAAAAAAATTTTTAAAACAGAGTGGATTGAGCTTGTTGTTGCAGGTATTGGAGTACAACATACACATATTCATTTATTACCAAGGCAATTTAATGATGGACTTGGAGAATTACCCATTAAGCCATTAGTACCAAAACCATCAAATGAAGAATTAAAAAAGATGGCTAATAAAATAAAGAATTCTTTATAAATAAGCAACATTTGGCTTCTTTATGTTGCAACCAAGAGAATATCAACAAAAAATTTTTGAAACAGCATCTAAAGGAAATACTCTTGTTGTGCTTCCAACCGGATTGGGAAAAACATTAATTGCATTGATGCTTGCACAAGATAGATTAAAAAAATTTCCTGGTTCTAAAATTGTTTTTCTTGCTCCAACAAGACCACTTGTAGAACAACATTTTGATTATTTTTTAAAAAATTTAGATGCTTCAGATTACAAAGATAAAATGCATTTATTTACTGGAAAAATACAATCAAAAAAAAGAAAAGAAATTTGGAAAAATGCTCTTTTTATCTTTTCAACTCCGCAGTGTATTGAAAATGATTTAAAAAATAATTTAATCGATTTAAACGAAGTTTCTTTATTAATTGAAGATGAGTGTCATAGGTGTCTTAAAAATTATTCTTATACTTATGTTGCACAGCAATATTTAAAAAATATCCCGGGGAGTTCTTATAAAGAAAAAAGGCTCCTTGGTTTAACCGCTTCTCCTGGAAGCGATAGTTCCGTCATAAAAGAAATTTGTAATAATTTAGGTATAGAAAATATTGAAGTCAGAACCCGTGATAATGAAGATGTTAAAAAATATCTTCAGCAATTAACAAACAACTTAATTTATGTTGATCTTTCTCCAGAATTGGTTGCTGTTGTAAATATTTTAAAAAAGAGTTATGATAAAAAAGCCGAAGAATTAAAAAATAGGAAATTGCTTTTTATGCATGCAACAAAAACAAATCTTCTCGAATTGCAAAAAAAGTTAAGAATAAAACTTGCTGGGGGAGAAATGGATTTTAATATTTTAAGGGGAGTTAGTGTTTGTGCACAAGCGATAAAAATTCAACATGCAATAGAATTAGTTGAAACACAAGGGGTTGAACAAAGTCTTAGATATTTGCAAGATATGATTGAGCAAGCAAATATTGGAAAAAGCAAAGCTGTAAAACAAATTGTTGGAAGCAGAGAATTTCAAGATTCTTTTATAATTTTAAAAAAACTTGCTCAAGAAAATAAAGAACACCCCAAATTTAATGCCCTTATTGCTTTTATTGAACAAAAAATGAAAGAAAAAAAGACGATACGGGGTATAATCTTTTCCCAATATAGAGATACTGTAAAAAAAATAAAAGATTTCTTAAAAGATAGGGAAATAGAAGCAGAAGTTTTCATTGGTCAAGCTAAAAAAAATGGTTCGGGATTAAATCAAAAAGAACAAAAAGGCATAATAGATTGTTTTAAACAAGGAAAAATAAATTTCCTTGTGTCAACAAGTATTGGTGAAGAAGGATTAGATATTCCAGAAGTCGATTTGGTTGTTTTTTATGAGCCTATTCCAAGCGCTATAAGAAAAATTCAAAGAACGGGAAGAACTGCTCGTTTAAAAGCGGGAGAAGTTGCTATTTTTATTACTAAAAAAACAAGGGATGAACAATATTTCTGGGCTTCTCATCATAAAGAAAAAAAGATGCATGAAATTCTTAACAAAATAAATGTTGATTTTCAGAAAGAAAAAAAAGATTCTATAAAAGGAAAAGGGCTTGGTTATTTTATAAATTGAAAAGAATTATTTACTTGCGTGGAAATTGAAATGTAAGGGAATAACAGCTTATAGATATGGTAGCAAATTTTCCCAAGTATTATATATTGGAAAGAAAAAAGTGTTAACGGCAAAAACCCATTATTCTGGTGGAAAAATTTGTGAAGAATGCATAATTTAATTATTAAAAGTTACTTGACTAAATCATGCTAAAAACTGCTTTTTGAAAAATAAAGATCATAAAAATTATTAAAATAAATATTGGGATTGTAAAAAATATTGCTAAAACTAAAATTATGGATGTTCCAATATCTATCAAACTAGCCCATGAAAAAAAGATTATTGATTTAATTAGTAATAATACTGCAAGGATTACTAAAAAGAGAGGTAATATTTGAATTTTTATTGCTAAAAATAAAAGAAAAAAAGCCGCAATTAAATCCAATAATCCTAAAATTTTAATCAGCATATTAAAAATCTCCTATTTTGATATGCCAAAAACCCACCCGGGTTTTTAAACATAAGGCTTAAAAGATTCTTTTATTTAAATAATTTATGATTATAGTTGATAAAAGAGAAAAAAATTCACTCGTCATATCTGAACTTATTAAAAGAAAAATATCTTTAGAAATAAAACAAATCCTTGTAGGGGACTATATTATTGGAGATGTTGTTATAGAAAGAAAAACAAAAAGCGATTTTATTTCTTCGATTATAAATAAAAGATTGATTGAACAATTAAATAATTTAAAACAATTTGAAAAAAGATTTTTAATCATTGAAGATGATTCACATTGTAATGAAAGAAAAATAAATATTCACCCTAATGCCATTAAGGGTATGCTTTTATCTGTTGCTATTGATTTTTCTACGCCTTTGATTTTTACAACAGGGTTTGAAGAAACGGTAGATTTTCTTGAAATTTTAAATAAAAGATATGAAAATGGTAAAAAGATTTTTTCTCTCAAAATGAAAAAAAAAGCAAGAAGTATGAAAGAACAACAACAATTCATTTTAGAATCATTTCCTGGTATCGGTCCCAGTTTAGCAAAGCAATTATTAAAGGAGAATAAAACAATAAGAAATATTTTTAATTTTGAAGAAGAAGATTTTAAAAAAATAAAAAAACTTGGAGAGAAAAAAGCTAAACATGTTCATGATATTATCAACAAAGAATATAGGTAAATAAAGATAAAAATGCTTAAAAAAGGCAGGTTATTCTGATAAAAGGTTAACATGGGTATTTTATATGATTTAATTATTGTAGGGGGCGGTCCCGCAGGTTTATTCGCAGCTTATGAATTATCTAAATATTCTAATAAACGCATCTTATTAGTAGAGAAAGGAAAAAGTATTGAAAAAAGAGAAAGAAAAGAGGCTATGTGTGGAATTGGTGGAGCCGGAACATTTTCAGATGGAAAGTTGCATTTTACTCCGGTTTTAAGTCATGAAAAAATATTAGGCCTTTATAATATTGAAGAATATCAGAAATATCTCGATTATGTCGATGCAATCTTTACTGATTTCGGGGTTGACGCAGATTATTATCCAAAAAATAAAAAAAAGGTACAGGAATTCGTGGACAGGTGCAAAAGAAATAGTGTCCATTTATTTGTTAGAAAAACAAGACATGTCGGCAGTGATAAACTTCCGCTAATTATAAAGAATTTTGAAAAATATCTTATTGAAAAAGGCGTTGAAATTAAATCGGAAACGACTGTGACCGAGATTATTATAGAGGGAAATGAATGCAAGGGGGTTATTTGTGGCGATGAAAAAATTTATGGGAAGAACATAATTTTGGCTCCTGGTAGATTTAATGCGACATGGATGCAAGAGATTGCTAAAAAATATGATTTAGGGTATAGTTTTGATAAAGTAGAAGTGGGAGTGAGGGTGGAATTTCCAGAGGGGGTTATGAGGGAATTTTCAGATCAGATGTATGAAACAATTTTTATGATGCATACACCCACCTATGATGATGTAATGAGGACGTTTTGTCCTTGCCCAAAAGGAAAGGTTTCTATTGAAGATTATGAGGGGTTTGTTTGTGTGAATGGTCACAGCAATTCAACTCATGACTCTGCAAATAGTAATTTCGCTTTTGTGACTGAGATAAAACTAACAGAGCCTGTAGAAAACACCACCCAATATGCAAAATCGATTGCGCAACTTGCAAATACTATTGGCGGAGGAAAGCCAATATTACAAAGATTGTTTGATTTACAAAAAGGAAGAAGAAGTACATGGGAAAGAATTAATAAAAGTTATATACAACCTACTCTAAAAGATGTTATTCCGGGAGATATTTCAATGGCTTTTCCACATAGGATTGTCACAAATATTCTAGAAGGGTTAGTAATGTTAGATAAGGTAATGCCGGGAATAAATTCGGGAAGCACCTTACTTTATGCTCCAGAAATAAAATTAAGATCTTCTAAAATTAAGACAAATAGAAATTTGCAAACAGAGCTATCAAACCTTTATGTTGCAGGAGATGGTGCTGGCGTTGCGGGAAATATTGTCGGTGCTGCTGCAACGGGGATTATTGCAGCGCGAGGTATATTAGAAAAAGAATAATTTGATTAATTTTATTTTAATTCAAATTCTTGTAATGTCTCATAAATAGGGCCTTTTGATGTTAATATACTCTTTTTAAGTTGAAAAGAAGAAACTATGAATTTCTTTTTTTTAATAATTATTTTATTTAAATTTTCTGCAAATTTATTTTTATCTCTAATATATTTTACTCTTGCTACAGTTACATGAGGAATAAATTTATCTTCTTTTCCAGATTTAGAGAAAATTTTTGCTTTTTTTAATTTTTCATCTATTAAATTATAAAGTTTTTCTACAAATTTTTTTGGTTTTAGTGAAAGCCAGATTACCCGGGGATATTCTTTTGTTGGAAAGTAATCTAAATCTGCTAATTCTAATTCAAATTTTTCAAATTCTATTTCTTTTAAAAGATTTGAAAGCTTATTTATCTCTGAATTTGAAATTTCTCCAAGAAATTTTAGTGTTAAATGAACATTTTCTGTTTTTACGACAGTCATTCCAGCTAAACTTTTTAAAGATGAAAATTTGTCTTGGATATTTGAAAGTTCTTTATTAACTTCATAAGGCAAATCTATTGAAATAAATGCTCTCATTTTATTATATTAATTCACATAAAAATTTAGTTGCAAGTTTTGTGGTTTTATTTTTTGAATCATTAAATGAATTTACTTCATTTATATCTATAGCCTTAATATTTTTATTAGAAATTATCTTTTGAAATAAACTTAACCCCTCTCTTGATGTTAAACCGCAGGGTTCTTCATAACTTATGCCTGGTGTAAATACCGGATCTATTAAATCAATATCCAAGCTTAGATAAATATTTTTAAATTTTTTCATAAATTTTTTTAATTCTTTTTCTATTTTATTTCTATTTTCAAAAAAATCTTTTGTTGTAAAATATTTTATTTTTTTTTGTTTTAAAAAACAGAGCTCATCCTTATAAATATTTCTTAATCCAATTATGAAAATATTCCTTGGATTGACTTTTGTTTTTTCAATTAATGCCCTAAGCCATTCTTCGTGGGTTGGTTCTTGCATTGGTTTCATACAATCAGCATGTGCATCTAAAATAATAAATGCAGAATTTTTAAAACAAGAGTTAAATGCGTTAGTTATTGGAAAACTAATGCTGTGGTCGCCCCCAAGAAAAATTATTTTTTGTTTTGATTTTTCGGAAAAAATTTTCTTGGATTCGTTGAATATTGCTTCGATACTTTTGCTCGCATTTTCATTGAAAACATTTATTTTTTTAATGTTAAAAATTTCTTCTGTTTTTTTTATTGGTTTTAATGATTCGTTGCACCAAATTTCTGGAATTGTGTTTACTATCTTATCTGGAGATATTTCACAACCTTTTGTTTTTCCAAGTCCATTAATAAAAGGTACTTTTACTAGTACGGGCCTATTTATTTTATTTAATTTTTTCATTTTGGTACAAGTGCAGTCATTCCATAATTAGAGATATTAGAAAATTTAATAATGTCCCTCATTTTTAATTTATTTATTTCTTCAATATAATTATAATAATCTTCTGCTTTATTTGCAATTTCATTAAAGAGGAGATTTTTTGCAACATTATCGCTTCTTTCGTTTGCAACTTCCCAAGAGCCAATGCATTGTTCTTTTGCTTGTTCAAAGTCTGCATGATTTATTTTTTGAACTTGTTTAATCATTTTTAAGGAAATTTCTTTTACTTCTTTTATTTTTTTCTTGTCTGTTCCAGCATATATTGCTAAATAACCATAACTTTTTTCAGAATCAATGAAACTTTTAATACTATAAACTAACCCTCTTTTTTCCCTTATTTCTTGAAATAATAAAGAACTCATACCCTCTCCAAGAATTGTGTTAAACAAATCAATAGCATATTTTTCTTTTGATGCCATGCTTGGAACATGAAATCCCAAACATAAATGTGCTTGATCTATTCCTTTTCTAGAAAATATTTTCTGTGAAAATGTCTTATTTATGATGGGATCATTTGTTTTTGCAATATTTGGTGTTTTAATTTTATTTAAATAATTTAAAATTTCCTTAATATTCACATTTCCAACAATAGACACTATGAGATTCTTAGTGTTATAAAGAGAATGCCAGTTTTTGATATCTTCATGACTCAAATTATTTACTGTTTTTATTGTTCCTAAACCGCCAATATTAAATGGTTCCAAATATAGTCTTTTTTTTAATTCATCTAAAACAAACATTTGAGGATTGTCATGATACATTTTTATCTCTTCGAGAATTACTTTTCTTTCTTTTCTCATTTCTTCTATCGAAAATTTTGGATTAAATGCCATGTCTGATAAAATATCTAAGGCATAACTTGTGTGTTCTGCCGGAATCTTCGCCCAATATGCTGTCGTTTCATCTGCAGTAAATCCATTTAATATTCCTCCTTTTTTTTCTATTCCAGAACTAATTTCTTGTTGTGTTCTACTAGTTGAACCCTTGAATAAATTATGCTCAACAAAGTGGGCGATTCCTTTTTTTCTTGCAACTTCATGACTTGAGCCAACATTAAAGCCAACCATTATGGTAGAAACTGGAGATTTTCTTTTTTCAAATAAAATAGTTGATTCATTCTTTAATTTTATCTTAAAAAAATTATTTCCTTTCATATTCTTTTCAAAAGGATAAAGTATTTAAACTTAAACCTTTATTATTTTATAAAGAACTTTTGGGGGAAACAAAGGTTCTTCTTCTTTTTTATTAATGTTTTAAAATTTTTCTATTATAAAAAAGTTTAAATATTGTTGCAAGTTGCTTAAAGCAGATTATTTAAGTAGGTGAATAAAAAATGCCAATAACAGCTGGTGGTTGTCGAGATCTTAGACCTTATATGAATGATCCAAAGGTTATGGAAGCTTTTGGAAAACTGATAAGTGGAAAATCAGGTTATATGCCCGTGGTTGAAAGACGGCAAGAACCAATAATTTGTCCTAATTGCAGGCTCCCATTAACTGGGGATGAAAAATTTTGCCCAGAATGTGGTACAAAAATTGAAAAAAGAAAAGAAGATGGGCAAAGTTCTTAGTTTTTATTAATTTGGTTTAGATAAATATAAAAATATTTATAACAACCCTTATTTGTGGAAAATAAGGTGCTTTTTAAGTTATCTTTTATGATTACTTTGATTGGGCTTCTTTTTTTATTGGTTCTTTCAAATTTTTCAGAACCGGAAAGGGTTTCTATATCTTTATTAAAAAAAGAACTTGGAGATTATTTAAATAAAGAAGTTAAAGTTCAGGGATTTGTTCTTAATTTTAAATCCTTTGAATCAGGAGATGTTCTTTTTGATATTGGTGATTTAAATGATTCTTTTGAAGTTAGAGGCTCTTTTTCTAATTCCCTTATAAAAAATAACGATTATTGTGAAATTATTGGGGTCTTAAAAGAGTATAATTCAAAATATTTTATTGACGCCACATCTATAAAAATCGGTTAATGTTATAAAATGATTCTTGAAATAATTCTTGCTTGTTTTATTGGTATTTTATTGGGTGTTATTTGTGGGCTCTTACCGGGTATACATATAAATCTTGTTTCAATTATTCTTTTTTCTGCTTCCACCTATTTATTAAATATTTTTTCACCAATTATTTTAGTTATTTCTATTGTATCTATGTCTATAGCCCAAAGTTTTATTGATTTTATTCCAAGTATTTTTCTTGGTGCTCCAAATGAAGATACAGCCTTGAGCGTATTGCCAGGTCATCGTATGCTTTTAGAAGGAAATGCTTATCTTGCCGTAAAATTAACAACGATTGGTGGAATTTTTGGAATTTTGATAGCCTTGGCATTAACCCCTTTTTTAATGTGGATTACCCCAATTAGTTATCCTTATTTAATTAAGATTATGCCGTTTATTTTGTTGTTAATCTCTTTTTTCCTTATTTTAAATGAAGAAAAAATTATTTTTGCCCTATTTATCTTTCTTCTTTCCGGAATTTTTGGATTTATTGTACTTAATTCACCAATTATTAAAGAACCCCTCGTGCCATTATTTACTGGTTTATTTGGGATATCTTTATTATCTGTAAGTATTTTTCAAAAAGTAAGTATTCCTGAACAAAAAATTTCTTCTTTGGAAATTTCAAGAAAAGAAATATCTTCTGCGCTTAGGAAAAGTATCTTTTCCAGCGCTCTTGTTTCTTTTCTACCCGGTGTTGGCTCTAGTCAAGCTGCAATAATTTCTTCTTCTTTTGGTAAAATATCTGAAAAGGGTTTTCTTATTTTAGTTGGAGCGGTTAATGTGATTGTGATGGCTCTTAGTTTTGTTGCACTTTATACTATTAAAAAACCAAGAACCGGTAGTGCAGTAATAACTGGAAAATTAATTGCGAGTTTTTCTTTTAATCACTTAATTATTTGTTTAGCTGTTTGTTTATTTGTTGCAGGAATTTCTGTTTTTTTATCTCTATTTTTTGCAAAAAATTTTGCAAAATGGATTTCAAGAGTAAATTATTCTTTTCTTTGTGGAATAATTATTTTCTTTATTTGTGGTTTATCTATTTTAATTTCTGGATTTACCTCATTGTTAGTTCTTTTGGTTGGAACCGCAATAGGTATATTATGTTCAGAATTGGGTGTAAGAAAAATAAATTTAATGGGTTGTTTGTTAATTCCGGTTATTTTATATTATCTTTTATAATTTTTATCCAAACCATTTTTTCAGCTCTTGTTGTTTTTCTGTTTCTTTTCCAAACATGCTTTCTATTGCTTCCTTTATTAAATCGAGACTTTGTTTAATGTATGTAGAAAGATTATACTTTTCAGAAAGTTCTAATGCCGGAATGAGATATTTTATTATACTTCCTTCTGATATTGTAAAAATAATTCTTCCATCTTTACATTTATTACATTTTCCAGATAATGGGGGTCTCCTATATTTTTCATTACAACCCACACATCTAAATTGTTGTTGAGTAAATTTATTGAAGTTTCCTTTTATATCTCTAATAAAATGTCTTTCAATTATTAATCTTGCAACATCTTCTGCATTAACAGATCTTAATTTTGTTACAATTTCCATTTGTTTATCTACTTTTTCTTTCATGCTTGGTAAAGATTTATAGGAAGAATTTACCACGCCCTCATTAAAGTCTGTAGTTCCGTGTGTAAAATTAATATTTATAAACGGATCTTTTCCTTCTCTCAATCTTTTTTTAATATTCTCTATTTTTATCTCGGATGAATGTTTTCCTTGTTCTGCTAATTCATATAGTTCAAGAGGATAGTTTTCGACTAATTCTAAATCAAGAATCTGATCATCAACTTCTCCTGCTCTAATTCTCGCATTTAGAACTAGCGGAGCATCTTGTGTTCCGCCCCTATGAGATGGAAGAAATTTTCTTGAAAAGTTTAATAAAACATCTAAAAGAAGCATTACTGCAATTTCATCCCCATCACAATCTCTTCTAACTGCTGCGTGCATAAAAGGAGAAGCCATTAGTCCTTGTGTTTTTGAGAAGCCGATGATTCTGGAAACAACCCCTGCACAATTATGTGGAGCCATGCATGTTGCTAATTGTCCTATTAAATCTTTTTTTGATTTTAAATTATAATATCTTGGAAGTTTATAAAATCTTTCTAATAAATCGTCGATAAAATTTGCTACATTAAAAAAAAACTCGTCTGCTTTTTCATCTGGAGATTCTGGACATGCTGGTAAAATTATGTCGTGTGGAAATAATTCTAAAATTTGGTCATCATTAATTAAGTCATTTCCAGAAATATCTTTTTCATAACCCAATTCTTTTAATTTCCCTACATCTGCTCCAATTTCCTTGGGTTTAAAGTGTGTTACTGGAATTTCTGTTGCATCATATCTTATTGTACCATCTTTATTAACACACAAGCTGTGTTTCGATCTTAAGATTCCTTTAGCTGGATTTTCAAATGCGTGTTCTTGATTTGATGTTCCTTTTACCCCCTTAATTAATTTTGGAATTTCGTCTTTTGTCAAGTGAATATGTTCTATTGCTTTATCAAAATAATATTTACTTTCTATCTCTTTAGTAAAATAAGGTAAACATTTTCCGTGTTCATTGCAAATTGCATTGATTATTTTTTTGTTGCATATTTGACAAAAACCTATTGGTGTGGTTTCTTTAGAACAAGATTCACAAATACGATATATTGTTTCATTTTTACAGTTTTGACAATAATATGTTGGAAAATCTGCTTTGATAAAACGGGCATTAACTGCTTCATTTACGCTTCTAAATCTTCCACCTTGATCCCCTATGGGAAATAAAACGCTTGGGCTCCCGACAAGTTTTCTTGCTTTTGCTTTTTCTGGTCTACCCATTCTTGCACCAATAAAATTTCCTGCTAAATCTTTAATTATGAATTCGGAAAATTTATTTACAAAAATTAACGGTGTTGATTTATTATTTTCTTCTTTTTCGGTAAAATCTAAAATTTCGATAACTTTTTCCTTAAAATTTTCTTCAGAAAAATTCAGGTTTGCGAATAGTGTTTTAGTATTTTCTTCATTAATAACAGCGTCTGCTGTTGAAATAAAATGTTCTACCCCTAAAATTTCGAGTGCTGTTTTTGCGTTATTAAGGTTTTTTCTATTTAACGTTTCATAAGGTAAAATTAATTTTCCATCTCTTATAGTGGAAATTTTAAACCATTTTAGTAAATCTATAAATTGTTCTTTTGTTATTTGGGTCCAAAAGAAAAGATATTTTGGATGTAATGGGATGCAGTATTTTATAGAAATTTCCTTGGCTTTTTCTAAATCAAAATTGTATTTGTCATAAACTTCTTTTATTTCTATTTTAACTTCACGATTTTCGTTTAATTCATTTATTTTTTTATTTAATTGTAAAAACCACCATTCTTCAACATATCCTGGTTTAATTAATTCATAATTTCTATTCATTACATCCCCTAAAGAAAACAAAATATCTCCAAGATAAATTATTTGTTCTGTATCTTTGTAAATTTTTTTTGCTTCTTCGAAGCTTTTTATTTTTTTTACGCTTCCATCTTTTAATCTAACTATTGGTCCTTCCAAAGCATCACAAGACGTTATAATGCACCCCTTTGTTGGTCTTTCTACTTTTAATTGCGTTCCAGATGAAAGAAAATTGTTTGAAATGGCCATTGTTGCCGGATGAATAGATGTTGCAGAAAATCCGCTAACTCTGCTTCTTCCATATCTAAATCTAAAACCGCCGGACATTGATGGGTGTCCAAATACTGGTCTGCCTGCAACTAAGTCTTTAATATAGGTTGGACTCGTGTCTGTTGTACCTTTTTCTCTTTTTTTGTGTAATATGATATAATCGTCTAAAAAGTCCCATCCAGTAGCCTTAAATCCTTTTTGTTGTACTCCCCTTAACAGTCTCAAACCTTTCTGTGCTTTCTGTGATAGTCCTTCTGAAAAAATCAATGCCATTCCCCCCCTAATCAGGTTTGTTGGAATTCTAGGTAAATCCTTATAATTTGAAACCTCCCGGTCTTCTGTCGGTTCTCCATCAATTTGTATGGGTATGTGGCTTGCAAGAAACTCTATTTCCTCCTTTGTTCCGATATACTGTAAATTTGTAACACGCTCATGATAATCATAATTTTCTGTAATGTATCTTTTTACTTCTTTTTCATCAGGATCATATTTAGCATATCCAAAATATTCTCTTAAATAATCTATTAACATAAGAACAATGCAACTTGCCGTTGTTCCTGCACTTCTAATCGGTCCAGAAAAATAAGCAGCAAAATAATCTTTTCCATCTCTTGTTTTTCTAATTTTTAATTCTGTAAATCCCTCTATTGGTGAAGAAACAACACCAAGGGTGATATATGCAAAACCAACACGTATTCCAGCATCTATTGCTTGTAATTGACTTTCAAATTTGCAAAACTTTTGTGTAGCAACCTCTTCTGCTATTTTAAATGAAACGGCCGTATCTAGCTGTCCGTATTCTTTTTCAAGTTCAAGAATTCTATCTATAACCCCCCTATCTTGGTTTAGTTGCGGGTAAATTGTTGATATTAATCCAATTGCTTTTTCTGCAAGCGAGATTGCTAATGGAACTTCCACTTTACTAACAGGGTCATAACCTTTGGCTCTTGCTGGTTCTGCTATGGTATATTCTTTTTTTACATTTTCTAACAATTTTTCAAAATATTGCTCCATTTTTTATTATTTATTTTTTATTACATATATTTTAATTAAAATCAAGCATTGCAATTTTTCCTGTCTTCATATGAAATATTGGCACCTTACATGGGTCTGCTACCAAGCCTAATTTTTCCTGATATGTTGTTTCTGGAATCCATGATGCGCAAGAGATTGTTAAAATATTATTATAAGTTGAGATTGCCGTGTGGTGTGTATGCGCAGATAAAAAAATGTCTGGTGGATTTTCTATTAATAAAAAATCTTTTTCGCTTGGAAAGTACGTTGTCGACGCATGTGTTGGAGCCAAATGTCTTTTTTTTAATAAAAAGTGCATTATCATATCTGGCTTCAATTTTGCATTTGCTAATCTAAGTGAATCGACATTATCCATATAGTGCGGATAAGAAAAACCATGATACATAAGAATGTTAAATCCGGCAAAATTTTTTGTTTTTCCGAGGTTAACGACGCTGGGATTTGTAGTAAAAAAAACATTTTCCATATCTATTATTTCCTGAATGAATTTTTTTTCAATTATTGGTTGTGGTTCAACTAATCTCACTGCATCATGATTTCCCGCACATAAAATTATCGTAACGTCTTTTCTTATTTTTCTCAGAATTTCTGCAAATTTTTTATATTGTTGATAAAGGTCTTTTATTGCTAGTTCTTGTTCCTGTGATGGATAAACTCCAACGCCTTCAACCAAATCTCCTGCAATAAAAAGATATTTTACTTTTTTTGCTATTTCTTTTTGACTTTCTGTTCCAATTTCTCCATTTATCCAAGAAATAAATTTAACTATATTCTCTTCCATAAATGTTTTATGGCCAACATGCCAATCTGCTGTAAAAAGGACATATTCGTCGTCTGGAGATGTTTTTTTCTCTGTAATAAATGTGTCTGGAAAGAAAATATCATTCACAAAAAAAATTTCTGAATCACCCACACCAGTTAAAGCTATTACTTCATCTAAAACCAAATCTTTTGCTTTTTCAAATAATTCTTTTTTGTTTGCGTTTATTAAAACATTTAATTTTCCGCTTAAATCTTCGATTTCGAGAATTAGGTTTTTATTTTTTGTGAGTCTTTTATTTGATATCATTCCAATTATAGAAAAATTTTTTCTTTGACCAGAAAGTTTGCCTATGCTTGAGAGATTTTCAAGATTTTTTTCCTGTAAAATTCTTTTTAAATAATCATATCTTCCTCTAAAATATTTTGTGAAATCTTCTACCGTTAATTTTCTGTTTTTTATTTCTATTGATTGGGTTATTTCCACTTTTCTTTTTTTAAATTCGTCTAGTTTTTTTACTCTTTCTTGGTCTTCTTTTATTTGTTGAATATTGTCATTTATTTCTTCGTTTTCCTTTTTTGGAATAAGGTTATTAAAAAAAGAAATTGTTTCTTCGCTAATTTCTGGGTTCTTTTTTATTAATTGAGTTACTATTTTTTGGATATTTTGTAGAATAAATTCTTTAGTTATACATTTCGGGGGATTTAGTGATAAAAAAATATGATAAAAATCTTCATTTTTTATAGAAGCTTCTTTGATTAATTCTGCTGCACTTGGTTCTGTTAAATACCCCTGTAGCATCAGGGATTTTATTGTTTCTTTCATTTTTAAAACCTTAAACTGGTTTATTTATTTATATTCCCTTATTCTCATTCCCTTTTCCTTGTTTTTGTTAAATCCCTAAGGAATTGATTAGGTTTTTTTCTATTTTTTCAATTAACTCTTCTGGAAGATCTAGTCTTATTTCCCTCGTTCTCCCATATCTTCCGTTACTTATTGTTTTTGCATTTATTATTCCCAGCATATCAAATTCTGCAATTATATCGCTTACTCTTCTCTGGGTTAGGCTGGATATTTTTGTTTTTTTGCATGTGTCTAGATAATAATCATAAACATCTCCAGTAAATAATCTTCTTTCTTCTTTTTCTTTTTTATATATTTTAATTAATTGGATTATTGAAAATAAGGTAAGTTGAAATTGTCTCGGTTGTGTTTCTATCGAATTTAAAACAATGTCTGATTCCATTTTTTCTTTTGCCTTGTCTATATAATCTAAAGTTATTTTATCTTTATTTTCTCTCTCAACAACCTCTCCAGCTATCCTAAGTAAATCAAGAGCTTTTCTTGCATCTCCGTGGTCTCTTACTGCAAGAGCTGCGCATTTTTCTATTATTCCTTCACCTAAAATACCTTCTTTAAATGCCTCTTTACTTCTTTCTTTTAAAATATCTTTAATTTGAAGGGCATTATAAGGGGGAAATAATATTTCTTCTTCACTTAAAGAGCTTTTAACTCTTGGATCTAAATTATCAAGAAATTTCAAATCGTTCGAAATTCCAATAATTGAAATCTGTGTTTTTGTTAGTTCTGTGTTTAATCTTGTAAAATTATATAAAAATTCATCTCCAATTTTTCCAACTGCTTGGTCTATTTCATCTAAAACTAAAATTAATATTTGTTTTTTTGTATCAATTATTTCAATCAATTTATGATATAGCTGATCTGTTGGTAATCCTGTTGCGGGAACCTTTCCACCAAGTTTTTTTATTAGTTCTGCTAATATCCTATATTCAGTATCTGCTACCTTTCGCAATTTACAATTAATATATGGGATGATTAATTCTATTTTTTGTTCTTTGGCTTTTCTTAATAATTGGTTTTTGACGTATTGTATTACTAATGTTTTTCCAGTTCCAGTTAACCCGTAAATAAAAAGGTTTGATGGTTTTTCTACTCTTAAAGATGGTGCGAGAATAGAAGCAACTTGTTTTATTTGATTTTCTCTGTGTTGTATTGTTTCTGGAGTATATCCTGATTGTAACATTATTTTATTTTTAAAAATGGTTTTTTGAATAAAGGAATCAAAAATGTTATTAACGTGCTCGTCTCTTTTTGTTGGGTAAATAAATTTCTCTTTTTTCATTTCAAATTAAACAAATGAATTTAATTTAAATTATAAAAACCATTACTTTTTAAATATTGTCCTTAAATCACCCAGACCCTTATTTCCTATGGAAATTGTTTTTTGAAAACTTGTTTCTTTTTCGTCGTAAAAGAATTATTTTTATTTTTCATGTTTTATGGTGGTTATTTAATGTACAGTTATTTTTTAAATAATACTATAAATATAAAATATATAACTATATAATATATATAATATAATATATAAATATTTATAAATATAATTTTATATATCGTCTATCTTTCTAATTTATCAATTTTATTCAAAAAATAGAGTTTACTTTTCCATAGGAAACGTAGGAGGGAGAGTGATTTCCTATAAACCGAATAAATTATATTAAAATATAATAAAAAAGCAAGAAAGAAAAACAAATAGTTCGTTTAATCTTTAATTAATATTTAATTAAATAATTTGCATTTAAATAAAATAAAAATATTATAGAATAAACGCAAAATAGATTTATATAAGAAATCATAGAAAAGTTTATAAATAAAATTTAATCATTCAATTTAAATAATAATTTAATAAAAATGGCACTAGATAAAAGACCGTCAAAAGAACTTACAGAAAGATTGGTCGTAACAAAAGAAGGTAAAAGACTAGGTTTTGTAAAAGACATAACTTTTGAAACAAGAAGCGGAGAACTAATCCACCTTGTTATAGCTTCACCTACAACACATGCCCTAACATTGAATTTAGAAAAAGATAAAAGCGGAAATGTTTTGATTCCGTACAGCGCTATTCTAGCTGTAGGCGATTTTGTTGTTGTAAGCGAAGAAGATATGAAATAAACCCAAGTCCTTTTAATAATAAAGGGGAACGATCATCCGTAATTATAAATTTAATATAAAATAAAAAATGGCAATTATTGGATTCAATTTCAAAAAAATTTCTGCAGAAAGAAAAACATACGAACAAGGAGCAATAAACACAACATTAAAATTGAATATAAAAGATATAAAACCCCTTAAGGAATCTCCATTTAAGGATAAAGAGGTTTTTTCTTTTGATTTTGAATTTGCTATAAAATATCTACAAAATAAAAAAGAAATAGCAGAGCTATCTTTTGAGGGCAGTGTTTTATATTTAACCGATAAGGAAACAGCAAAAACAATAAAAGAATCTTGGGAAAATAAAAAAATAGATGAAAATTTGAACACCGCAATACTTAACACAATAATGACTAAATGTAATGTTAAGGCATTAGATCTTGAAGAAAGCTTAAACTTACCTTACCATTTAAGACTACCTCAATTACAGAAAAATTCTGAAAAGAGTAAATAATTTTAAAATTTACGCCGGCGCCAGGATTTGAACCTAGATGTCGTTAGACACTCGTTCTCTTGATTATTTAAACATCTGATTTCTTTCGAGACGAGCCCGTTTACCGTTCCGGCACGCCGGCAAGCCATTAAAGATAAATAATTAACCCATTAAAAAGGTTTTTCTAGTTTTGTTTTAATCGAGCGAAGCGAAGAAATATCATCATTAAGTGCCTTTAGAACATATTGGTCTTGCCTAGCATAATTATTAATTGCATCTTCTACCAAATTTATTAAATCCTTAGTTTCCATAAGATATTTAGTCATCGTAAAGGGACGGGACGTGGCCAAATGAACGAGATTTGTATCAAAACCCTCTTTTTTTAATCTTTTTAAAAAAGAATCTATTTTTTCTTTTAATTGGAGAAATGAAAAAGAATCATTTAGATTCAATAAACCAACTTTTCTTATTTGTGCCATGTTTTTAAATAGATTTCTTATAATTTAAATTTTTTGTTTTTTTAGTACCTATTTAATTTGTTAATTTTCTTATATTTTTAAGTTTACCAAAAAAATACGGTTTTTTATAAATTACAAAAATGCTAAAATTTCCCAAATCTTTTTTTAAAAAAGGACTAAGGGGTTTTTCCTTTAATATATTTACTCCAAGAATTGGAAAAAAACTAGGCAAAACAACCAATTTTTTATTTTTAAATCTCCCGAGCAAGAAACATTTGTATTTTTCTTTTTTAATTCCATCACCCAATTCAATGGCTGGATGTTCGTGTCCGATGATTATAATTTTAGATTTTTTAAAATCCAACGATTCGGGAATTTTATGCCCATGCAAGAAACAAAAATCTTTGAAAAAATATTCATCTAAAAGAGAAACATTTTCTTTTTTTAACAAAGGAAAAAGAACTCCATCATGATTTCCCCTTATAACTAAAAGATCTGAACATTTACTTAATTTTTTTACCAATTTAATAACATCTTCTCCTTCTTGTTTTAGTATGTTCCCAAACTCGTGTTTCAAATCTCCGAGAATTATAATTTTTTTAGGTTTTAATTTTAAAAGATTCTTAATTTCTATAAAAATCTCATCGAAATTTTTTCGTGGGATTAAAATCCCTTGCTCATTAAGGGATTGCTCATAACCCAAATGCAAATCCCCAATTACAAGGATTCTTTCTTTTTTTAACCACAGAGCCTTATTTTTTATTTCAATTCCTTTTAAAATTTCCATTTGATTTTTCCTCTATTATCTTGTTTTTTATTTTTTCATGCATTCTTTTTAAAAATTCCACCCGATTTTCCATTTTCATTAAATCAACGTATCCTTGCGTTATTAGATTAAGTGAAAAAGGACTAGGTAAATCAACATTAAAAGAGATTATTTTAATTTTTTCTTCTTTAATTCCAACAAGAATTTTTATTGCATTTTCAATTTCCATAGATTCTTCAAGAATCTCTCTTCTTGTTTCCTTCAATATTGGAAAATCTTCGCTTACTTTTCGAACATTAGCTAATAAAAAATCTGAACTGACTTGTTGTTTTCCAGCACTTTTTGTTTTCCCTTTATAATTTTTCAATATCATCAAACTACGAACAGCACAGTGCCTAAATCTTCTTTTAAAATATTCTGTTTTTTCTATAGACTCTATTAAAACATTTTTAAGTTTTTCCGGATTTTCGCCCAGTAATTTAAGGGCTTTTTCGATCTGTAAAGATTGATTACTTGCCAGAAAAAAACCATTATCATTTAACCCAATTTCAATATCTTTTTTTATTCCTCTCCCAACAACATATGCGAGAGCCCGGCTCAATGCTTCATTTACCCGCCTTCCATAAAGTGAATGCACAATAAAATAATTTTTTCCTTCTTTTTCTTTATATTTTTCAATTATAATTTGTGATTCATGGGGTATTTTTGCAAAATGATATTGTTCATAAAAATAAGCATAAATAGAATTTATAGAATTAAAATCAACAAAAAGATATTTTTCAATAAAAGATTTGATTTCTTCCTCTTTTTTTCCTGACTTAAAAAAACCCTCCATCATTTTTCTAAATTTTTGAATAGCCAAAGCAAGATCAAAACTTAAAGGAAGGGTTTCAGAGCTCCAAGAAGGAATTGTCGGGGGTTTTGCAACAGAGGCATTTACATAGGTTTTCATTCCTCTGCTATAAAGAAATTCATACTTACCGCCACCAAGCACAAAAACATCACCCCGTTTTAATCTTTCTAAAAAAGATTCATCAATTTTTCCAACAATTTCATCCTTTCTGGAATGTGGGCTTGAAATAACCACGGTTGAAAAACTTTCATCAGGGATTGTTCCAATATTTGTCATATATAATACTCTTGCAAGCTTGCCCTTTTTCCCAACTTTTTTTGTTTGTTCATCATACCAAATTTTTGCATAAACATTTTTACTTTTTAAAGAAGAATATTCTCCAGACAAATAAGAAAGAACAGAATAAAAATCTTCTATAGACAAGTGATTATAACAATAACTCTGTTTAAATAGATAATAAAGATCATTAACATCCCAAATTTTTTGAATTGCCTCGCCAAAAATATGTTGGCTTAAAACATCTAAACAATTTGTCGGAATTCTTATTTTATCTACATGTTTTTCTAAGCTTTCTTTTAATAAAACCCCACACTCTATTAAATCATCTTGATCCAAAGCAACAATTCTACCCTTGCTTATATCATGCAATTTGTGCCCCGCTCTTCCAATCCTTTGCAATGCCCTTGAAACCGATTTTGGAGAGCTAAGAAGCACAACAAGATCAACATAACCAATATCTATGCCCAATTCAAGCGAAGTTGAGGTCACAACAGCCTTTAATTTACCTTCACGCAATCTTTGTTCTATGGAAAAACGAAGATCCTTTCCTAGGCTAGAATGATGGGCCCCAATATTTTCTTCAAGTTTTTCATAGTTTTTTGGAAAAAAATCCTTTAAATTATTTATTACTCGTTCAGTAGCACTTCTAGTATTAGTGAATATAATAGTGGTTTTATGTTCTTGAACAAGAGAATCTATTAAATTATAAAGTGAATTTTGCATTTCAATAGAAGTCGTATTAATCAAATCTGGCAAAGGACAAACTACCCGAATATCCATTTTTTTTAAATATTGTATGTCTGCTATTAAGCAATCTCTTTCAATAAAATTAATCAACTTCCCTCGATTTTCTTTTCTTAATCCAACCAAAAATCTAGCAATTTCATCTAATGGAGCAATTGTTGCGCTTAAACCGATTCTTACAGGAGATTTTAAGGCAATATTTTCTAATCTCTCCAAAGATAGAGATAAATGAACTCCCCGTTTATTTGGCGCAAGAGCATGAATCTCATCAATTATTACATATTCGATACCATATAGATTTTCTACAAATTTTTTTGTTGTTAAAATAATTGAAAGACTTTCTGGGGTGGTTATTAAAATGTGTGGTGTCTTTCTCGTCATTTTATTTCTTTCTGCAATACTCGTGTCTCCTGTCCTAACATTTACCCTTATTTCCTGGAGGCTTATTCCTTTTTTATCAGCTAATTCAAAAATTTCTTTTAGTGGTTCGTTTAAATTATGGCCAATATCGTTATTTAATGCTTTTAATGGAGAAATATATACGCAATAAGTTTTATCTTCAAGTTTTTTTTGTTTTGCTAACGAAACTAAATAGCTCAATATCCCCAAAAAAGCAGTAAGTGTTTTTGTTCCACCAGTTGGAGCACTGATTAAAATATTATTTTTAACAATGATATTTAAAACACCATATTTTTGTGAAATGGAATATTCTTTAAATTTGCCATAAAACCATTCCCTAACTAATGGATCTAAAGCTAAATCAATTTCATTATCATCCGCTAAGCTAGCTTTCTTAATCATAGCAAAATAAGAACTTTAAACGCTTTAAATCCTTTTTCTTTACTTGTTTTGTAAATTAAAATTAAAATGAATCACATTTAAACACGGATTGGTCTGATAACCTGCAATGCCTTTTATTTTTGAAGCATAGCTTAAAATAACTAAACCATAGGGTTCACTTCCAGCAATGTTTATTATGATTTCATAAGCCTTATATTCTCGATTTGTCATCATACTTATTGGCGGATTTTTATTTTTTATATGTGATAGATATGTTCTTCCCTTAGTTATGTTTTGTAATTCTATAGCATATGCTTCACTTCTTGCCCTTGTCGCAACCCGAAAATCTAAACTACGCAAAATCAGGGTAATATCTTCCTGCCGGGTAAAACCCAGTTTTTTAGAAACATAAAAAATCATCCGATCTCCAGCAGAAAACAAATTTTCACAATATTCTCCTTTACAAACCTCCTCCCCAATTGGAGAGATCTCAACAGTCTTTCTATTTCTATCTAAAATGAGGCACTTTTGTGAAGAAGCATTTTCTTTTGTTGTCGAAACAAGCCAAAGATAAACATCATCAATTTGCAAGTTTTCTCTAATATTTCTTTCATCAATACCCACAAGAACCCGCACATTTTTTTTATTATAGTCTACTTTTGTATGCACCCTAATATATTCATCTTCATTAATCTTTAAGGGAACATATTGGGTTTTATCAAAATACCTATTAAAATCCGAATCTGTAGAGTAAAGATCTTGACAAAGAATTTCTAATCTTTGATTTAACCTTAAGGTATCTTCAATGGGCTTGTCAAATTTATCAGGATTATTTGGTTTTATTGAATGATAGGGGGAATAATCTTGTGCAGAAAGCTTAAACGGACTAAAAAAGAAATAACCAGCCAAAAATACCGAGAGAAAACTACCACCAACCCTCTTTTTTGTAATCATTGTTATATACGGTAATCTAAATTGATTTTTAAATTAATCGCTTTACCGAACAACAATATTTATAAATTAGGTTTTTTTGGAATGAATATGCCAAAGATTTCGAGCATAAAAGAGGAGAAAATTAAAGAGGAAATATTAAACTACCTATTTCATAATTCCCCCATAGCTGTTTTTACGGCTACCATTGCACAAGAACTTGCAAGAGATGAGGAATATGTAAAGAAGCTTTTACAGGAACTAGAGCTGAAAGAAGTAGTTTCCTGTATAGACAAAAACCCAAAAGGCATAAAATATAATAGAAGACAAAGATGGACTATGGATTCAAAAGTTTATAATTTATATAAAAAGATTAATGATCAAAAAACACAATTAATGAGCTCTCCACTAAAAAATCTCGGAGAACATTTTGAAGGAAGAAGATTAGATAAATAAATCTAAAAAATTAATTAAAATGAATGAAAAGGGGATAAGGGAATCTTTTGCAAAAATAAAAGAAAATATGCTTTTTTTATCACAACAAATAATTGTTTTAATAGAAGAAATTAAAGAAATAAAAGAAGAAATAAGAAAATTAAAACAAGACAGAAAGTCAACAGATGTTCAGCAAATTCAGCACACATCCAGCACAAATTCTCAAGTTTATACACGAAATAAGCCTTATTTCAACCTTTCCAAAGGAAATGGAGGGGTTCCAGCAGACAGTCAGCAGACAGTCAGCAGACAACAACAAGAATTAAAACGAACTTTTGATGAAATAAAAGAATTTGAGGAAAAGCCGCTAATATTAACAAGAAACACAATAAATGAATTAAAAGAAGATATTGAAAAAGAAAGAAACTCAGATAAAAAAAGCAATGATGAATTATCCAAATTATCTAGTCTTATAGAGAATATGAAACAAGATTTAAAAGAAAAATTCAGGAATTTAAGTAAACAAGAATTTATCATATTTTCAGCACTATATTCTCTAGAAGAGCAAAGCAAAGAAATAAGTTATAAGGATTTATCAATTTTTACAAGATTAACCGAAAGCTCTATTAGAGACTATATAGCGAGGCTGATTCATAAAGGAATACCCATAATAAAAGATAAAATTAATAATAAAACAGTTTTATTAAGAATATCTCCTGAACTGAAAAATATAGCCACATTAGAGATCTTGTCTAAAATAAATTCTAAACAAATTTAATCAAAAAAAGTTTCTCGTCGGAAAAATTAAAGAAAAACTAAAATAAATTAAGAATACATAAGTAAATTTAAGAGGTTATTCGGCTTAACGAATAACTACAAGTACCATACAAAAACCGTGTTTTTTCTCCGATTTTCCCGTATTTTAATTCATTTCACTTTTTTTAACCATCCAAACTAATAATAATTTATTTCTCGTCGGTGTTTTTTTGCCAAAAAATGACAACTTCAAATTTTTGGAGTATTCGTCGAAATGTCTCACTTTTACCCGATCAAATTAACCCTTTTACTCCTTTTTTATTAGTTTTTTATGATTTTTTTAATATATCTCGCAATCCTCACTTTTGAGTATATTTCTCTTATTTTTTCTCAAATAATGCATCTTTTTCACCATTTTTCATATTTTCTAACTCTCACTTTTACAGTTTTTAACCCCAAAAGTTCGTTTTAATGCTCTCTTTTACCGGTTTTTGTTCTTTTTTCTTATTTTTGTTTAACTTTTTTCTTTTTTTGATTCCTTAAGGCTTTTTCTAGCAGCTGCAAAAATCATTTCCCTAATATCATCCCCAATCCAATA
Source organism: Candidatus Pacearchaeota archaeon UBA284 (assembly GCA_002499185.1). Classification (GTDB taxonomy): domain Archaea; phylum Nanobdellota; class Nanobdellia; order Pacearchaeales; family UBA284; genus UBA284. The sequence continues at coordinate 16,502 of DAKN01000102.1, read as the reverse complement.
TCTTTTCTTACCTTCTTTATCAATTGTTTCATTTACAAGATCTTCGCTTTTTTGTTTAATATTATTTATTTGTCCCCTAATTGTTGATTTTTCTTTTCCCAAAATTACCGCGATATCTTGACAGCTTAATTTCATTTCAAGATCTGCATTTGCTAAAACCCAAACAATTGCTCTTTCCATAACACTTAAATGTTTTAAAAAGGCTGTTTGGACAGCTGTTTGGACAGCTGTTTGAACACCATCAACACGTGTCTGTTTACCAACAGCTGTTTGCCTGTGTTTAAACACCTGTTTAGATATACGACTATCAAAGAAAGAAACAAACGATTTTATCTCGTTGATATTTTGCTCAATTTCATCCAACCTATCAAAAATCTTAATTAGATCATCTTCTTGTTTTTTATCAGTAATATTCAAATGTTGTATCCAACGACCAATTTTTTTTACATCTTGTTTTACAGACTCAAAAGATATCTTTACATCCTGTTTAGATACAGGGTTTTCTTCTTTTTTTCCGAGTAAGAATGACCAAAATCCCATAAAAAAAGATAGATTAAATATTTATAAACATTTCTATTTTTTATTCATTTTAAACAGCTGTTTGAACGGGTAATAGGGGTGTTTAAACACTAAACACCCTCTTTTATCGTCGATAAGATTTTAATAGTTTTTTATACCCGAAAAACCCAAAATCAAGCAATTTTTTTCTACTTTATACAATATAATAAAAAACAAAAGACTTATAAAATTAAAAACTTTAATAAATTTAATTAATAAGAGGTGAAAAATGAAGTGGGTTCATAAAAAAATTAAAGCATATAAGCAAGGAAAAAAACCAACTTTTTTAGAAAAGTTTGCTTTAGCACATGCAAATCCAGTATCTTTTACCTCACATATTTTGGGAGCACTTTCTGTTGTTTATGGCCTTTGGATGCACGACATCATAGCAATTGGTGGCGGGATTATTTTATTTATGTTAGGTCATCTAAACGTCTGGTTTTCAAAATAATTCTAAAAAATTAACTAAGAATCTTTAAAACTAAAACGAACTTTTAGAAAAAATGGAAATTGAAGAAAATCAAAAAGAACATCAAAAAACCCATAAAAAAGCCCTCGAAAAAGCAAGAAAAGCAGCATTAATTTTAGACACGGAAGTAAGGAATAAAACCATAACTGCAATAATTACTGCATTTGCACTAGTAATTGCCTTGGCTTGGCAAGATGTTATAAAAGAAACAGTCAATAGAATAATAGAAAATCTTAATTTAACAGCCACAGAGTTGGTAAAAATGACCATACTATACAAATCTATAACAGCCATAATAATAACATTTATAGCAGTAATAGGGATAATAATCGCATCTAAATTATCAAAAAAGGAACTAAAATAAAATGAAATTATCTGAATTTTTCAAGCCAACATGGATCAAAATAGGCATATTT
>DAKN01000102.1:0-14897 GCA_002499185.1 Candidatus Pacearchaeota archaeon UBA284 | reverse complement strand
TAATTGGATATTTATTTAGAAAGAAGTGATTAAATCTTTTAATCAAAGCTTAAAGGTTTTAGCAAATAAAAATATTTGAGTAAAAACTAAAACTTTTAAGCAAAAATGGCTTGAATAGACTTAAAAGTTCGCACAAGATATATTAACCGTAGTTTTAAAAAGCTGGTTTTTTGTCCTTTTTTTGCCCTCTAAAGTGGCATTCTCAAAAAGATGAGCTAAATACATGAAAATAATGTGCAACCGGAATGATTCTTATAAGGAATATAAAATTAACCACAAAATTTGTTCGCTAAAATATTTAATTAATTCTTAAAACATTTAACATGAACAAAAAACATAAAATTTCAAAAAAATAAAATAAAAAAAGAAAAAAATAACTCTCCAACTTTTCTAATCAATTTTCATAATTAGAAATCTTCTGAATCTTCAGATTCTTCTTCTGCTTCTTCTGTTTGTTCTGCTGGTTTTGAAGGCAATGTTTCGCCCCTTTCTGCAGCTTTTCTTTTTTTAAAGCAGTCTAAACAATATACCGGTCTTAGGTTTCCTTGTTCGTCTTTTGCAGGAACAAACGGAACCTGACATTGCTGTCCGCAATCTGTGCAAACGGCATCATGCATTTCTCTTGGTCCAAAGGGTTTTCTAAATCCACCCCTTGCTCCACCGCTCCGATTACCGAATCTACTGTTTCCAAATCTTCTTTCCATTATCTATACTCCTATATCTTAATTTTACTTGTTTTTTAGAACGCTCATCCACAAAACTGGTTAAAGAATGCGACATTCTATAAAACTAAAAAATGATTTCTTTTTAAATGTATGTTTTTAAGATAAAAAATAGCAAAGATTTTTAATCTAAAAGTTCGCATTAATCAAATGGAAAAAAATGAGGTAATGATAAAATTAAAAACAGAATTAAAATTAAAAGGATCCAGTGGATTAACTATTAGAAATTATTCTTGGTTTGTCGAAAAATTTCTTGAAAAAATAAATAAAAAAATTGAAGATTTGAATGGAGATGATGCCAAAGCATTTTTAGTAGAAATGCTTGATGAAAAATCTAGAAGCACGGTTTCTTTAGCAGCCAGCTCTTTAAGATTTTTTTATAATCTTCTTGGAAAAACAGACATAAAAATAAATCTCCCAAAAAAAGAAAGAAAACTACCCAACATTCTAACAAAAAGCGAAATTTCAAAATTAATTCATTCAGCAGATAATCTTAAATCTAAACTAATAATTTCAATGCTTTATTCTTCAGGTATGCGAGTTTCCGAGGTGGTTAATTTAAAAAGACAAGATTTGGATTTGGAAAATAGCGAAGGTACAATAAAAAACGGAAAGGGTTCAAAAGACAGATTATTTATGATAAATAAAGATCTTTGTGAGGGTTTAACAAAATATCTTGAAAAATATAGGGAAAATATTTACCTTTTTTCAAAAGAAAAACCATTAACTACCAGAAATATTCAAAAAATCATTAATAAAACTAGCAAAAAAGCAGGAATAAAAAAAAGAGTAACGCCACACACACTAAGACACAGCTTTGCAACACATTTATTAGAATCTGGAACAGATATAAGAGTAATTCAGGTATTATTAGGTCATGAAAATCTTCAAACAACTCAAATTTATACCCACGTTTCTAGGGAAACAATAAAAAATGTAAAAAATCCACTAAATGATATTGTCATGGGGATATAGTCAATTTTTTGTAATTAATTTTATAAAGAATAAGGGGTTATTTTAAGATATAAAAATAAGGAAAATAAGATGCAAATAGAAATTTTTAAAACAGGATTAGCAGAATTACGCGAAGTTATATCTACAGCAGTATCAAAGAAAGTAGATTTTTCGAACAGTTTCTCAGGAACATATGATTTTAAGAAAAAAGAAAAAGATTATTATATCAAAGAAATTTCAAGGATATTTAAAAAAACAAAAAATGCTTTTCCAGATAATGTAGCAATAACTAGCAAAGATGAAAAGGCAAAATTTAATTTGTTAAATTTAGGAATTAAAGATCTTGAAAAAAATATAGATTTAAGAAAATTTTCAGATGTTTTGGAGACTATTTTAGATATTGAACAAAACCTCGCTGAATTGAATATTGAAACAATCTCTAAAGAAAATAAAAGAGAACCAGAAAAATTTTATCTGCCCCTTGTTCCAAAAGACATTTTCTCAGAAGTGAAAGCCAATTTTGAGGAATTACAAGTTTGCTTTGAACAAAAATGCTATAGAAGTTGTATAATCTTATGTGGAAAAATCTTAGAAGTAGCATTACATTACAAATATTACCAGATAACAAAAACAGATTTGCTTGAAAAAAGCCCAGATATCGGTTTAGGAAATCTTGTTGCAAAACTCATGGAAAAAGGATATGAACCAGATCCCGGGTTGATGCAACAGATTCATTTAATAAATCAATTAAGAATTTTTTCAGTTCATAAAAAAAAGCAGATTTTTAGCCCATCAACAGCACAATGTCAAGCCACAATACTCTATACCCTCGATTCTTTAAAAAAGCTTTTCAGAGAAGATAAATAAAAAACCGAAAAACAAAAGCCTTTTAAATGCAAAATCCAAGATACTTTTATGTCAGCCGATAAATTAGCTAGTGCTAAAAATATTCAATTAGTTAATTTCAAAAAGCTTGATGAAGTAGAGATTCAAAAAATACAAACAATCCTATCCCATAGAGTAAAAAAATTAGGGGGTTTTAGTTTGTTAAAACTGAATCTTAAAATTCACAAACATCAAACAGAATTTATTCATGAAATAGCAGGAGAGTTAATTTCAAATAATGAAAAAGTTATCGGGGCAGTAGCATCAAATAAAAACGTTTATAAGGCATTTGACGACGTAATAAATAAAATAATTAATGAAATTCAACACACACAAAAAAATTATAGTAAAACAAAAAAAATAAGAAAAAATAAAAAATTTATTGGAATTTAAAATAAAAATGTCAAAAAAAACAAAATCTATAAGGGAAAGAAAGAAGAAAAACATAGCAAAACATTTCCCAAAAGTCGTAGAGGGTGATCGTGTAGCCTTAATTTATGATCTTACATTGAACAAAAGAACATTTCCAAAAAAATTCCATGGGTTAACTGGAAAAATCGTGAGAAAACAAGGAAACTCATATGTTGTTAAATTTCTTGATGGAAATAAAACAAAAACACTGGCAGTAAGACCGGTAAATATTAAAAAACTAAATTAATCTTTTTTTAAAATGATAATCGAAAAAAAACCAATCGCAATGGCAGAAATGAGAGAGATAATAAAAGATTTAGATACTGAAAAATCTAAAAAAATGCTTGATTTTACGAAAAAATTTGTTAAAATTAAGGAAGAAGATGCTAAAAAATTAAGGACAGAATTAGAAAGGATAGATATAGCAAAACTAGATTCAGAAAAAATAGCAAAAATAATTGATCTCTTACCAGAAGATGCCGAAGATCTAAGAAAAATTTTTGCGGGAGGAGATATTACATTAAACCAAGATGAAACAAATAAAATCCTTGAAACAGTTAAGAAATTTATTAAATAAAAATGATGCAGATAAAAGAAGAAAAAGCAATAATATTGGATTATCTTCCAAACGGATATCCACTTGGAGGGAGAAGAATGCCCATAGCGCAAGCAATGGGTACAGAACATTTCACCTTATTGGAATTAGTTCCAAGGAAAGGGGTTTCACTTGAACTGAAAGAAGAAGTTTATATTGGGGAAGGCAAGAGAGATAAAATTTACTTCATTGCAGGCAAATTACCTAAAGATAAATTAACTGAAACAGCAAAACTACAATTACAGGAATTTGTCGAAAAAGCAATAGACTCTCAAGAAAAAAAATTTGTTGATTTTTTTAACAATGCATCAGCAATAAATGCAAGAGTACATCAATTCGAGTTACTTCCAGGATTTGGAAAAAAATATACTCGGGCAATAATCGATGAAAGAGAAAAAAGTTCTTTTTTATCTTTTGAAGACATAAAGCAAAGGCTTAAAAACCTCCCAGACCCTAAAAAAATAATCATAAAACGAATAATTGAAGAATTAATAGAAGAACAGAGATATAAATTATTTACCAACTAAAAAATAAAGAATGGCAAATCCGCACGAAAAAAAATATCATGAAGCCGCAATAAGGATCCTTGCTGTAGATATTCCTACAAAAAAAGACATTTATTCTGGATTAACAAGAATTAAAGGGGTTTCATGGGCGATTTCAAATGCAATTTGCAATGAATTAAAAATTGATAAAAAAAGAAAAATATCTACATTAACAGAACAAGAAATAGAAAAGATTTCATCTTTCATAAAAAACCCAAAATTACCTGCTTGGTTGTTAAATAGAAGAAGAGATACAGATACTGGAATAGATAAGCACATAATAACCACTGAACTAGATTTACAGAGGGAATTCGATATAAGAAAAATGAAAAAATTAAAAACATATAGGGGAATAAGACATATTCAAGGACAGCCGGTAAGAGGGCAAAGAACGAGAGGTCATTTTAGAAAGAAAGGGGGAGCCGTTGGAGTAACAAGACAAAGGCCAACAGGAAAATCAACCAAGGGAGGAGAAAAGAAATAAAATGGGAGATCCAAGAAAACCAAAGAAAAAATATTATCGGCCTCTTAAACCATATAATAAAAAAAGAATAGATGAAGAAGGACAAATAATTAATAAATATGGATTAAAAAATAAAAGGGAAATTTGGAAAGCCGAAAAATATGTTGGAGACATAAGAGATCAAGCAAAAAAATTAATTTTAAATTCAGAAGGACAAGAAAAATTATTTAATAGGCTTTTAAAATACGGCTTAATAAAAGAAAATGCATCTATAGATGATATTTTAGATTTAACAAAAGAAGCAATTTTAGATAGACGATTACAAACATTTGTCTTGAAAAAAGGTTTTGCAAAAACATCAAAAGAAGCAAGGCAATTAATTGTACACAGAAAAATAAAAATTAACGATAGAATCGTCACAATCCCGAGTTATTTAGTAAAAACTATAGAAGAAAATAAAATAAAACTATGCGAAAAAAAAGTCAAAGAAACAAAAAAAGAATCAATACAGGAGATTGCTAAAGAAATTGAGAATAAAGAGCACTAAATAAAATGACTGAAAATAAATTAGAAACAATGGGTATCATTTATATTAAGGCTACTTTTAATAACACAATTATACATTTAACAGATTTAGCCGGACAAACATTATCTGTCGTTACCGGAGGAGAAGTTACAACACAATCTAGATTAAAAGCAAATCCAACAATAGCTATGTTTGTTGCAAAAAAAATAGCAGAAAAAGCAAAAGAAATTGGAATAAGAAGCGTTTTTGTAAGAGTTAGGGGTGCAGGGGGGAAACTCGCACCAAGTCCAGGTCCTGGAGCAAATGCCGCAATAAAAAGCCTTTCAAGAGAAGGATTAAAAATAATGAACATTACAGATATGACTCCAACACCCCGAGGAGGACCAAAACCAAAGGGCGGTAAAAGAGGAAGAAGAGTTTAATAATAAATATTAAATAAAAATAAATAAAATAAAAAATGAAAATAGAAAAACTTTCAAAAACAAAAAATAAATCGGTTTTTTTAATTAAGGGAATAAAAAACAGTATAGCAAACGCAATAAGGAGGAGCGTATATGAAATTCCAATTTTAGCAATAGATAGCGTCGAATTTTATAAAAATGACTCTGCTCTTTATGATGAAATAATTGCCCAAAGACTTGGACTTATCCCCTTAAAGGGTGATTTAAAAACCTTCAAAAGACAAGAAAACTGTTCTTGTGAGGGAAAAGGTTGTAATAAATGCATTGTTAGTTTAAAATTAAAAGCAAAAGGTCCAGGCACAATTTATGCTTCTGAATTAAAAGGGAAGGGATTTGAAGTAATATATCCCCAAATGCCAATTGTTGTTCTTGCACAGGATCAAGAATTAGAATTTGTGGCAGATGCAAAACTTGGAATGGGAAAAGAACACGCGAAATTTACACCAGGAATATTATGGTTTAATGCATATCCTACTGTAGAAATATCTAAGGAATGTAATTCTTGCGGTGAATGTATAAAAACCTGCCCACAAAAAGCAATATCTTTACAAGGAAATAAAATTATTATAGATCCAAATAAATGTGATCTTTGTGGAGCATGTGTAGAAAAATGCAACAATCTAAAAAAAGCCATAAAAATTAATGCGAGTGAAGAAGATTTTATATTTTATATTGAAACCTTCGGACAAATATCTAGCGAAGAAATACTTATAGAATCTGTTAATGCATTGAATGAAAATATAAGAGAGTTATCAAAAAAATTAGAGAAATCCAAGTAAAAACTAATTAAAAATGACAAAAAAAATAACAAAAAGAAAGATAGAAAAAAGAATAGTTTATAAAACGAATGAAGCAAAAGTAGAATTAATAAGAGAATTAAAAAAACAAAAAGCAAAGATTTGGACAATAATAGCCAAATATTTAGCAAATCCAAAAAGAAAACAAATAGGAGTTAATTTAGAAAAATTAAATAAATTAACTAAAGATAAAGATATTGTCATAGTTCCAGGAAAAGTATTGGGAAAAGGAAACTTAGAACATGAAATAACTCTTGCTTGTTTTAAATTAACAGACTCTGCAAAAGAAAAAATGGGGAAATCAAAAATAGTCGATATAAAGAGTTTATTAGGGGAAAAACCTTCAAATATTAAATTAATAATTTAATTTAAAAAAAATAAAATGAAAAAACAAAATTTACAAAAGATAAACGAAATTATTCTAGATGGGACAATGGTTCCTTTTGGAAGAATTGGAGCATTTGCAGCAAAAAAAGCAATTCAGGGAAATAAAGTCATTATCCTCAATTCAGAAAAAATGATAATTATCGGAAACCCCAAAAAAATAATAGAAAAGAGACTAAATAGAATAGCCCTGGGAAAGGGCAATCCAAGAAAACCAATATTTCCAAGAGAAACAATCCCATTCATTAAAAGATCAATTCGTGGAATGCTAAATTATGATAAAACAACTGGAAGAAATGCATTTAAAAGAATAATGTGCTATGAGGGAATACCAAAGGAATTTGAAGGGAAAGATTCAATAAAATTAACAAAAAAAACACCCTTAAATTATATAAATATTCGGGAATTAACTAAAATATTAATGCAAAAGTAAAATGAAAATAGAAAAAAATACAACGGCAATTGGAAAAAGAAAAACAGCTATAGCAAAGGCAATAATAAAAACCGGAAAAGGAAAAATAACAATAAATGATAAATTAATTGAAAATTTTCCATTATTCCAAAAATTATCATTACAAGAACCAATAATTCTTGCTGAAAAAATACTTGGAAATAAAATAAAAGAATATGATATATTAGTTAAAGTAAAGGGCGGAGGAACAGAATCACAAGTAGATGCCGTAAGATTATCAATAGCAAGAGCAATAATAAATGAAACAAAAAATCTAGAATTAAAACGAGAATATCTAAAATATGATAGGATGCTATTAATAGCAGATATTAGAAGAAAGGAACAAAGAAAACCAAATGATAGTAGGGCAAGAGCTGCAAGACAAAAATCATATCGTTAATAATCAATAAATAAAAAATGATAATTCCAATAAGATGTTTTTCATGTGGAAAGCCAATTGCTCACCTTTGGGAAGAATTTAAGAAAAGGATAGAAAAAGGAGAAGATCCAAAGAAAGTAATGGATGAGCTAGGATTAGAAAGATATTGTTGCAGAGCAGTATTTTTAGGGCATGTAGATTTGATTGAATTAACCTCAAAATTCAAAAAATTCTAATTTTTTTATTTTTCTTAAGTTTTATTTTAATTTATATCTCGAAATATAACTGCAATTCAGACATTTTATTATTTTGTTTCTATTTTTTACCCGTATATAGCAATTTTTTCCAGGGAAAAAATAATTTTTACATTTTTTGCAAAATAATTTTCTTTTTTCACTAAGAGAAAAATTAGTTCTCTTAGAGATTTCTATTACTTTATTTATAATTTTCTTATTTTTTTTTATTTCATTAAAAGAGGTTATTTTATTTAACTCATCATTAATTTGTACAAGAATTTTTTCATTAAATTTTTTTCTCATTATACGGTATCAAATAAAAAGATAGGTAAGACAACTTGCAAGGTTCCCGATGTGTTATCAGTACAACTTGCAACATAAACAGCTTAACTTCCGTGTTCGGGATGGGAACGGGTGTTGCCTGTTTATTAGGGTCGTCTCAATTTTAAAATAAATAATAAGTTTTTAAAGGTTTCGAAATCCTAAAGAATCTCTATGCCCGAAGATTTATTAATATCCCCGGGTTTTGAATTTATATAAAATAACGCGGGGATGCCGGAGCGGTCAAACGGGCGTGGCTAAGAACCACGTAGCTTAGTGCTTACCCAGGTTCGAACCCTGGTTCCCGCATGAATCTTTCTTAAAAAGAAAGATTTCATCAAAGAAAAAGTCTGAACCAAAACTTTATAACATTCTTTTTTGTTTTTTATAGATGCTTGAAAATGCTCTGCATTTTCGGCATCCCGAAATCTTACAGATTTCGTAAATGCGGAGGTGCCGGAGCGGTCTAACGGGCTAGGCTTAGGACCTAGTGGCTTAGTGCCTTCTCAGGTTCGAATCCTGGCCTCCGCATAAAGATTCAAACCAAAAACTTAAATATCTTTGAATATCTAAAAAATTAAGATGAAAGGCAAGGGACTATTAATTCCATTAATATTATTAACATTAGCTTCGCCATCAATTGCAGAATCAAAAAAAAATATTTCAAAAAGAACACCGAGTTTATATGAATTAATAGAGAAACAATCAGAAATTGATAGAAAAATAAGCCTGCTACAACAAAAAATATTAAACAAACTACCTTCTTGCAAAACAAAAGAAGATACCTTAAAAACCTATTTCACAGAAGCTGCAGTTCCATCTATGAAGGGAAAGATTAAAATCACGGCAGGATATGGAAGAATAAAAATAAATAAGAATGTAAATAATACTGGTGGAAATGAAGAATATGACGTTAAGAAACATTATAGAAATCACACAGGAATTGATAGAATCCCTTTAATTTCTGAAGGAAAAAGAAATGATACTCTTTATGCAAGTTTTGATGGGGTTACAAAAATTGGATGGAAGGGAGGTTATGGTAGATATGTAGAAATCACAAGCCTTATTGAATTCCCATCGCCAACAAGTAAATATAAGGGCTATGCCAAACTTACTGATTTTCACGCACATTTAAGAAAATGGCTTATTAATAATAATGAATTTGTAGAAAAAGGACAACCAATAGGGATAATTGGACAAAGTGGAAGATCTAGGGGAATTCATAACCATTGGGAAGTTTATTTTGGAGATAAAAGGATAAACCCGCGAAACATTAGTATATATTTTTAGTAAAGAGATAATTTTAAAACATTTTATTTCCTTTATTCTATAGAAAAAATGCCAATAAACGCACATCCAGAATTTTATGAAATGCAAGTAGAAGTAGCGCAAGCAAAAAATAAAGAAGAAAAGTTGTTTTTGCTTGAAAAACTTCTTTCAGTCGCTCCATCCCATAAGGGTGCAGAAAGATTAAGAGCAGACATAAAATTAAAGATAGCAAAATTAAAAAAAGAACTTGAAAAAGAAAAAACACAAAAAAAATCTGGAAAGAGCAAATTTTCTGTTAAAAAAACCGGAGATTCTCAAGTTGTTTTATTAGGGTTTACTAATTCAGGAAAATCTTCCCTTTTATCTATATTAACAAACGCAAAACCAAAAATAAGTGAATGGCCGTTTACAACAAAAGTTCCAGAGATAGGAACAATGGATATTGATGGAGCGAAAATCCAAATGGTAGAACTTCCTTCTTTAAAAGATAACATAGATGAAGACACAGAAATTTTAGCCATTGCAAGAACATCTGATTTGATTATTTGTGTTGTTACAACAAATGAAGAAGTTAATAGATTATTAAAAATTTTAGAAATAAAAAGAATAGCTATACCTAAAATTATTTTGGGAAATAAAGAAGATTATCTTTTCCTCAATAAGGCAGATTTTATGGTTTCCACATTAACAAAAACAAATATAGATAGGCTAAAAAATGAAATTATTAAAAAATTAAATTTAATAAAAATTAAAACCAAAGAACCAGGAAAACTTCCAGAAAATAAACCCGTTGTTCTAAAAAAAGGAGCAACAATAAAAAAACTGGCAGAAACAATTCATAAAGATTTTGTGAAAAAATTTAGCCATGCTTTAATTTGGGGAAAAAGTGCCAAATTTCCTGGTCAGAGAACAGGATTAGATCACAAATTAGAAGAGGGAGATATTGTTGAAATATATTTAAGAAAATAAAAGCCCGAGTAGCTCAGCTCGGATAGAGCGGCGCACTCCTAATGCGTAGGTCACAGGTTCAAATCCTGTCTCGGGCGTGAACCCCCCATTTCCCAATTTGACACTTCTTCAAAGTAATAACAAACAAAAGATTTATAAATGAAAATTCATTTATATTTTTATGAATTTCTGGAAAAAGAAAAAGAATCAAAAGGAACAAGACAATGATATTAACTGGAACTATGTTGCAGGATTGCTTTTATCAAATAGGGTAAAACAAGTAATCATTAATTCAGAATATCTGGATTTTGGGATAATAGGAACAGACGAAAATCGTTATGAACTCGCATCTCGGATTACAACAAATCCCCCAGATGACAAAAACGAAATAAGATATAGAACCCTGATAACATTAACTACAAAAGAAGATGGACCCGGATATAATTATTTTCCAAGACAATTTATAGAGTCTTCTGATAAAATAGTTCACTTATTAAAGGGAACAATTCCAAGAATAAAATCAAAAGTAAGCGTTCTTGGTTCAAGTATAGAAACAATTATTTCTAAAGAATAAATATGCATCGACCGGGATTCGAACCCGGATAATCAGCTATCTTTCGAGCTTTTTTCAAGCTGGTAACGTGTTAGGAGTTTTAATCCATACACTTGGAAGGCTGATGTACTAACCATTATACTATCGATGCAATAGTATATTTTCTATAAAAAAACATACTTTAAAAGGCTTTTTACTGAACTTTTATAGAATATACAAAAGATATTTAAAGCATTTTTAATAGTTAGTTTAATGGAAAATACCGAGCATAAAAATCAAGAAATAGAACAAAAAGAAATTAAACAAAAACACAAATTTCTAAGTTCTGGCTGGTATGATAAAAACTACAAGAAATTGTTATTTATAGAGATTATTTTATTGGTTCTTGCTATTGGATATCTCGGTTATTTTTATAGCGTTACTGGGGATATAATGTATAAAGATACTACCCTTACGGGGGGAACAGCAATAAGCCTTTATACAGATAATGTTTCTGTTTCTGAATTAAGTAATTATTTATCTACTAAATTAGTGAGTGGATTTAATGTTAGAACCTTAGAAGATACATATTCTAGAAAAATAATAGCAGTAGTTATAGAATCTAAAGAAGATGCAGAAATTCTAAAACCGATAATAGAAGAATATTTGGGATATTCCTTAGATAATGAAAATTCGGGCATAGAAGTTACGGGCTCTTCATTGAGTCAAAGTTTTTACAAGGATCTTCTTCGGGCAATAGTACTAGCATTTTTGTTTATGGCCATTGTGGTCTTTGTGATATTTAAGGCACCAACCCCGTCATTAGCAGTAATACATGCTGCTGCGGCAGATATTATTTTCACCATCGCTTTTGCAAATTTACTTTCATTTAGGATAGGAACAGCAGGAATAGCTGCACTATTGATGTTGATAGGTTACTCAGTAGATACAGATATATTGTTAACAACACGGGTTTTGAAAAGAAAAGGAGAAGGAACAGTTAACTCAAGAATAAAATATTCTTTTAAAACAGGAATAATGATGAACATAACAGCAATTATTGCAGTTACGATTGGATATTTTGTTTCGGTTGCACCAACATTAAAAGAAATCTTTTTTATTTTAGCAATTGGAATATTTTTTGATATTATTTCAACATGGCTAGGAAATGCTTCAATGATTAAATGGTATTGTGAAAAGAAAAAAATAGAATAAATATTGAAAACATAAAAAAAATAAAAAAATGAAAAAATTAACCTGGAAAATTTGGCTATTGATTGCCTTTTTATTAATGTCAATTGCAGTAATTGTTAATTGGGATTACTTTTCAGGAGGGTTGCTCATAAGAGACGTTTCATCAAATTCGTATGCAAAACAAGCAGGAATTTCTTCAGGAGATATATTGTTAGAAATTAATGGAAATAAAATTTCCACATTAGCAGATTATGCTAATGCAATTGGTGAGATACGGGTTGATGAAAAATTAATGATTATAGAAACCGATAAAGGAACTTTTTCATATAATTCCTCAACACTTGATTTTAATGTTAATAATAAGACAATTACCTTAGTTTATGGGAATGCTGAAAAGGCAGGATTAAAAGAAAATTTTTCATTAATCAAAATTAATAATAAAGATATAGAAAATACAACATTTGAATCAATAAAGCTTGAAGTAGAATCAAGAGTCAAAGTAGAAATTAAAACAAACAAAAAGAAAGAGCCTTTTATTTTTTTAACAGGCAAAGAATTGGGGATTATTGTAACAGAAGTTCCAACAACAAAGGTTAAGGCAGGATTAGATTTGCAAGGTGGGGCGCGAGCAATGATAGTTCCCGAAAAAGAAATAGATGATAAGGAAATGCAAAATTTAATCGAGGTAATGCAAAATCGTTTTAATACATATGGGATAAAAGATGTTACAGTAAGACAAGCAATAGATCTTTCTGGAAAAAAATACATTATCATAGAAATGGCTGGAGCAACCCCAAACGAAATTCAAGATTTAGTTTCAAAACAAGGAAAATTTGAAGCAAAAATTGGACAGGAGGTAATTTTTGTTGGGGGTAGAAACGATATCACATTTGTTGCAAGAGACGATCCAAGCAAAGCAAGAATTGAAAGCTGTTATGCTGTTGATGGTGGGGAATTATGCAAATTTTCTTTTGAAATTCATTTGAGTGAAACAGCAGCAAAAAGACAAGCAAATATAACTGCGGGTTTATCAGAAAATGTTTCAACAGGCTCTAATAGATATCTTAACGAAACACTTGATTTATATTTAGATGATATGTTAGTAGATACCCTTTACATTTCTTCAGATCTTAAAGGACAGGCTTCAACAATCATCTCTATTTCTGGCTCAGGAATAGGGAATACAAAACAAGAAGCCTATCAAGACGCAACCCAGAATATGAGAAAACTTCAAACAATATTAATAACTGGGAGTTTACCATACAAATTAGAAATAATAAAACTAGATACAATTTCTCCAAGCCTGGGAAGCGAATTTACCAAAAATATTTTAATAGTTGCTATAATGGCTTTTGTTGCAGTAAGCATCGTCATTTATTTAAGATATCGGAAATTGAAATTTTTTGTACCAATTTTTATAACAATGGTATCAGAAGTATTATTAACTATTGGGTTAGCTGTTTTAATTAAATGGAATCTTGATTTAGCAAGCATAGCAGGTATAATTACAGCAATTGGAACAGGGGTTAACGATCAAATAGTTATGATGGATGAATCTGTTCGTGAAGATAAAAATCGCGGACTAAAAGAAAAAATGAAGCGAGCATTTACAATAATCTTTGCAGCATATGCAACCCTTGTTGCGTCTTTATTACCTTTATGGTGGGCAGGAGCAGGACTTTTAAAAGGGTTTGCAGTAACAACCTTCCTGGGAATAACAATTGGTGTTTTAATTACAAGACCAGCTTTCAGTGATATATTAAAAATAATGGAAAAAGAATAAAGTTATTTTTTAATCCTTAAATAATCTTAAGAGCCGATTTATTTGAAGTAAACTGCAAATCTTTATATAATATTAATGAGTTAAGATCCCATATAAGTAAAATATATTTGTCATCTGCTATTCGGACGAATCAAAAACAATAAAATGCTTCCAATATTTCATATAATTTTTGGATTAATTCTTTCTATTATTTTATATCTTAATAATTTAAACCCATTTTATGCAGCAATTTTCTTTCTCGCTTCTTTTGGATTTGATATAGATCATTATATTTATTACATTTTCAAAAAGAAATCATTTAATTTACCGAAAGCATATATCTATTTTAGAAAAGATTTAAATAAAAAATTAAAAAATAATCAAAAACCAATAAGATTATTATTTATCTTTCACACAATAGAATTTCTTTTTGTTATTTTTTTATTAGCCCTTTTATTAGAAATATTTCAATGGGTTTTTTTAGGGTTTCTTTTTCATATGGTAATTGATTGGATATATCTTTTAATAAAGAAAGATAATAAGAAATATAAACGCGCGTTTTCTTTAATAGCTTATGTTAGCAGACATAAAAAAATTATTTAATATAGTCAAAGGTAAAGATGAAAAATCTATGACCCGAAAAGCAATAGTTAATTCGGGTTATAGTTTCGCAACAAATATTGTTTCTAGGGTTGGTGGATTAATATTTACAATATTTTTAGCAAGATTGCTTCTTCCAGAATTATTTGGAGTATATAACATAATTTTGTCAATATTATTAACAATAGCAACAGTTACAGATTTTGGAATATATTCTGCGACATCAAGATATCTTGCAGATTCACTCTCAAAAGGGAAAAAAGGAGAAAAAGAAGCAAGGTCAAGAATAAGATTTTTACTCAATCTTAAAATATTTTGGTCTTTTGTTATCTCATTAATATTATATTTTTCAGCATCTCTAATTTCAAATTCCTTTTTTAATAAACCAGAATTGATTTTACCATTACAGATAGGTGCATTATATCTGTTTGTTTTATCAATACAATCTTTTTTTGCGACCCT
>DAKN01000063.1 GCA_002499185.1 Candidatus Pacearchaeota archaeon UBA284 | reverse complement strand
AGAAATGAGATAGTATGGTGCTATACTGGACCAAGTAATGTTAAAAACAATTTTCCAAGAAAACACGATACTATTTTTTTATACACAAAAACAGAGAAAGCAACATTTAATATAGGCAATATTCGTATTCCATATAAAGGTAATTTCACAATGGGAAGTAAAAAGTCACTTGCAAGAGCAGGAAAAGAAGGTTCTTGTATGGATGGAGCAGAAGAATATATTCAGCGTGGTAAAATAGCAGAAGACTATTGGGTAGATATTAATGCTCTTAGTGTAGCATCAGAGCGTCTTGGTTATCCCACGCAGAAGCCTGAAGCCCTACTTGAGCGTATAATAAAAGCCTCATCAAATGAAGGTGATGTTGTCGCCGATTTTTATATGGGTGGTGGAACAACAATATCAGTTGCTCAAAAGTTAAATAGAGATTTTATAGGATGTGATATAAATTACAGGGCTATTCAAATTACGAAAGAACGAGTAGAGAAATATGGTATTAAATTAAAGAAAGATTTCTTTATATTTGGGATACCCCGTTCTTCAAAGGAACTTAAAAAAATGGTAGATGAGAATATTATTGGAGAGGAAAAGAATAGTAGGTTTGCACTTGAAGATGTAATTGTAAAGTATTATCTTAAAGGAGTTATTGGAAATGAAAAGAAAGTTGGAGATGGTTCTGTGGACGGAGTATTTTCATTTACATACAATTCAAAACAATGCAAGGGGCTTGTGCAAATAACAGCGGGAAGTAATAAAAACCACCTTAAAGCATTTTGTTCAGAAATTGGTAAGGGAACAGGAGATATTGGTGTATATATAACTTTTGAAGAAAATATAACAGATGGTTTTATAAAAGAAGTAAAATCATATGGAAAAATTGGGGAAATTGATAAAATACAATTACTTACAATTGAAAGTATTGTTGATAAAGGAAACCAAATACAATTACCAAAGAGTGATACTCAACTTTTTTAATTGGAGGAATTATGAATGAGCCTATAAAAATAACACGAAAAGAATTTGCCAATGAACTACAAAACATTCTTAAAAATATTCGTAACGAAAAATACAGCATTGATTATTTAGTTGGAGATTCAGAACAGGAGAGAATTTCTATAAAAGTAAAATATGAGTTCAAACAAACGCATAATGCAATAGTATGTTATGATAAAAATGAAATTGTACTGTTAAAATTAAATGAATGTTTCACTTTTGATGGGAAATTGTGTTATTCTGAATATGGTTTAGAGGAAGCAGTAAATTATATATTTGAAAAACAAAAGAAGTAGTGAGGGAATTATGTATGAGCCGATAAAAATAACAAAAGAGGCATTGGCTGTTGAAATAAAAAGAAGAATTGATATGCAAGAACACAGTCATTTGGATTTTATTGTAGAAAATGATAATGGTATTCCTATTTTTATTCATATGGATTCGCTTACCTATCCTGAATTTATATGCCTTTATAATGATAAAAATAAAGCAATTGTTGAGTTTAATATGAATACTACTTTAGATGTGGCAGGGATTTTAAAAGAATTGTTTATGCTATGAAATTAATATTTACCTATTGACAAGGTTCTTTTTTTATGCTATAATTAGGTAAATAAAAAAGGAGGTTTCTGTGGATAAGGTTTTACGAATAATAGGACTTTGGATACTATTTTTGCTAATATACCTATTACTTGGTAGTGGGGTTATTATGCTTTTGTGGAATAATCTATTGGTATCCTTTGTTAAAGATTTGGGATATGTTATTCCAAAACTTACTAATGTCGCATCCATTAAATTAAGTGTTCTTTTTTATTTTGTATCCGTGTTTTTGGGAGCACCCTCTTTTTTTGGGAAGAAGTAAATGAAAATAAATTATACAACAGATATTAATGGATATTGTATTACAAAGTGCCCTTATAAAGAGCGGAGAAACGGGGGTAATCGTGGGAAAATAATACTGGTAGGTTCTTATGATTGCCTTTGTCGGTGTGCATCTAATTGTGGGAGTAATACAACATTAGATGGTATTAAATATGTAATATGTTCAAAAACAAAAAGTATATAGGAGGTTTTATGAAAAAGTTTATAATGTTTATTTTAATTGCACTTTGTGTGGTTTCTATGCTTGGTGCTAATGAAGTAATGTCAGAATCTGATATGTACTGGGTAACAAGGTTGGATGGACTTAAAGATGTTCTTATTATTTTTGCAGTTCTTTTAGGGATATTGTCAGTTATACTTTTTATAGGTCATTTAATGAGTATGGGTAATATGTCAGACACTATAATTGTTTGTGTGATATTTATATTCTTAACTATTGCCTCCATATTAACCCCTACAACAAACGAAATGGTTCTTATTAAAGTTGTTCCAAAAATAGCAAATAACGAAAGTATCCAAGATATTGGTAAGAATGGAATGGAAATACTTAATAAATATCTTGATGCATGGAAAAACAATATATCAAATCCAACAAAATGACAATAGTTCAAGTAATATCTGATATACACGGACACTACTCAAAACTTCTTGATGCCGTTGCAGAAGCAGATAACTTTCCTTATGATTATAGGATATTTATAGGGGATTATCTTGATAGAGCCCCTATTGATGAAGAAATGAAAATGGTTGGGTGGATGATAGATAATCAATCAAACTCAAAATATAAGTTCTTAATAGGCAATCATGATGTATGGTGCTGGGATTTTTGTAGGGATAAATTAAAATTAAGTGGTCATCAAATTTGGAGATGTGATGGAAATGGTGGAGAAGAAACCTACCAAGCAATACTAAAATTGGAAAAAAGAAGGACAAACATAAGAAAATTATTAGATAGGTGTTATTCAAAGATGATGATGTTCTATGAGGACTCAGAAGAACTTCCTAATTTCTTTTTTACACATAGTGGTTTTTCTGTTGTAGGTAACTCCCTTATAGTAACAAATGATGACTTATGGGGTGGAAATATGCGAAATCTGATGAAAACAAGAGACAATGCTTCTTTTGTAAGCCTACTTCCGAACAAGTATAAAGATTATACCTTTGTCATTGGACATTGGATGACCCCACATAAGATTGACCTTATTTCATCGGGAATATCCTACGATGATAATATTACTGTGTGGGAAGAACCTATGCCACATAAAGTTGGAAATTCAAATGTATATCTTGTAGATAATGGGTGTGCTATTAATAAGAATATAGGTCTGAAATTTTTTACTTTTAATATTAAATAAGGAGTAAAATATGTTAACAAAAAAGGAAATGAATTGGGTGTATAATACTATAGCAAAAAATAAAGACATTAAGGAGTTTCATTCCGAAGAAAAAATTAATGGTGTTTTATATTCAATGAATGTTGTAAGATTTCCTGTATTAAAGGATATGTTTGAGTTTGCATTAAGAAAAACAAGTGCAGATAAAACATATTATATCAGGGGAATAGTATGTGTAGAATTTAAAGCAATGTTTATACAAAAAAGTTTTTAATATGAAACATAAACTACGAAAAGTTATAAGAAAAATTTGCTACTTTAATCC
>DAKN01000099.1 GCA_002499185.1 Candidatus Pacearchaeota archaeon UBA284 | reverse complement strand
GTGGTTATATTAATGTGTTTCAGTTTTGATTTTCATTCGGATAAATTTTAAATATTGTTCTTGTTCACATAAATCCTTATAAATCATGTTGTAATTAATTTGTGATGGCGAAGGGATTGGTAAATTCAATAACAAATGAAAAGGTAAAACTATGGTATCTTGAAAATCAAGAAATCTCTTCTTTTTTAGATATTGTTGCTGCGAGTATTGAAGGATATTCTTTTGATACCAAATCTGGATTATTCGTAAAACCCGTTTTTAAAAAAATTAATGGAAAACTAAAACAGACGCTTGTGCAAGTTGTTTTTCCAAGGCCAACAGATATTCACTATCATGAAGATGTTGATGAAGCAGTAAAGGTTATTCAAGGATATGCAAACGTCTTGGTTGAAGATCAAAAAGATATTAAAACAATTATAATGGGTGATGAAATAAATATTCCGAAAGGAAAACACCACTATTTTTGTCCAGATAAAAACCGTTTTTTAGAATTATTTATTGCATGTTCTGGAATTTTGGATCCTTCAAAAGAAAAATGTGTGCAACATTTTTACGATGTTGATTGGTATAGTGATAGCGAGTAATATTAATTTTTTGAGTAATTCTAAAGTTTTATAAATATTCTATCGTTTGTAAAAATTGAAGCCGTAGTACAGCGGTCAAACAATAAATTTATAAATTAAATTTTCTTTATCTCTCAATGAGGGTTGTTTTTATAAAAGGTAAACAAAGGGAATTAATTAGAAAGGAAAAAGAACAAAGAGGCCTATGCTGGCGTGAATTTGCGCAACAACTTCAAATTAAAGAAGGAAATTTGAAAGCATATTTTTATGAACAAACCTTAATTCCAGAAAGATTATTTGATAAATTTTCATTAAGAAAAGAATTCAAAAAATTTATTCTTGAAAAAAAAGAAGAAAACTGGGGAAGAATCAAAGGAGGAAGAATATCCCCAGGGAAAATCAAAAAAATAAATCTCCCAAAAGAAAGCAAGAAATTGGCAGAATTTTATGGGATTATGCTTGGTGACGGAAATTTAAATAAAACAAAGGGATATAAAATCGGAACATATATGATCCGAATCGTTGGAGATTCTAGAAAGGATAGAGATTACCTAATTAATTTTGTCAAACCACTAATAGAAAGTTTATTTTCTATAAAAACAAAGATTGGGAAATTTAAAAATGAAAATGCAATGTTTGTTGAAGCACACAGTATTAATCTTGTTAAATTTTTGGAAAGCAAAGGATTTAAACCTGGAAATAAGATTAAGAATAAATTAGAAATTCCAGACTGGATAAGGCAAAATCCTTCTTTTTTAAGATCCTGTTTAAGAGGGCTATATGATACGGATGGTTCTATATATAGGTTAACAAACCAAAATAGTCATCAAATAAACTTTTGCAACAAAAATCAATATTTATTAAATGATGTTAGGGATTCTTTAATCAAATTAAGGATAAATCCTTCCAAAATTTCTAAAGAGAAAGATCTATACATAACTAAAAGATCTGAATTAAAAAGGTTTTTAAAAGTCGTTGGTTTTCATAATCCTAAGCATCTTAATAAAGTTAAGATGCTAAAATAGCCCCGTCGTCCAGCGGTCAAATTTAATAAGGCTATTATAGAGACTTTATTAGAGACCTAAGATGTGGGCCTTTGGAGCCCGCGACCCCGGTTCGAATCCGGGCGGGGCTATTCTATTTATAATCTTTATTGCCCGGATTCTCTGTTCGAATCTCCTTGGAAAACATAGTTTTCCAGGACGCTATGAAATTTATTAAATTTCATGCGTAGGAAATAATTAAATTTCCTTACGCTAAAAACGTTTCTGCGTTTTTAAGCACGGGCGGGGCTATTCTTGTAATAATNNTTTTTATGGCCACGTTATATGGGAGAGGACGAGGAAAAGCAGGTTCACATAAACCTATATTTACAGAAAAACCAACTTGGGTTGTTTTGAACAATAAACAGATAGAAGAATTAATTGTAAAACTCGCAAAAGAAGGAAACACAAGTGCAAAAATTGGGTTAATTTTAAGAGATAGTTATGGAATAAACAATATTAGGGGTATCATCGGTAAGAAAATAGAGAAAGTTTTAGAGGAAAATAAAATAGAGTATGAACCACACGAATTGATTGCAGTAGAAAAGAAACATAAAAAACTTAAGAAACATTTTGAAAGTAACAAACAAGATAAGGTAGCAAAAAGAGGATTACAATTGACAGAAGTCAAATTAATAAGGTTGAAAAGATATCATAAGAGGAATAAATAATTTTTACTCTCCGCGCAAATAAAAAGGGGCGCTGATTGTATCGTGGTTAAGGTTTAAAATGGATCTTAGCCAGGCGGTTTTTTCATTCAAGGAAATCCTATCTAATAGTAATTCTAACAAAGAAAAATTTAACGGGGTTATTAGAGTAATAACACACATAGATACTGATGGTTTAATGGCTGGTTCAATAATGTGCAAGGCATTAAAAAAAATAGATTGTAATTTTTGGATTTCTGCAGTCAAACAATTAGAAGAACCATTTTTGACACAGATGGTAACTGAAGCAAGAGAACAAAAATGGCCGGCAGTTTTTTTTCTTGATTTGGGTTCTGGAAATTTAGAAACAATAGCTAAAATATCTGAATATTCGAGAGTTTTTATTTTAGATCATCACGAAATTCAAGATTATGATAAAATTAAAGATAAAGCGAATATAATCTTGGCTAATCCTATGATATCAAACAAGGAAAAAATTAGCGGTGCTGGAGTAACATATTTATTTTGTAAGGAATTAAATAAAAATAACAAAGATTTAGCACAATTTGCAGTTCTTGGAATGATTGGGGATTTAATGGATAAAGAAAAAGACAAAAGAAGCAATGAAATTTTTGAAGATGCTCGTGAAAACGGCATGCAAATAAAAAAAGGACTGACAATTTTTGCAGGCACAAGACCAATACATAAGGCATTGGAATACAGTTATAGTGTTTTTATTCCCGGCGTTACGGGATCATGTGATGGAGCGTATAAATTTGTTGATGAATTATCAATAAAAATAAAAGATGAAAGGGGTTATAGGACCATGGTTGATTTAAATGAAGATGAAATGTCTAGGTTGATAACAGCGATTTTATTAAAAAGAATTGGCGAAGGACATAATCAAGATATTTTAGGAAATGTTTATCTGATGAAATTTTATGGACATTTATTTGATGGAAGAGAATTAAGTGCTATGATAAATGCTTGTGGAAGATTAGGACAGGCAGAACTGGCATTGGCATTTGCTCTTGGTTCAAGCGAAGCAAAAGATCAAGTAGAGACAATATATGCAAAATATAAACAGCATATCATAAAATCACTTAATTGGATTTATGAAAATGAAAAAATTCAAGGAAATAATTATATTATAGTTAATGCAAGAAATGCAATAAAAGACACAATAATTGGAACAGTTACAAGCATTTTAGCTTCTTCATCAGTTTATCCAAAAGGAACAGTGCTTGTTGGATTGGCTTATAGAGAAGATGATAAAATAAAAGTTTCTGCGAGATTGTCTGGAAGCAACATTGAAAATAATAATAATTTATTTAATCTTCTGAAAAATATTGTAGGAGATATTGGCGGAGAGGTTGGAGGACATGCAAATGCAGCTGGTTGTTTAATAAATAAATCACAAGAAAATATTTTTTTAGATTCACTACAAAAAACAATGTCCTTACAACAAATAAAAATATAATCTGGTATTCGTGCCCAACTGCGCTCTTATCAATAAGTGTTAAAGAATTATATTCGAACAACCGGTTTTCTCATTATGACCTATTTGAAATTAAATGACGCCTTACCAACAAGAGAGCCAGTAAGTGAGCGTTGGATATGCAAAGTATTAAAAAGCCAGTCTTTTTTGTGATTTTATGGCAAAGGAAATAAGGATAACAAAAAGCAAATTTGTAAGGGTTAAATGTCCAAAATGTGATGAGGAACAAGTTATTTTTGGAAAAGCGACAACCACAGTAAAATGCCTGAAATGTAGTAATTTGCTTGCAAAACCTTCTTCAAGTAAGGCAAAAATAAAAGCAAAAGTTATAGAAGTCTTGAAATAATCTTAAAATAAATCTTTTTGTTAAGAATATGAAAAAACAATTTCCAGAAGTTGAGGATTTAACACTAGCAACGATAGATAGGATAATCGGAACGAGCGTTTTTGTAAAATTAGATGATTATAATAACAAAGAGGGCGTTATTAATTTTAGCGAAGTTGCTCCTGGAAGAATTAGAAATATAAGAGATTATATTAAAATCGGACAAAAAATAGTAATTAAAGTTATAAGGGTTGATGAGGCTAAAAATCATATCGATTTATCCTTAAGAAGAGTTACACTCAAAGAAAGAAAAGAAATATCTGAAAAACACAAAAAACAAAAAGATTTTTTTGTCATGCTCAATATCTCACTTACAGATAAAAATAAACTCACTTTAATAAAACAAAAATCAAAAGAATATTCTTTAGATGAATTTTTTGATGCGCTGGATAATAGAAATAAAAACTTTTTTACACAATTGGGGATAGCTAATGAAGAAATTAAAAAAGTATTTGAAGTTCTTGATGAAAAAATAAAAAATAAAAAAGTAAATATAAGGGCTAAATTTATTTTAAAATGTGAATTACCGGATGGAATAGAAAAAATAAAAAATATCTTGGAACAAGTTAATACACCAGGTATAACCATAACTTATCTTGGGGCTCCAAATTATATTCTTGATTTACAAGGAAAGGACTATAAGGAATTAAATAAAAAATTAAAAGAGATTCTCGAACTATTTGGTAATAAAGCAAGAGAAAGTAATTGCTTATTTGAAATTCAAGAATAATTAGGTTTAATCAAAT
>DAKN01000032.1 GCA_002499185.1 Candidatus Pacearchaeota archaeon UBA284 | reverse complement strand
ACATCAATACTTCTAAAGCTTGCGAAATTGTTTAAGCATGCATCTATTCTTTCATATCCTTCCTCTTGCATGGCTTTGTTAAATTCTTGCTCTATTTTTGTTATGCTTGGCATGTTGTTTATTCTTTCCTTATTAATATTTTTTGTCATTACAACAACTTTTGGACCTGCAAATTCTATGCTATAAAGATGAGAATAATCATAATATCCTGCCTGCAATCCTTGTCTTGTTATTATGTCTTTAGATGTTGTCTCAACACAATCGCTTACTGCTTTTCTTAAAGAATCTGATTGAGATGCAAGAATTGCTCTTGCCTGATCTTCACTTGTAAAAAATCCAGAAACTTGCGGCCAAAAAACAGATGCAAGAATTCCCAAGGCTACAATAACAATCGCTATAATTACATAAGTAGTTACCTGGCCTCTTTTATTGTTGAATATCATACTGTAATATTAACAGAAATTAATATTTATAAAGGTTTTCAAGTTTTAAAGAATATTATCTAATTGTTTTTTAGCCTTATTATTCTTTTTATTCTTCTTCAAATCTTGGTGCAAGAATAAAACTCAATTCCATTAATCCATTTGGGTTTTTAAAATCCAGTCTTGCCGGATAATTTGTAGAAAATCTTAATGTTGTCTTTTCGGACATTTTTGAAGCTTTCATAAATTTCATTAAATAATCTAAAGAATATTTTGATTTACTTTCCTGATTTGTTGCTATTTTAACTTCATCACTTGAAAATTCAGTCCTTGCACTGTTTAATGTTCCTCTTGCTTCTATTGTAAAAGAAGCTTCGTTTGTAATAAAAGAACAGGAATCTGCAACAATTGCTGCATCATTTATTACATCTGAAAAAGTATTAGAATTGATTTCTATCTGGCTATTAAAAGATAAATCAGGTATATTTTTTTCTTCTGCATCTATATGAATTAAAGATAAAGTAAAATTTCTTTTTACAGCATCTTGTATTTTCAGGTGAAGAATGTTATCTTTTTTTTCTATAATAAGTGCGGAAGAAGAAGATGCTCTTCTTAATACTTGTTTTAAATCTTCCAAATTCAATCCAAGCTCTTCCTCTTTTTCAACATCAAATTGTGAAAATGCAGATTTTGGAATTTTTAATATAACCATTGCTGCATTTGCAGGATCAATTGCAATAATTTCAAAACCTTCTTTGTTTATTTTTGCTTTTACTTCCAAAACAAGTTCATTGATTAAACTAATAGAATCTGCCAAAAGCTTTGGATTATCAAATTTTAATAACATGGTTTTTATTATGTGCTTTTTATAACTTTAAGGGTTTATAATATTTTACACTGTTTTTATTGACAAGTTTATTTTTTAAAGTTTGCTATATTTTTGTAGGGTATTTTATTTATGATTTATTTATGCTTCAACCATTAGTTAATTTAATCATTTAATCAATATATTCTATTATTATATATAATTAGTATATACATCTATTTAAATCGCAAAATCAAGAAATTTAAACATTAAAAATATTAAAGATTATTAAAAGGGTGAAAAATGGCTGAACAAGAAAAATTAAAAGAAGAAAAAGAAGTTGACGCAAAAAGAGCAAGATTACAGAAATTGGCTAGATATTATTATATTAGAAAAGAAATTCAACAGGCTATTTTTTCTTTTTCAAAAAATAAGGAAATTGTACCAAGATATTATGAACAGTTTGGCAAGCGTCCTGATGCCCTAGAATATGAAACAGATGTTGAAAATCTTTCATTAAAAGGTGCCACAAGTTTTCACTGTTCAGAAGAAATTTGGAAAAATCCCCTTGAGATTGAAACAGGCTCGAGTACTGAAAAATTGAACAATTTAAGGATTGGTTGGGATTTATTATTAGATATTGATTGCAAATTTATTGAATATGGAAAGATTGCAACATGGCTTTTAACAGAAGCATTGTATTTTCATGGCATAAGAAATTTCGGAGTTAAATTTTCTGGTTCAAAAGGATTTCACATAGGTTTGGGATTTGAGGCATTTCCAAAAAATATTAATGGGGTAGATATAAAAGATTATTTTCCTCAAGGGCCAAGGCTTATAGCTGCTTATCTAAAGGAAATGATAAGAAAGGGCCTACGCGAGAGAATTCTTGAAATTAATACAATAAATGAAATTGAAAAATTTACGGGAATTCCAAAAAATAGATTATTAGTAAATAATGAACTTGATCCTTTTTCTGTTCTTGAAATTGATACTGTTTTAATTTCATCCAGGCATTTATATCGAATGCCTTATTCATTAAATGAAAAAACAGGATTAGCGAGCATTGTAATAAAACCAGAACAAATAAAATCTTTTCATCCGGGCTGGGCATATCCAGATAGAATTTTTCCCAAACTTTTTTTGCCTAAACCTGAACAAAACGAAGCCAAGGAATTGATGCTCCAAGCATTAGATTGGCAGAAAAATCAAGATAAAATAAATCCAAGGAAACTAAGTTCAAACAAAGAAAAGAAAGATTACGAAGAAATTATAATAACTGAAGTCAAGGAAGAAAATTTTCCTCCTTGCATAAAAAATATTCTTTCTGGTTTAAAGCAGGATGGTAGAAAAAGAAGTTTATTTGTTCTTTTAAATTTCTTAAAATCTCTTGGCTTAAATCACGAACAAATAAAAGAAAAGGTTATTGAATGGAATAAAAAAAATTATAAACCATTAAAAGAAACTTATTTTTTGACACAACTTTCTTGGTTCGAAAAACAAATTAAAAAAATGCCTCCGAACTGCGAGCTTCAATCATATTATCAAGACACCGGAATCTGCACTCCAGATAATCTATGTGCTAAAATAAAAAATCCCCTGAATTATTTTATATTAAAATCAATGTCTGCGAAAAGGGCTGAAAATTTCAAATTCGGGGGAAAATTTCAGAAAAAAGACTATTTTCAAAAAGAAAAAAAGATAAATTCAAATTTAAAAAAACCCCTATGCAAAAAAAAGAAAGATGTTATTAACGGAGAGAAAAAAGAATATACTGAACTTCCAAGCTATAGGCAAGAAAGTTATGTAAAATATAAAAATAGATAAATGCTGACGATATATATAATAATGTGCTTTGACAGGCGTATAATATATAGTATACTGAAAAAGCGAAACTATTTTAAATGTAATTTATTTAAATTAAATATGGAAAAAAAGAAGGGTGTAAGAAACTTTTATTTATTTGCAATTTTGTTAACGTTATTTCTTACATTGGTTATATTATCTATTAATTTTTCTTCTGCTCAAACAATAAATGTTACAGGACAAGCAGAAATAGAAAGAGCATATAACTGGCTTGGTTACAAGGTGGGAAATTGGAATGCTTTGAATGTAAAAGATCATAGTTTTGCTCTTCTCGCATTGAGATGTAGATCTTCTGGTATTGATGGATTAAATCAACTAAAAGCAAAAAAAATTGAAAATTCATTAGAACGATGCTGGGATGTTGTAAGACCGGCAACAGGAAATGCTCAAAATACCGCATTGTGTGATTTATTATCAACTTCTCTAGCAAAAATTGCAATAGACTCTTTTTCAGGAGAAAATACGAGCAAAGTTGATGTCTGGATAATGAATCAAAGTAAATTCTTTTCAGAATTATCTTGGTTTATGCAATTAGATACAGAAAGAGGCTATAGCATGAATTGTACAATAGAATATAATAATAGAAGTGATGTTGTCAGGGTTAACGCAGACAAAACAATAAGTTTTGTCTCAACAGGAACAGCACCTTGCTTTACATTATATCCTTCTTCAACAACAGGAAATTCTTATTGGCTTCAACTTAACGGAGAAGCCTGTTATAAAAATTCCTATAAAATAAAATGTGATATCAACGATACTACGAAAACATTCAAGGTTAATATGTTATATAAAACCGACACCACATTACAAAGCACATGGTATGTTGCTCCAGAAATATATTCTGAAATTTCTGGAAAAGAAGTTGAAATTCATGCAGAATCTTATTGTTTAAAGGCAAGAAGATCTGATAGCGTATGTAATTATGAAGCAACTGCTTGGGCAACCTATGCCTTAAAAAAATCTGGAAATAGCGATTACAAAAAATTCATTCCATATCTTGTAATTAAATCTCTTGATTCAGCAAATAAAAAATATTTTTACCAAGCATTACTTTACAATATTGGAATATCTACATACAGTCAGGAAATAACGGATTTACAGAACAGACAAGGATTCTGGAAAATGTCTGAAACCCCTTATGGACAATTTTACGATACTGCACTTGGTGGTTTAACAGGAATTGGAAATTTAGATGATTCTAATGCAGGAGGGGCAAGACATTATTTATTAAATAATCCTAATTTTAGAACATTAAAAGTAGGAACAAACAATTATAGATACTGGTTATGCACTGAAACTGGCTGTTCTGATTTGAGAGATACTGCATTTATATTGTGGAGTTTATGGCCAGGATTATGTGGTGGCTTAGGAACAAATTGCGTCGATCATAATTTTGAATGCAGAACAACCTGTGATTATGACCAAGATATAGTGTATAATTTAACATGCCCAAATTATGAAGACGTTTGTTGTGCGCCAAGTGGAACAACAGTAAGTGATTGTTCTAGCGCAAATGGAACTTGCAGAACTTCTTGTAATGCGGGAGAATATTCTTCTAGTATTTTCTGTGCAGACGGTGGAGTATGTTGTTTGTCAGAAGCCTACACTTCCTGTTCAATTATGGGTGGAATACCCTGTTATGGAAATGAAAGATGTTTTGGAACCGAAGTAAATAGTTTGGATGGAACTTGCTGTTTAGGAACCTGTATTCCAGCAGATTCTCAGAATAGAAATTGTGAATCTGATTTAGGTGGAATAATCTGTAATCCAAGAATTTGTATTGATTCAAGCACTTGGAGAATTGTTGAACCAATACAATCATTAAATAGCAATTATTGCTGTGTAAGTAATAATATTATAAAATGCGTACAAGACAGAACATGCAGTCAGATTAATGGAAGGCCATGTTTAAGCGATGAGCAATGTTCTGGATCAACAGAAGAGACAACAGATGAAAAAGACTGTTGCACTGCGCAATGTTTAAAGAGATGTTCTTCTTTAGGCGGAGATGTTTGTGCTCCTGGAGAAAAATGTTCTGGTGGAATAATGGAAGATTCTGCTGAAGGAGATTGCTGTGTTGGTGGAACATGTAAGAAACCGGCAAATTTAACATGGTTATGGATATTGATTATAATCTTAATTATCGCAGGAGCAGGATTTGCTCTTTATTGGTTTAAATTTAGAAAGAAGGGAGAAGAAAAACAAAAACCAGGAGAAAAACCTTCTCCATTTGCAGGTTTATTTGCAAAACCAACATTAAAACAGCAAACACAGCCACAACAAAGAGTAACAAGACCTGTAGCAACACAACCACAGACAGCAATAGTAAGGCCTTCTGCAGTTCAACAAGTTCCAAGAACAACAATTAATATTAACAACCAGCCTAAAAAAATACCTAAGACAAAAACAGATGAAGAATTAGAAAAGACATTAAAAAAATTAAAAAGCATGACTAAAGAAAAAAAGAGATAATTAAATCAATAATCTAAATAATCTGGTGATTCCTATTTTTAAAATGAAAAGATACTTTTGTTTAATATCCGCCATATTTTTCTTAATTTTAATCGGTTCATGGGCAAATGGACAATGCATGACTATAACACCAACTAATACTGAATTTCTTCCGCTCGAAACATTGCAAGCAGAAATTATTTCATTCGGTGAAAAAAATCTAACAACAACAGATATTTTTCTATTAAAAAATGATGTCCAGCAAGAAACTAAATTTTATTTAACAAAAATTTCGCAAAACAGGTATTTTTTATTTTTTGATGTACCTAAATTTCCCGGAAATTATCAGTTAAAGATAAAAACAATCTGTAATAATCAATATCAATTTTTTACGCAAGATATACTTGTAAAAGAGCCTATTGAAAACATTTATGAAAGCACTAGAGATGCAATAAAAAATAATCTTTATGGAATTCCCTTAGAGCAATTAATTTTGGCTGGAAAAATTTTTAATTATGATTCTAATTTTTATGAAAAGATGTATTCTGCATATTCTCTAAGAGAAGATTCTTGTTTAAAAAAAGAATGTGAAACAAAATTAATCTCTCTTAGTATTTTATCCTTTCCTCAAACAAAAGATAAATTATCAAAAAATTTATTGGCCTATCAAAATAGTTTAGAAGGAAGCTGGAAAATTATTCCTAGCGATATGTTTGTTATCTGCAATTTTTCAGCATATAATGAAACAAGAGAAATATCTATTTGGCCTTTTGAAATTTACCCCATAATTAAAGATTATGAAAACCAGACTTCTTTTAGCCTGGTTCTTAATTGTAATAAAGATATCAATGCAACATTAAAGTATAGTTATGAAAATCAAACAAAGGATTTTAATTTTACAAGGATGGTTAACCCAAATATTTTAACATACACTATAAACAATGATGGCTGTTTTGGCAAAACAATAAAATCTCCATGTGATGTTGAATCAACAACTTTTGCAGTTTTAGCGTTAAAAGAATTAGGATTTTCAGATAATGGAGCTATTAATTGGTTAAATTCGCAGAATATCGGATTAGAGGAAAAATCAGTTATTGCTTACATTACTAATGATTTGGATTCTGCAAGACAAATTGCATCATTACAATCACAAAATGGCTGGTTTCCAATAAGCAGTACAAATTACAAAGAAAATATTATGGCAACAACAAAAACTCTTTTTTTATTAAATAACTTAAATGAAATAAATAGTTTTGGATTTTCAAACAACATAAGGAAAGCAGAAGATTATCTTAGATTAAAATATTCTAGCCAAAATATCGTGGTAAAAGAGCATGTTTTATTTTTTGGATTCGATGAAGATAAAATAGAACCGCTAATGGGAATATGGCCTGGATTGATTCAAACAAAAAGCAACGGTAAATTTGATTTGATATTAAAGAATAATGCAAAAAATAATGCAACGGCAGTAATAATTCTTTTAAATTCTAGCTTAAATTATACTGTTGATGCAAATACAATAAAAAAAATAACCATATCAATGCCCTTTATTGGAACACAAAATGCAGAAATCATTACTGATACTCTAAAAGTAAGATATTCTCCCTTGATGGGTGATTATCAAAAAGAGTATAATCTTCCATTAATTATTCAAACAGATAAATCTCTTTATGATACTACTAATGGGACAATTAATTCTTCTTATGGAAATATAAATGAGGGCCAAATTCCTGGAGAGATAGATTATGAAGGAACCGGCACAACTGCTGCTTTAATTTCAAGTGACTTTTCTTTTTTGGAAATTCAGATAAAACAAAATTTATCCAATATTGATCCTAAAAAAATAGCTGTATTAACTTTAAAAAATAATTTTGGCTCAGATATTGAAGATATCTATATAACTCAAACATCTAGTCTCATTAGTTTAATTCCAAATATTGAACCTGGCTTTATCTCAAAATTGGGTGCTGGAGAAACAATTATATTAAATATAACTATTGATCCAAGTAGTTCTTTTATGTCAAAGGAATATTCTGGGGAAATAATTGCAAAAGGAAAACTTAACAGAAGAGATATTGAAACAAGAATTCCCGTAAATATTTCTGTTTATTTAGAAAGGACTTCAAAAAGATGTATTGAACTTAGGGGAATAGAATGCGGAACTGATGAAGTTTGTTCTGGAAATTTGACCATTGCCTCAGATACTGTTTCTTGCTGTTTAGGCGAGTGCAAACCAAAAACAGGTAATAATCAATTAATTGGATTTTTAATAATCGGTGCTCTTATAGTAATTCTGCTTTTAGTTTTATTCTGGATGAAAAAGAAACAGAAAAAAGAAAATGCTCCTTTTTTAGAGGAAGTTCAAAAACAGTATGAAAAAACCTTCCAAAGAACACCGGGTCATTTAAAAAAATAAATTAAGTAGAGAATTATTTTTATTTAATATTTAAAAACTATTTTTAATATCACGTTGATGAATAAAATAAACCAAGGAAATCATTATATAATAAGTGGGATAATTGTTTTAAAATCTTGGAATTAAATTAAAGAATTAATCAGATTTTGGTCATTGCTGATTACCCTCTTGATTATTTCGTTTTCTTTTTTTGCTTATCTTCTTTCTTTTCTGTATCTTTCTTGCTTTTCTCTTTTTGCTCTTCTTTTGTTTCCTCTTTTTTTACTTCTTGTCTAATTAATTTTATTCCTTTTGCTTCTAATGCTTTTTTTATTTCTTGGATATGGCCGAATAATATTTCTTTTTCTAGATTTACCTGTTTTAATGCTCCATCGTATTTATGCAATTTGGTGGCAAGATCATTTAATAGTCCATTCATTTCGTCTAATTTAAAATTAAAATTGCTTGGTTCAGATATTTCAATTGATGCTGGCATGTAATCAAAGACAAATTCTACTATTTTCTTGGAATCTTTTAATAGAATATCCAATTCTAAAAATGAAGAAAAGAATTCGTTTTCTGTTTCAATAGCATCATTAACTTTGCTTGAAATTATTATAATCTTTTTATCTTGTTTTATTACCTCAACTAGTTTATTCAATGCCTCTATAATATGTTCTGCGGGTTTTCCGATTACTTCAAAAATAATGTTTGCTCTAAGCCAGCCTTCTTTTATTTTATCATTTATTTCTTTTGAATCCATATTAGGATTTAGAAAAAAGGGCTTTTAAATCTTTTTTAAAAGAAGAAAAACACAAAAAAGCAAAGAAATAGTTGATATGATATATGGCAGTATTTCCATAATTTCCGATTTTTTAGATTTTACTTCCCTATAATTTCCAAATTCATCAAAATTGTTCATCACATTTCCAGAGATATAATTATCTGAAGCAATATCAATTGCTTGTGTTTTGGTGTCTTTTAAATCTGACTTTTCCAAATAAATTGGAAAAGTAAACTCTTTTGGAGTTTTCAATCCTTGTTTTAATATTTTTATTTTAAGATTATATTCTCCTTCTTCTGCATCTTCAACAATATTTTCTAAATAAATCTCAGATTCTGATTTTGATGAAATAAAGATTTCTTGCATATTCTCTTCTCTATCTTCAATGCAAGAATAACATTTCGAACCCCTGAAAATATAAGTCCATATAGAAAAAATGTAATCTTTATTTTCGTTATTAATAATTTGAACAGACGTAATGATTGTTTTCCCAATATATGAATTTTCCCGATTATTCACATAATATTCTATTTTTCCAGATTCTGTTATCGTAGCAGTATTTTCTTCATTGCAAGAATCTATAGATATATCTTCCCTGTCTTCAACATCTAATCCATAAACAACAAGCTCGTAATTTTCTTCTTCATTTAAACATTTAAGTTCGATTTCAACATTTTCAAAATAATAATCTTTATATTTGCTTGAAGAAGAGGAATTTCCTGCATGAACTTTTGCTGTGCTACTTATTTTATCGCCATCTTCATTTTCAATATAAGCATAAATTGCATATTTTCCCGTATTGCCTTTGTAAACATGAAAATCTATTTTTATTATCTTGCCAAACCGGGTATTTTCGGGATAATTTAATATGTCAATAAAAGATTCATCTGATGGATTTGTAGAATTAGTATTATTTGTTGTTTGATTTGTTGAATTTGTTTGATTTTGTGTGCAATTATTCTTAATTCCCGGTGTTGGAATGCATGCCCAAATATTTGATTGATTTCTATTCCAAGATTTTCCCACAGATTTTATATCTTCAACATATTCAAAAAGATCTATTAGATTTATTTCATTATCATACAAAAAAATACTTTCATTATAATCATTTAATCCAGAACCTATTGTTAAAAATTCTATACAACTTTCTTGAGTAATTGAAAAAGAATCACACCCATAATTTCCATTCAAATTGGTATTAGTATCTACGATAAGTGCATAATTTTCTGGATATATTATCAAAGAAATAATAGTGTCATTGCTTGCTTTATCTCCTATTTTCCATCCAGAAAGATTTATTATTTCTGAACCGGAATTATAAATTTCAATCCATTCATCTTTCCAGGAATTATTTGTATGCGGCATAACTTCGTTAATAAAAATGTCTCCAGAAGATAATTCGATCAATAAAATAAAGGATAAAATTAAAAAAATAATTGAAAATTTTTCAAATATGTTCTGCATAATATATGTTGTAATATATATTTTATAAGATTTATGATGGTTTTGTAGAAACAGAATAGTGATTACAAACAAAACATTTATAAACCGAATAATTATTTATTTTAAGGTTAGGTAAAGCTAAGGGAAAAATGAAATTTAAAAACGCCTTAAAATTTTTATTGGCATCTGCATTATTGACAAGTGGTGCAAAAATTGCAAATGCTGTTCCAAAATCTTCAGATATTAGTGTTTACAAACAGTCTTCTTCAATAACAGATTATGCCGATTATTATTTTAATGCCGGTGGAGTTAATATGTGGATTGGTTCGCAAAGAGGAGTAAATCCTTATGTTTCTTTAAACCAAGATGACCTTTTTGGAAGTTTTGCTTTCAATTATCATGCTTTAGATTTTAGAACAGATCAAAAAGAAGTTCAAGCATTATTAAATCTTGGAAAAAAATTTGAAAGTATCGGTGTACAAGCATTAGGCGGTTTAGACATTAAAAGATCTAATTATGAAATAAATACAAATACAGATAGAAATTTTGTTTTATCAAATGGTTCTGCAACAGAATCAGAAATTGCAAAAAGCAATATTGAACAAACTGCAAATTTCTTTTCAGCAGGAGCATCTAAAAAGATAGGTAAGGAAACAAATGTTTTTCTTAATTTTGGACAATATTTTCAAGTAAGTGATATTAAAGATAGAATTAATAATATATACAATTCAAGTACTTTTGACAGAGATTCAATAAATCAAGAAGGAATTCCGATAGTTACTGAAACAAATGTAAACATAAATAATTATACTCTCTTAAATTCGGGTGTTTATAATAAAAGAAAGGTTTCTATTCTTGAAACCGGTTTTGAAAAAGATTGGGGTAAATTAGGATCTGGATTTTTAAGTTCAAAAATTTCGTCAAAGATATTTTTAGATAAATCCAAAGCAGAACAAACATTATCTGGATCAACAAGAACAAATGTGCATGGAAATACCCTCGTTATTGTAAATAATGATTCAACAAATATTGGATTTAATTCTTCAACTATAAATCCCCTATATGCTAAGACAGATGTTGAAAGCAAAAACAATGAATTTGGAATAAGAGCTAATGTATCTTATGATCTCCCATATAGTGGAGAAGTTAGACTTACAACAAGCCATACTACGCCGAATCAAAATGAATTAGGTATTGATTTTACATATCCTTTAGCAAAATTAGAAAAATACAACAATCAAGGAGCAATATTCAACGGTTCTTTAAATTTTTCACCGAGTTCAACAGCCTTTAATTTGGGAATTGTTGCACCAATAGGATTTGACAATGTTGTAAATTCCAATATATTGCTTGAAAATTTAAGAGATCAAAATTATCGCTCAAAAAAATATTATGAAAATAAAAGAAATCTTGAAGAAAGTGTTGTTTATAGCGAAGATACAAAGAAATTATTATCTGCGGGATTAGAAGGAGATTACTTCTCACAAATGGGCAATTACTCTCCATCATTAATCTTAGGAGCAGGGGTTGATTTTAAAAAACCAGATGTTTATGGTTACGGCGGTTATTCGAATAATAATTTTTCAGTTGTTGGAAAAATTGGAAAAAATTATACGGGCGTGTCTGGAACTTTAAAAAAACATTCCGGAAGTCCAACGTTAGGAATTGGCTATGATAATGATAAGAAAGCTGTTACATTTGAGGGATCGCTTAACTTTTAATAGTTTAAGATATTTAATTAAGAGAATATAATAATCAAATAATAAAATGTTTGAATCAAAAAAGGCAAGGGCAATTTTATTTAGTTTCATCTCTATAATGTTAATACCTTTATTTTTAGTTCCGGCATCTTATTTGATTGATGATGAAATAGGGATAATTTCTGGAGATGGAAAAGGAATAGATATTGCTCCATCAATAACTTTAAGTTCAGACACTCAACATACAACAATGATTGCAACATTAACTGCTGTTGCAACCGATGTGGGGGATAATGCGGGAATACAATGGATACAGATTTATCAAGATAATGTTATGATAGATCAAAAAAACTGCAATTTGATGACTACTTGTACTTTTGTTAAAGTAATCAACGAGCCAAATCAAGCAGTACATACTTATTATGCAAAAACAAAAGACAAGGGAAATAATGTTAAAGATTCTTCAACTGTTACAATTATTTTTGATGGATTTAATCAAGATCCTATAATCACAGCATACAATCCGGTTAGTTCAACCCCAATCATGAATGAGAATTCACAACTTGATTTTTCAGTTTCTGCTTATGATCCAAATAATGATCCTATAAATTATCTCTGGAAAATAGACGGAAATAATGTTTCAATTACAGATTCTTTTACTTATAATGCAGATTATTTTTCTGCAGGAAATCATATTGTTTATGTAATTGTTTATGACAATAAAGGCGGAACAGCAGTTAGAACATGGAATGTGACCGTAAATAATGTTTTAATTCCAACCCAGTGTGATTTAACATTTAATCCATTAAGTCCACAGGTATATGGTGTTGCTGTAACTGCATCATGTTCATGTATAAGTACTATTGGTCCAATAACTGAAACAACTGCTATTTTAGAAAGAAATGGCAATGACGTAACTATAACAGAAAATAATTTTGCAACAATTCTTGAAGCAGGTTTACACAATTACAGATGTTATGTTGTAGAAACACCAAATTTTGCTTCAGCAGAAATTTTAGATACATACTTAATAAATCAGGCAAATCCAAATGCACATTTAGCATTAAATGGAATTGAATCTGATTTGAGCATTGTTTATGGAACAGAAAGCAATGCAACTGGCTGGGTTGAAACAACACAAGCAACAGCAAATGCAATTCTTTACAGAAATGGAATAAATGTTGCTATGGGAAGTCCTGCAACAGAAATTTTAACATTAGGTGTTGGTGTTTACAATTATACTTATCATTATCCACAAAGCCAAAATTATTCTGAAGAAATAATCACGAGAATATTGACTGTAAGTCAATATGATTCAACATGTTCATTGACACTAAATCCAAATCCTGCTGTTTATGGAACAGCGACAACAGCTTCGTGCTCTTGCACAAATCCAGAAGCTTCAGCAATGTTATGGAGAGATGGTATTGATGTTACAAGTGAAAATAATATTGCAGTTATTTTAGGAGCTGGAAATTACAATTATGTATGTAATGTAAGTGCAACACAAAATTATACTGGTGCAAGTGTCTCGGATGTTTTAACAATTTTCAGACAAAATTCCTCAATACAATTATTATTGAATAATACGGATGGAGATATAAATGCAACCACAACAGATTTAATTCCTGTTTTTGCAAATTTAATAAATCCAATAACTGGAGATATTATAGTATATAATAATAGCATAGAAATTTACAATGGTGCGAGCCCATATTCTGATGTTTTAATTTTCCCAGATGCTGGAATCTATAATATTACTGCCTATTATCCAGAAAATCAAAATTATACTGAAAGTTTTGCGACACATTTTGTAATTGTTGAAACCGCAAATTCTGCTCCAATCGTTAATTTAATATCTCCAGTAAATAATACAATTTATGAAAACCAGCAAGATATTTCCTTTAGCTTTATTGCAACAGATGATTTAGATAATTCCTTTAATTGTATATTATATTTAGATGATATTGCAAATCAAACTGTTTTAACAACAAATGATACTTTGCAGACGATTAATATAGATGGAATCGCTTATGGAAATCATTCTTGGAGGGTTGAATGCACAGATTCACTTTCAGCAATAGGAATAAGTGAAACTTGGTTTTTTGCAATAAGATTACATGACATAGGAATATTAGATAGCTATGTTAATTCAACAAATGGAATAAGAATAACCCACATTAATGGAACAGATATAATAAGCAACCCCGCAGTTTTAGTTGCTGGAGAAAATTATACTATAAGAACAAGAGTAAATAATTATGGAACACAGCCAGAAGCAGTAAATACAACATTTAATCTAGAAAATTCAACAAATAATTTTTTCTTAGGATATGATTATGATGATGTTGTTAACTCATATTATTATGCAGATGCTCAATTGGTTAATACTGAAAATTACAATGGCTTTTATAATATCTCTGTAAATACAACAATTATTGGATTTGATGATGCTAATTTAAGCAACAATTTTAGACAAAGAACTGTTTATTTTGGAATTGTTGATTCAGAGGCACCAAATTGGAGTAATGAATTTGTTATTCCTACAAGTGGAAATGTTTATGGAAATGGCCCATATTTATTCTCAATTGACTGGCAAGATAATATTGCTGTAACTAATGTTGTTTTTGAGTTTGAAAATGTTAATTACACCCCAGTATGTACTCCAAACCTGCCTGCACAAATAACAACTTGTACATATACTATAAATGATTTAGCTGCTGGAAATTACAATTATATTTGGTATGCAAATGATGAAATGTTAAATCAAAATTCAACAGGAATTTTAGCATATGCTGTTTTAATTTATCCTTCTGTTTGCATTTTAGATGTTGCTCCCGCAAGTCCACAGATTTATGGAACTGCAATAACACCAACATGCTCTTGCACAAATCCAGAAGAAAATAGCATTTTAACCATTGACGGAAATATTGCAATAAACAATACTTCGGTAATTTTATCTGCAGGAACACATTTAATAAATTGTTCTGTTGGAGAAACACAAAATTATAGTGGAGCAAGCCAATCCTTGGATTATTTGATTTTACAAGCAGATCCAACTACTTTAATGCATATCGCAATAAATGGAACAGAAAGCGATCAAACCTATGATTATCCTATTGCTACAAATGTTTCTGCATGGAATACAATACTTGGACAATCCGGATTAAATTTTGATTTATATAGAAATGATTTATTAACAACAAATCCAGAAATTTTAGAATTATCAGCAGGTATTTATAATTATATTTACAACACGAGTGGAAATGAGAATTATACTTCCGGTTCAATAACAAGAATTTTAACAATAAATCAGGCAACAACAATATTAACTTTATTCGCTCCAAATTGGACAATATATGAAGGAACCGTTGCAAATGTTTCTTGTTCTGCAAATAACAACGAGGTTATTGTAGAATTATTTAGAAATGGTATTTTAGTAAGCAATCCTGATTTAACGATACTTCCAATTGGAAATTATACTTATGTATGCAATACAAGTGGAAGCCAGAATTACACAAGTGCAAGTGTTTCAAATATTTTAGAAGTAATTCCAAAACTTCCGGGAGAAGTTCATTTATATTTAAATGGAATTGAAAATAATATTACTATAAACTATCCAACTGCCGTAAATGCAACTGGAACAACACCTTACGGATATGTTTCAATATTCAGAAATGGAACTTTGATAGCAAATGGCACATCACCACAAACAGATATTTCTAATTTGGCTGTAGGATATTATCAATATATGGCATTTAGTTCAGGAGATGAAAGTCATTACAATGCAACGATAAATTATTATGCAACGATAAATCTTGCTATTTCAACATGTTCATTGACACTAAATCCAAATCCTGCTGTTTATGGAACAGCGACAACAGCTTCGTGCTCTTGCACAAATCCAGAAGCTTCAGCAATGTTATGGAGAGATGGTATTGATGTTACAAGTGAAAATAATATTGCAGTTATTTTAGGAGCTGGAAATTACAATTATGTATGTAATGTAAGTGCAACACAAAATTATACTGGTGCAAGTGTCTCGGATGTTTTGATTGTTAACAG
>DAKN01000052.1 GCA_002499185.1 Candidatus Pacearchaeota archaeon UBA284 | reverse complement strand
AGAAATAAAAGCATATTTCAAAAAACCAAGTCAAACAAAAAGTTTCGGACTTCCTTTAACGACTTTTTAATTTTTTCTTAATAAAAAGAACTAATAGATATTGGAGAAATTATTGCATTATCTAATTTATATTCTATAAAATCAATTTCCGGCCCTGATTCTTTAGATGTTGTTTTTCTTTTATATGTTGCTCTTAAAATAACATAATCTAAATTAAAACCACATATCCCTGCATAAATATTGACCTCTTGACCTAAATGTAATCCTCTTAAACTTTCATTACAGCTTATCTTTAATCCTGATTTTCCAATAAGAAATTCTAAATCTGTTTTTGGATTTTCTTCCCCTTTAGCGGGATGGTGAGTTATTCTTTTTAATATAGCCTCATAACAAAGATTCTCTTGTTTAAGTTTAGATTCTGGAAATCTATTTTTGTTGTAAAGAACTATTTTCCTTTTCTTTCCATTATTTCCCATTTCTTTTTCCTTTCTTTTTTTAACTAAACATAGTTTTTAAAATTTATTGTGATATTATGCCAAATTTCAAGAAAAAGATAAATTTTTTATTTAAAAAGCTTTAAAAAGGCCGTCTTCGTGATTTATAAAGGAGCTTTATTTATAAATAAATTTAATAAACACAAAATTCTAAAAAATAAAATGGTTAAAACCGATTTAAAGATACAAAATATCGTCGCTACAACAAGCCTTGGTGTTGATGTGCCGCTACAAAAACTTGTCAGAAGCCAAGCAAACACAGAATACAATCCAGAGCAATTTCCGGGGTTAGTATTAAGAATAAAAAAGCCAAAATCGGCTGTTCTTGTTTTCAGTTCAGGCAATTTAGTTTGTACTGGAACAAAATCTACGACACAAGTCAATGAAGTAATTGCACAGGTAATAAAACAGTTAAGAAAAATTGGTGTAAAGGCAAAAGAAAGGCCAAAGATAACTGTTCAGAACATTGTTGCCTCTGGTTCAATTGACCTAAAGATGGATTTAAACAGATTAAGCCTGGAATTAGAAAATACAGAATACGAACCAGAACAGTTTCCTGGATTGGTTTACAAGCTTGAATCTCCAAATGCAACATTTCTATTGT
Source organism: Candidatus Pacearchaeota archaeon UBA284 (assembly GCA_002499185.1). GTDB lineage: Archaea > Nanobdellota > Nanobdellia > Pacearchaeales > UBA284 > UBA284. The sequence goes on along the minus strand of DAKN01000052.1, from coordinate 1,428 downwards.
TCAGCAACGGAAAACTTGTGTGCACTGGAACAAAGAATCGTGATCAGTTAAATGAAGCAATGAAACAGCTGATTAAAAACACAAAAAATCTTTCAAGCAAGAAATAATTTTCTTCTTTTCTTTTTATTTTTTTAATCCAAAAATTTATATAATTCAAAATATCTTTTATTCTAGGCTAGGGAAAAATGAAAAGGCTAATTACTTTGCTATTAACACTAGGTACTCTAGCTTGTGCTCCTAGACAAACAATAAATCAAGAATATTATCCCTGGAGTAATCTAACTAAACAATTTCAAAAAGAATTGAAATATTTTTATTATTTAGGAAAAGATAAAAATTTTGAAGAAAATTTGCGGCTTTCAAATGGTAAACTCACATATCTTTATGGTGATGAAAGACGCGGAGATTTGCAGATAAATAAAGGACAAACTCGGCTTTCTTATGGTTTGGTTGATGGAAAAGATTCTTTAATTTTTTTAGAAACCCCTGTAAAATTCAATATTTTTTATGTTAATGGGCAAGATACTTTAGAATTAGATAATAAATCAAAAGCAAAGATATACAATAATTTCCGTAAATTTTTAGGAGAGTAAATATGAAAAAGTTAATTTCACTATTAGCGACTCTTTTTGTATTGGGCGGTTCTTTTGGAAACGCTCAGCTTATTGATGAAAAAATGTTTAAAAAAATGGAAAAAGATGCTAAAGAATCTTATTTTTCTGGAGAAGAAGGATTGCCAGAAAATACACTTGTTTATTTTAATAAAAATGGAACAAAAGAATTAGGTTATGTAAGCGTTGATTCATTAAAAAATAAAAAACTATCTTATAAATTTAATGAAAAAGATTCTCTTTTTATATGGTTTGATTCTACTGGCGCTTTTTTAAAAGCAGATTATAAAATGCCAAACTATGAAGTTCCATTAGATTCTAATGATTGTAAAAAAATAAAAAAGATTTTTTCTCCAGTAATAAACCAATAAGACAAAAAAGATAAAGCAAAAGATTTAAAAGAATTTTTTCTATCTTATATTATCCCAACGTAGCTCAATGGTGGAGCACCTGGCTGTAGCGTTGTACCTAGATGCTTGAAAACATTTTATGTTTTCAGCACCCAGAAAAACCTTGTTTTTCTTGGGGTATAATAATTTAGCCAAACATGGTGCCCGGGCGGTTCCCGGTTCGAATCCGGGCGTTGGGATTTTATATTTATATTGGATTCGAATAAATAAAAATGAAAGTAACAAAAATAGGACAAATTTTCAGATGTGAAATCTGCGGAAATGTTGTAAAAGTGCAAAAAGTAGGTGGTGGTGAATTGGTTTGCTGTGGCCAGCCTATGAAATTTGTAAAAAAATAAAATTAATATTTTCTGATTGGTTTTTAATGCAAAGATGCAATCGAGTGAACCCTTTTGATTCTCTCTAAC
>DAKN01000046.1:4282-4431 GCA_002499185.1 Candidatus Pacearchaeota archaeon UBA284 | reverse complement strand
TAATACTAAAAGAGGATGAAAACAAGAAGATTTTTGTTAGTTGGAGTAATTTTTTTAGCTTTAGCTATTTCAATATTATCTTTTAGTTATGTTTCTGCTTTAATGAATTATTATAATTTAAATTTGACTTCAACAACAATCGGCGCAAA
>DAKN01000046.1:0-4214 GCA_002499185.1 Candidatus Pacearchaeota archaeon UBA284 | reverse complement strand
TGCAATCCTTCTGATTGCAATAAGAAATACTCTCTTAGTGATTCTGGAACAGCAAGCTTAGAAAATTTTAATGCTAAAAATAACTCTTATCTTGGATTTTATCTTCAGGGAACAAATGTAGAAATACAAGAATTATATTTTTCAGTTGAAGGACAAAGCCAAATTTTTGAATCTTGCGGAGATTCCTCATTTAAAATAGATATTTTAGGAGATGGTGTTATTGATTATGAATATTCTTCTCCAGGAACTGCAAGATGTGGTTACAAATATTCTTCTGAAAATTTTATTTTAAACCAAGCTAATGCCTATGCAATAGTTGAAAATATTCCCTCATGTGAAAAAATTTATCTTCCTAAAACCGGAAGTGTTTTCGTAAGTGCAATAATAGATTCAACAAATTTTGAAAAATTAGTAGCGAGGATTTATGATCCTCTTAATACAATCAATGAATTAGGAAATTGCACAATGTATCCAGATGATGATGGCAATTATAGTTGTATTATCGGAGGAGAATTTTCACAATCTCCAAGTTTTTTTGTAAAAGAAGCGAAAGAATATCTTGTTTGTTTGCAAGATACCGCAAGCACAAATTCTTATAAAATATTAACAGAACAAACTGCTCCTTTTTCTGGATTTATTGGAATGAATAATATTCAGAACCCAAATAAGGACTTTGCAATTTATGTCCAGCCATTCAGCTTTTCCCCATTTAATGATTATTTTGATTTTAATAGCTCTAAGATAACAAACATGAAACAATCTATCCAGAGTTATATAAACACAAAATATTCTGGAAATTGTTCTCAAGGATGTGTTATTCCAATGAGATTTATTTCAAATGATGAAAATCAAAAAATAAATATCTCTTTAATTGATTTCAAGGCGAGAATTGATGGTTCTTTGTTTCAGATGAATAAAGTTTATCAGATTTCTCCAAGCTATCCAAATGTCAATATTTCAAATCAATTGATTAATTTTGCTTTTTTAAACATAACGAGCCCCACTTCAACAGGAACACACAAAATAGGAATAAAGATAGGAGATACATTAAAAGAAGCAAATTTTAATGTTGCCCAAGCTCCTTCAATAATTTCATTATCTCCCTTGCAAGTAATTCCAAATAAACCAATAATGTTCTTTGTAAATGCTCAGCCATCAAGTGCAAATAAGCCAATCACTAGTTACAAGTGGAATTTTGGCGACGGAACCTATGAACAATCCACTATAGAACCATTCACAACCCATACTTATCTTAATCCAGGAACATACAATATTGTTATAACAGTTACAGATAATACAAGTATATCTTCAAGCGCTTCGTTTAGTGTAAGCACTAATTTGAGCTTTAATTATGTAAATCAAAGTCTTAATGAAAAAATAAATTCTTTAAATAATTTTAATTCTAAATTAAATTTGCAGGATTCTTGGTTCAGAGATTTATTCGGAATAAATGTAACCCAATTAAACCAGAGTTTAATGCAATATAAACAGCAATTAAATACTTCTGCAACAGAAACGCAATTATTAACAATACAACAAGGTATTGATTCAATAAATGTTCCAGAAAACATAACTGAAACCCTAAAAATTTATGAATCTATATATTATTCCAGCCCTAGTTTTATTTATCCTGCAAAAATAGAAGAGCTTGCTTATGGCAGTTCTGCGCAATACGATTCTTCCTTAGAAGAACATTACAAAAATTCAATTGCTCTGTGGGGAGAAAATAATTTAGATATAAAGATTTCAGGAACAGTAAAAGCTCTTAATTACAAAACAAATGTTGAAGACAAATTAACTTTATTGATTATTTCATTGGATCCAACAGGAGATAATTTGGACAACATTTATTTTACTGTTCAATTGCCTGCGGGTGTAACTTATAATAATCTAATAATAAGAGACAGGCAATCTTTTGATACAAAAGATCTTGGAGATTCTATCGGATTTACATTTGATTCATTGACTGATAAGAAGTATATTTATCTTGCAATGCCTGGAAGTCATGATTTAACTAGAATAAGAATGTTCGCTTCTCCTGATTTAAATGAATTCAGAACAGGTACTGGTCCAGTAGAAAAGGAAAAAACAGCCCCATGGGTGCTTGTTATTTTTATTATTTTAATAATCTTGACGGGGATTGGTGTTGCATTGTGGTTTTTATGGAGAGATTATGATATCAAACTTGAAAAAAAATTATTCTCTAATAAAAATGATTTATTTACATTAATGAATTATATTTCGAGTGCATTAAAAGCCAATGCAAAAGATTCAGACATTAAAGAAAAACTTGAAAAAGCAGGCTGGAAATCTGCACAAATAAATTATGCTATAAAAAAGGTAAAAAAACAAAAAAAGAAAGAAAGAATCAAAGAAAAACAGCAGTCATCATCTCAGAAACAACAAACAGGTAAATTAGATATTTCTGCATTATTTCAAAAAAAAATTTAATGTTATTTTAAATATTCAAAATGTTAAGAAAAGAAAAAAAAGATAAAAAAGCGTATATTGGCTTGTTTAGAATAGCTATTGTAATTCTAATTATTTTTCTGATAATCTTTGCGGTTATAATATATAATATCTGGTTCGCTAAATCTCAGGGATTAAACCAGCAAGAACAGGAAAATCTTAAGATAAAAAAAGCATATTCTTGGCTTCAATCTAAAACAATTGGAAAATGGGCGGTTCTTACAACAGAACAGCATGTTTTTTCTTTTTTGGCGTTAAGAAATAATTTAGTCCAATCAGATATAGATTCTGCAGTAAGTTCATTATTATTCAAATCAGATAATAGGAAGTGCTGGCCAAAGCAAAACTGCAATATAAGGGAAACCGCAATTGCAAAATTAATGCTCGATTCTAATATTGTTAATGCAGACACAGGAAATATTTCAAAATGGCTTATGCAGCAAAATATTTCAATTTCAGGAATAGAATGGCAATTGCAAATAACCCCAAGAAATTTAGGAAAGATTAATTGCACGCTTAATTATGATAACAATAATTACCTTATATCTGTGGATGAAAAAAACAGAATTTCAGGAAATGCTGGAAGCTGCTTTTCAACAGACACTTATTGGTTTAAATTAAATGCCAATTGTGGAGATAAAAAATTTAATATTTCATGTAATGATTCAACAACAGTCAATTTTCTTTTAAGAAAAAATCAGGATTTTTATGTAATAAAAAATAATGTTGATTTGTTTTCAAATGAAATAAAGGAAATGGGTGTAGATAGCTATTGTCTGAAAAATTCAAATGGTGTTTGCGATTATGAAGGAACATTATGGGCTGCCTATAGTTTTAAATTAAGAAATGAACAAGAAAACCTAAGACTATTATTACCATATCTGCTTATCTTTTCTTCAAATGAAAACCAGAAATATTTCCCAGAATCATTTCTTTACAGCATTACGAAAAGAGAAGGTTTTTACCAAGATATAGAAAATAAAAAAGGAAATTATAATTTTATAACCTTGACACAAACTGCTTATAATCAATATTATGATTCTGCTTTAGCAATGATTATGACTGAAGATTCTTCTTCCCGTGGGGCATTACTGACAATGAAAAGCAAAATTTTGGAGGTTCAAAACACAAGAGGTTATTGGGAACTTGTTCCAGGAGATATTCAAAGAGATACTGCTATGATAATTTTAGGATTCTTTAAAGAATATCAAGAAAGAAGCGAATGTGAATTAAGGGGATATTCCTGCGTTGCTAATTGTTCAATTTATGGTGGTGTACGAGCAAGTTATTATTGTGAATCAGGAGAGTGTTGTCAAACTAATTTAAGATGCGAAGATAGAAACGGGGTATGTAAAACATCTTGTTTAAGTAATGAAACTCAAGTAAGTTATTCTTGTGGTAGCGGAGTATGTTGTAAGCCATTGTCTTTATCTTCATGTTTATCTGAAATAGGGGGAAATATCTGTCTGTTTAATTACGGATGTTTTGATTCAAATAATAATAGCATTGATTTTATCTCTTCAGTAGATTCAAGATGCTGTAAGGGAAATTGCTATCCTATTCAATTAAGAACATGTTCTGAATTATATGGAACTATCTGTTCTCCTGAAAATAGTCAATCTTGCCCAAATAACGATTGGTATACTTCTACCCAAAGTTCTGATTCATTCTGTTGCAGACAGCAATGTGATCAGGGGCTTGGAACTTGTTCAAGTTATGATGGAGAAATTTGCAATGAAAGTTAT
>DAKN01000096.1 GCA_002499185.1 Candidatus Pacearchaeota archaeon UBA284 | reverse complement strand
ATCTGAAAACATATTTACTCCTTTGCTATTTTATTCTTTCGACATTAAACCCTTTATTACCTTGACTTTCTCCATATCCGTCACCTTTGTCAAGAGTGTCAAGTAAGTGCAGGTCTACCTGTTTTACTTTTTTTAATATTTCGTCTGTTGTTAGATTTTCAACATATTTTGTTATTTTCCACAACCTTTTATCTTTTGCATTCTTTTGCATATCTGTTCCTTTGTTAATAAGACACACCGAGATTTTCAAGATATTCGTGTGCACCAAGAGGGGCATTTGGAAGTATTGTAAACTTCTTACCATATCTGAATTTATCAGAATCCTGAATATACACAACAACTTCTTTCTGCTCTTTTTTTGATAGTTCAATTGCGTAATCTATCTTTTTAAGAATATCTCCTTGTATGAAATTACCACCAAACATTACACAAGGAAAAACTATATTATCAAACATTTTCAAGTATGATGCTACTTCTTGCTCTATGTATTTTACAGCATCCTCATAAGATTTGAAACAGCGTCCATTTTTCCAAGTTTCTGTATCATCATCACAAGGTGCATATTTGTCTGGACTGGGTTTGTGATATACATATACAACTATTTGGTCAGATGACCTTTGTTCGGCAAATGAAATGTAAAGTTGTGGAGAATCCCAAACCTCATTTCTTTTATTGTATAAATGTATTGTATATCCTTGTTCTCTTAAATTGTCAAACACACACACCAAGGAAATAGAGTTTTCTCCATACTCAAGTGCACCATTCATTTGGCTGTCTTGGAGCATAGATAAAACAATATCTGCTTTGCAAAGTGAGTGGTGTTTTTCAAACATTCTTTCCATTAAATCCTCCTTTGTTCAATTAAGTATATTATACCATATTTCTAATGAAAAGTCAAGAGGTTGCTTTAATTGTCTTTTTTTTCATTTGGAATTGTATAGGTTACTTCCACACAATCATTATTCTTATATTCAACTACTTTTAATCCATGTAATAAGTCCATAACTTTTTGCTCATAACTTGGGTCTTTAAAGTTACGGACTATTATTCTTTTTTGTTCTGATTGTAAAAGGGTAGAGAAAAATTTTCCTATTTTCTCCCAAAAATATGCATTAAACACTGCATCATCTGTGTTAATGATTAATTTTTTGTTAGTTAGTAAAATATCTGAAATTTTGTCTGTTAGTATTTTCATTTCTTTTTCTTTTACATTTAATGATTTATTTTGGAAAAATCTTGCCAACCATATAATCTCTACATTTGGGTTATACTGTGCGGATTCATATAGTTCATCCAAAAAACTTTCTGCTCTTTTTTTAGCACAAAATACAAACATATCTAAATGTTCTTGTAGTAATTTAAAATCATCCTCCAACAATCTATGTTCCACAGAAGATAAGATGGTATTTAGTATGTATTGTTGTCTGTCTACATTAAGCAAAGAAAATTCTACCTCTGTTTCTATTAACTCGTCTATGTTTTTTTTAAACACTTCAGTTTCCAACATAAACTTATCTGTCATTTTAAGTGCTCCTTGTTTTTACTATTTTACTGGTATTTTGAATAATGCAAAAGTAACATTTATTCCTCCACTTGCAATTACCATTGAAATAAGAAACATAAAAATTATTTTGGGGGTTTTCATTTTTTCTCCTTATTGTTACAAATATTTTATATAAGACATATCAATATAAATAGTGTTCTTTATAAATGACGATGTATTACTTTGGTTAATTTTTGTTTTTTGTATTCTTTTATTTTTATCTCTATACAACACCTGCCTATCTGTTGGTACTGCTGTTCTATAAGTTGTAATTTCTTGAACATAAAAGTGTTCTTGGTTTTTACATTTAATTGTTGTGTTTTTTATAGGAAGTTTGTTTCTTATTACACAACTATCTTTACTAATAGTGTAAAAAACATAGTAATCTTCTATTTTATTGCTTCCGTGTATAGTTCCAACTTGAGAACCAGAACCACCTGCACCACCTACTCCAAGCAAAAATATCCCAAACCCATTCGCATTCCCCATTATATTTCCTTTTATATTCCACAAATCATCAGACACTTCCTTTACATTTATAAGGTCAAAAGTATCACAAGTAAATGTTCTTGTATCTCCTATTGGTGGATTATATAGTGGGTCTATGATTCCCTGAATATCCATATATATAACTACTCCTATCATGATTAGCATACCCAATATAGTTATAAAACTCCACATACCTACAATAGTATTTTCTGTATCATCATATGAATCATGCTTTATTGTATAAAAAACACCATATGAACTTATAATTACAATAGATAGTGTAATTATAGCAAAAAGTGTATTGTGTATGAAAAATACATCTATAATGTCTTGTATCATTTTTATTCTACCTTATAAGTTGTTGTTAGAAATATTATCTGAAATAACAACTACAACGGTCATAAAAACACCAAATACTATTGTTACAACTCCTGGCAAGTTTATAACCCAAAAGATGTCTCTTGGGGCAAACACCCATTCAAACCAAGTAACTCCTGTTACCCATATCAACGAAAAAAGATTAGATACTATGGAAGTATTCTCTATATAATGTTTTCCGTTTATTCTCGCAATAGACATTTGGAGAATAAAAATGGAGACCCCAATCCATATTTTCCAATCAAGTGTCTTTGTGAAAAATAATGTCTGTATCATTAGAAAAACCAATGCGGAATATCCCACAAACTTTCCGATTGTTCCAGTAATGTTTAGTATTCTTCCAGTTCTTGATGTTGAGTTCATTAGAAACCTCCTTTTTGATTTAGGTATATTATACCATAAATTTTATTTTTTGTCAATGCTTTTCTTCGTTTCTTTGTTTGTATAGTTATGGAGTATCAATTGTATTCCCAACTACTTTCCATATTGAATTATGACCTGACATACTATATTGCTCTATAAATGTTCTTATGTCTTCTGCAACAAATCTGCGGATAAAAAAATCATGCTTCCATTCTTCAATTATATCTTTTTCAAAGATGTCAACATTATCTTCTCTTACTATAAACTCGCCGACTGTTTCTGGAATTACTTCTCTTGCATATCCATCCTTTTCTCTTATTATAGGAATTTTCTGCCATCCATCATAAAACCCATATACCCATTCGTTAGTGTCCTTACGCTTTGCACGAA
>DAKN01000085.1 GCA_002499185.1 Candidatus Pacearchaeota archaeon UBA284 | reverse complement strand
TTTTCTCAAGGTTGTGAATGCTGCATGTCCTGGTGTGTCAATAAATAAAAATCCAGGAATTTCTAAAGAAATATTAAATTTTTTCAGGATTTTATCACATCTTTCTTTTATCAGTTCGCTAGGAACTTCTGTAAATGAAATTTTCTGTGTTATGGCACCGGCTTCTCGCTTAGCTATACATGTTCCACGAATAGTATCTAACAAAGTTGTCTTTCCATGATCAACTTGCCCTACTACGGTTACGATTGGTTGTCTGATTGTCATGCTTAAAATTTCTCCGATGCCAAAAACGCGAAGCGTTTTTTAGCATGTTTATAGAATTCATTAAAGATTTAAAAATCTACTTAAAAATCATGCTGGCATAACCTACAACAGAACCATAGTCTTTAGTTATGTCTCCAGAATTGTAATATTTTAACAAGAAACCTTTTTTTGCACCTAATTTCCGGATTGTTTCAAGCATAGTTATTATAGTAAATGTTCCACAAATAGTCATATTTTTTGCTTTTTCATGAAAATTTTTTATGTCGCATTTTAAGATGGATTGTATTGCATTTCCATCTAATGTAATCATCCTTTCTTTTGCTTCTTTTGAAGAAAATGGCAAAAAGCCATACGACAACCCATAATGGGTCATATCACTCGAAGCAATTATCATTACCTTCTTTTTATTTTCTAATTCATATTTTTTTATTATTTCTGAAAGAGTTTCTGAAAATTTTTTTATTTTATCTAAATCATTTGAACAAACAATTATTGGCACAAAAGTAAAATTTTTATTTTTCAGATTGTAAATAAACTGGATAAAAGGCAATTGCACTTCTATGCTATGTTCTTGCAAATGCGGAGCTTCATCTCTGTTCGCAAGTATTTCTATATTTTTATTCTGGATTATTAATTCTGTCAAGGATTTTTCATTTTCTGCTATTCCAAGGGGTGTTTCAAAATCTTCCAAAGATAATGAAAAATCAAAATTATTCATCCCAGTATGGTTGGTTCCAAGAATAATAAAAACATCGGGCATTGCTCTTTTTTCTATTTCTGCTATTTCCTTATAAACAAAAGCCATTCCTGCTCCAGAATAATAATAACCAGCATGCGGACTTACTGCACCAAAAATTTTTGTTGTTTTCTTTGATGTTAATTTGGGCATATCTTGCGGGCCAAGTTTAGAATAAAAACAAGTTTCAATTTGATTATTCAAGGATTTTTTATCTTCTTCATAAAATTTTCCTGCAAACATTGCTTTTCTCATATGAATATTAAACTTAAGAATTATAAAAAGCTTATCATAGTGTCGAGAAACATTTATAAAAGATTTTTGATTAAATAAGATATGCCAAAAGAGGAAGAACAAAAACAATTATCTAGAATTATCCTCGCAGTAATTTTATTTCTTTTATTGCTTGCAGCATGTTTTGTAATAATACGTCCATTTATAGCTGCAATTTTAGGTGGACTTATATTAGCTTATTTATTAAATTGGCCTTTCAAAGAAATTGATAAATTAATAAAAAACAGATCAATTAGCGCGTTGATAGTTTGTGGTTTAGCAGTAATAATCCTCTCTGTTGGGGCATATTTTGTAGCACAAATTACAATAAAAGAAGCATTTGATTTATACGTTAATTTTCAAAAAATTGATTTGAACAGTTTTCTTAACAATATTTTTCATTCACTTTTTTCAACATTTTCTCCGGAGATAACTAGCCAGATGGTTGCGCAAATGCAACAAGCTATTGCCACATTAACAAGCTCTTTCATGAATGCTGTGGGACAGATAATGACAGACTCTATAGAAATATTGCTTCAGTTATTCATTGCCTTTTTCGTTGCATATTATGCTTTAAAAGAAAGGGATAAAACAGCAGATTATTTGAAGCAGGTTCTTCCTTTTAGTGAGGAAGTAAATGAGAGGTTTGTAAAAAGATCCAGAGAGGTTGCATCAGCAACAATTTACGGACATTTCCTTGTAGGATTAATTCAAGGAGCATGTGCTGGTGTTGGATTTTATATTTTTGGAGCTCAATCTCCTTTATTATTCACATTATTAGCAATATTTTTTGCCATGATTCCTTATCTTGGACCATGGGTAATCTGGATTCCAGTAAGTATTTCCTTAATTGCTTCGGGAAATGTTGTCAACGGAATGTTATTATTGGTCTTTGGCTTTATTTTTGTAAGCACTATAGATAATATCCTTAGACCCTATATTATAAGCAGAAGGGCAAAAATAAATCAGATTGCTGTGTTAATCGGAATGCTTGGTGGATTAATTATTTTAGGCCCTGTTGGATTGATAGCTGGACCAATAATATTAGAATATCTATTGCTATTCCTAGAACTATATAAAACAAAAGAAATTAACAAATTCATTTAATCAAAAAAATAATAAAATAAGTAAAAAGAGGTAAAATGTTTTTAAAAATTCGTGAATTGCATTTCCTTGCAGGAAGACCGGTTGCGATATTAAATGAAGATTCTGCAAAAGAACTAAATGTTAATATAAATGAAAGAATCACTTTAAAAAAAGCAAATTTCAATAAAGGAATTATTGCAATAATCGATATTGCAAAGGGTTTGATTGAAAAAGATGAAATTGCTCTTTCTGTAGAAATAATAAACCAATTAAAATTAAAAAAAGGAGATATTGTAGAAGTTGGAGCTGCGCAAAAACCGTTGAGTGTAAATTACATTTTAAAAAAATTGAATGGAAAAGAATTAAGTTATACTGAATTATACTCTATTATTTCAGATATAGTAAATAATAATCTCAGCGAGGCCGAAATAGCCTATTTTGTTTCTGGAATCTATTTAAGAAAAATGACCTTGCAGGAAACTACTGATTTAACAAAAGCGATTGTTCAGGTTGGAAAAAAATTACAATTTAATGATAAAAGAATGGTTCTTGACAAACATTCAATTGGAGGATTAGCAGGAAATAGAACCACACCAATAGTAGTATCGATAATAGCTGCAGCAATTGAAAAATATAAATTACGAGCGATAATGCCAAAAACATCTTCCAGAGCTATAACCAGCGCGGCAGGAACTGCAGATGTAATAGAAACTATTGCAAATGTTGAATTTTCACTTACACAAATAAAGGAAATTCTTAATAGAACCCATGCATGTCTTGTTTGGGGCGGGGCATTGGGATTGGCTCCTGCCGATGATAAAATAATACAAGTAGAAAGGCTTCTTAGTTTAGATCCAGAATCTCAATTGATTGCATCTATATTAGCCAAGAAAATTTCTGTTGGGGCAACACACATTTTAATTGATATTCCGTGTGGAAAATCTTCAAAAGTATCTCCAAATGAGGCCAGGATATTAAAACATAAATTTGAATCTGTTGGAAAAAAATTAAATTTGAATTTAAAAATTTTAATAACCCGCGGTGAAGAGCCAATAGGCAATGGGATAGGGCCATTATTGGAATTGTTAGATGTTCTTTCTGTATTAAATCGCGATAAGAATCGGCCATTAGATTTAGAAAAAAAATCCCTGTTATTAGCCACAGAATTGTTATCCATGCTTAATATAGATAAAGAAAAAGCAAGACAAATTTGCATAAATCTCCTTGAATCAAAGCAAGCATTTTATTGGTTTCAAAAAATAATTGAAGCACAAGGAGGGAATTTTAAAAATCTTGGAAAGAAATTAGCTCTCGCAAAATATAAGGAAACAATTTATTCAAACGCCCAAGGGAAAGTTGAAGAAATAAGCTCCAAAAAATTAGCCAACATCTCTAGATTAGCCGGAAGTCCTGAAAATAAAAAAGCGGGAATATATCTTCACATCCATGTTGGAGATTTGGTAAGAAAAAAACAGCCATTATTTGACATATACAGTGAAAGCAAGGAAAAATTAAATTATGCGATAGAAGTTGCAGAACATTCTGGCGTTATAAAAATAAGATAATAAACTAAATAAAAATATTACGAAATTAAATAAAATGGCAGAAAAAATAGTAAAACATTCTTCTGAAGGGAAAAAATTATTTGAAAATATAGAAAAAACCACTAAAAAATTAAAAATATTATTTTTAATGACTGTAGGTTTATTTATTACAGGAATTATTGGTTTTATGATTCTAGGGAGGGTAGATTTAGCCGGTGCATTTTCATTAACTGTTGAAACATTGGCATTTAGCAAAGAACTTGACACCGGAGCCCTAAGAATTTTCGAATTATTTTTAATGCTCTTTGGAGTTTTTATAATGTGGTGGGTTTTATGGTGGTTCTTTGATCTTTTTATAGAAGGAACCTTGGGCACACTCATATCTGATATTCGCTTTTTAAATATTTTAAAAAAAATGGAAAAACACTATATCATCTGCGGTGGCGGACGTGTTGGAGAATATATTGGTGAAATGATGAGGGCAAAAAACGTGAAATACCTCATCATAGAACATGATGCAAAAATTGCTGAAGAGTTAACAAGCAAGGGCCATCATGTAATTGTTGGAGATGCGATGAATGAAGAAATTCTTTTGCAAAACGGAATAAAAAAAGCAAATGCCTTGATTGCCGTTTTGCCTGAAACAGAAAAAAACATCCTGATAGCTTTGACTGCAAGAGAAATAACGCCCACGATTGTTATATATTCCAGGGCACATAAAAAAGGAATGGCTCAGAAATTAAAAGCAGCCGGGGCAAATTATGTAATTGTTCCAGAAGTTGCTGGAGCTGAGAAGATCGTTCAACAAATCTTTAAATAAGAATAAGCAAAACCAATAAAATGAAAGCCAACATTCCAAGCAAAGCTATTGAAAAAATCGATGAAAATGTTGGCTTAAGCCCTAATGAAATTTTAAAATTAAGAAAAAATGTCGATGATTTTTCAAAAAAATTAATGCCTTTTTTAAAAAAGATAAATAATAAAATAGAAATTTTTCTTGGTGGTTCACTTGCAAAAGGCACCGTAATAAGAAAAAAAGAAAAATATGATGTTGACCTGTTTATATTATTTCCAAAATCTTATAAGGATAAATCTGAAAAAATTTCAGATTATCTTGAAAAAGCGCTAAAAAATGCAAAGATAAAATATTGCGAGTTAAATGGTTCAAGAAATTATTATCAGGTTGGTTTAAACAACATTATCTTAGAATTAGTTCCAATATTAAAAATAGAAAAAGCAAATGATGCGCAAAATATCACAGATATTTCTCCATTGCACGTAAGGTATTTATTAAAAAAGATAAAACAAAATAAAAGATTACCCCAAGAAATAATTTTGGCAAAAACTTTTTGCTATGCTCAGGGAGTTTATGGTGCAGAATCTTATATCGGTGGATTTTCAGGATATTCAATAGAAGTATTGGTAACTTATTTCAAATCTTTTAAAAAATTAGTGAATTTTTTCTCAAAAATTAAAATAAAAAAAGATGAAAAAATTATAATAGATTCGGAAAAATATTATAAAAACAAACAGCAAATTTTAGATAGTCTAAATCCCTCAAAAATATCTTCTTCGCTTATATTAATAGACCCGGTGGATAAAACAAGAAATGTGTCTGCAGCTCTTGGAGATGAAAAATTAATAAAATTTATTGATTCCTGCAAGAAAATCATAAAAAACAAAAAAAAAGACTTGATAAATTTTTTAGTTATTAAGGAAAAAAGCCAAGATTATTTTATCAAAAAGGCAAAATCAAAAAATGCTAATTTGGTCGTATTGCAAATAAAAACAACAAAAAATAAATTAGATGTGGCTGGAGCAAAGATAAATAAGTTCTTTGATTTCTTAACATACTCTCTTGATAGGGAAAATTTCAAGATAATTGAAAGCCAGAGGTTCTTTAATGAAAATGATCTAACTGCAATATTAAATTTAATAATAAAAAATCCAGAAAAAACAAAGATTGTTCCAGGACCAATAATTAACTGTGATAAGAAATTCATAAAAAAATTCAAGAAAAAATATAAAATGGTTTTTATAAAAAACAAGAAGTATTATGCAAAGACAAACAACCGATTTAAAGATTTTAACAGTTTTTTTAATTCTTTCTTCAAAGAAAATAAGGAAACCATTAATCAAATGTGTATAAAAGAAGTTAAATTATGCTAAAATATTTTTAATATAAATAATGGTGCAATTTTCTTAGGTGTTCTATTTGTTCCTTCTTTAATTTTTTAAACTGTTCTTTTGTTGGTTTAGCAAGTTTTTCCATGAAATATTCTGCACTAGATATGAGCGGCATGATTACGTAATCCGCTCCTTTAGAATATAATTCAAGGGCATCATCAATTCTTTGCGCAGTGAGAACAATTATCGCATTGGGATTTGTTTTTCTGAAATAATTTATTAACAAAATACCGTCATCTTTTTCTGGAACAGTGGAAATTACGATTTCTATCTTTTTTAAGGGTAATCGATTTAAAATATTCAAATTATCTAAATCACCATACGTGCAAGATATTTTCTTCTTTTCAAGAGCACGGATTATTTCGGGATTAAAATCTAAAACGAATAAATTATCTTTAATTTTTTCAAGATGTTTAAGAAATATAGAACCCATTCGGTGACTCCCCACAATTAAGATAGTTTTTTCTCCAGGTGTGATGTAAGGCATTTCTTTTTTCAAAGGAGTTTTTATAAATGAAAGTAAATATCCAAGAGTCCCATTGAGTGGTTTTGCTAATTTCATAGTGTATGGTGTAATTGCTATGGAAATAACTGCTGTCAAAACAATAATGTCAAATGCTCTGTTGCTAATAATTCCCAAACTTAATGCTGCAAGAGTTAAAACCAGCGTAAATTCGCTTAGTTGTGCAAAAGAAAATCCTATTTGCAAAGAGGTTTTTGTTTCATATCCCTTTATTCTCAAAAATAATGCTGTAACGAATGGCTCAATTATAATCAGTACGAATAACAAAGCAATCATTGGGAAGATTATGTCTAATGAAATATTTGTCAAAAGCAAACCAATGGATACAAAGAATAATACAGAGAAAAAATCTCTTAAGGGTTTGATTCTTGTTGAAATTTCTAATTTATATGGTGTATTAGCAAGAGCTACTCCAGCTATGAATGCTCCAATAGCTATTGATAAATTTAAGAAATATGCAAAAAGTACAAACAAGAAAAGAAATGCTAAAGAGATCATAAATAAGAGTTCTATTGAACTAGATGCTTTTTTTATAATGGGTTTAAGAAAAAAAGATAAAATAATCGCCAAAAGCACCATCGCAGAGAGTTTTAGGAATGAAATTAAAATAAAAATCCAGGTAAGATTTTTTGTTAATATTGCAAGAGCAATGATTGCAAGAACATCCTGAGCCAGCATTATTCCAATAATAAATCTCCCGTGAATAGTATTTAATTCGTTTTTATCAGAGAGAATTTTTGTGATGACTACTGTAGAACTAAAAGATATCGCAATGCCGAGCCATATTGCTTCTACTATTGAAAATTTAAAAGCAATTAAAACAAAAAATGAGGCTAATGTAACAAAAAAGACTTGTAAAAATCCAACAAGAATAGATGTATTCATTGTTTCTTTTAGTTTTTTCAAACTAATTTCAATACCTGCTGTAAAAAGCAGAAGAGTTATTCCTATTTCTGCAAATCCGGTGATTAGTCTTTGATCTTTTATTAATCCAAAAAGCAAAGGGCCCAAAACTATTCCAGCAACGATATAAGCCAGGATTAATTCTTGTTTTAATAATTTTGAAAAAAAAGCAAATAATGCAGCCATAATGACTATTAAAGAAATACTAACGAGAATTGATGGATTTAAAATAATTAATTCTCTGGTTTCTCCAAGGATTGCTTCAAGATTTAAAATTGCAGAGCCAATTATTGGAATTTCCATTTATATGTCCTCTTTTTCTGTATATTCCCCTAATTTTAAATAAAATAGCATATAAAAACCTAATGAAATTTTTAAGGAATTGGTGCCGATTAACTGCATTTATAAATCTTTATTGTAAAAATTTAAAAAATTATTTTTTCGGTTTATCATAAAAAAGTTTATAAACTACCATTTATGTAAAATCTACAACCCTTAGTAATTTTAAAAAAGAGAAAACACAATATCTTGTGTTTTAATAAAAATCTAATAAAATGAGATGCCCACACTGTAAAAGCGATACAAAAGTTGTCGATAAAAGAGACAAAGAGAGTATAACGAGGCGAAGAAGAGAATGCTTGAAATGTAAAAAAAGATTTACTACTTATGAAAAAATAGAAAATAAAGATCTGATTATAATAAAAAAAGACAAGAGAAGAGAACCCTTCAACAAAGAAAAATTAAAAACTGGATTAATAAAAGCTTTTGAAAAAAGACCAGTTAGTCTTGAAGAAATAAATAATCTTGTTGAAGAAATAGAAAATAAATTACGCGAAAAAAACAAGAAAGAGATTCCAAGCAAAGAAATTGGAGAATTAGTTATTAAGATGTTAAAAAGAAAAGACAAGATAGCATATATTCGGTTTGCATCAGTTTATAATGATTTTAAGGACGTGGGTGAATTCAAAAAAGTAATAAAACAAATATAACAAATTTAATAAACCCATTTAATACTAAAATAAATAATAAATAAAAAATTTAAAAATTATTATTGGATTTAAAGGAGGAAAAATGGTTATTGCATTAATAGAAAAAATAAAAAAGAGAGATGGCACAATTGTGCAATTTGATAAGCAGAAAATATTTGATGCAATTCTTAAAGCAGAAAAAGCTGTTGGAGAGGACAATGAACAAGATACTAATATTCTAACCGAACTTGTGGTTGATAGATTAATTGAAGAAGTAAAAATAAATCCAAGAATATTAAATGTTGAAGAAATACAAGATATTGTTGAAAGAATATTAATAAAACAAGATAAAGAAAATGCCGCTAAATCTTATATTCTTTACAGAAAACAAAGGGAAGAAATAAGAAAAACAAGATCTTTGTTTCTTGATGTAAATAAGGTAATGGATACTTATTTATTACAAGATGATTGGAGAGTTAAAGAAAATAGCAACATAAGTTATTCTTCATCAGGATTATTAATGCATCTTTCTGGAACCTTAATTGCACACTATGTCTTAAATAAAATTTATCCTCCTGAAATTTCGCAAGCACATAGCAACGGAGATTTCCATATACATGATTTAAGCATGGGTATAATGGGATATTGTGCTGGTTGGAGTTTAAAACAAATATTATTAGAAGGATTCAATGGAATTCCAGGAAAAATGGATTCTATTCCGCCAAAACATCTAAATTCACTAATTTGGATGATGATTAATTTTGTAGGGACATTACAAAATGAGTGGGCAGGAGCACAAGCATTCAGCAGTTTTGATACATACTTAGCTCCTTTTGTAAAATCAGATAATCTAAGTTATGATGAAGTAAAACAATGTATTCAGGCATTTGTGTTCAACATGAATGT
Source organism: Candidatus Pacearchaeota archaeon UBA284 (assembly GCA_002499185.1). Classification (GTDB taxonomy): domain Archaea; phylum Nanobdellota; class Nanobdellia; order Pacearchaeales; family UBA284; genus UBA284. The sequence goes on along the minus strand of DAKN01000085.1, from coordinate 22 downwards.
CCCTTCAAGATGGGGCGGGCAA
>DAKN01000062.1:19078-32297 GCA_002499185.1 Candidatus Pacearchaeota archaeon UBA284 | reverse complement strand
TTTGTTGTTTCAAAAATGCTTGGTCCTTTTGTGGCAAAATAATATCCTGATGTTTTATCAATTGGCATAAATGAGACTAAACCAGCATATGCTCCTGTATCCCAAAATCTTATTTTAGCATCTTTTGCAGACATTTGATTATTTCTNNGAAATTTTTTTCCCATCTAAAAGATAAATTTCTTTGACATTATACCTTTTCTGGCTTGCATCTGTAATTCCTTGAATTTCTAATATCAAAAGATATGTCTTTGTTCCCCCTATCTCATCAGTGTAAGCGGCAATTGTTGCTTCCTTGCTGGAATAATCTGCCGGGGATGTTAATCCAAAATTAGTTGCTGAAGTCAAACTTAATGTTGATGTTTGTGCAGTTATTTCTAATTGATTTTTTGCAGAATAACTTGGAACAAATCTTATCCCTAATCCATTTTCAAGAGCATCGTTTTTAGTTTCATCTATCAATTTTTTATCTGCATTTCTAATTCTTAAATCATTTAATTTTGCATATATGCTTTGGTCTTTTTTTTCTGTGCAAATTAATGACTCTGTTGGTTTGTTTTTATTGCATTCTATTTTTAAATAAAAATCCAAAATATAATCTTTAAATTGTGAACTCGTTATCAAAGAATATTTTTGATAATCTGGAAGATTTTCTGCAAAATCCCTTGTAGTTTCACTTACATCTTGATTTTCTTTATTTTTACTTTTAAATACTAAAGTAATTATTTCGGAATTGGATTTTAATTTATTTTGTGCTGCTTTGAAAAATTCCACTTCGTCAATGGTTGAAGTCATTCCAAATAATCCTGATTTTTTCAAGACGTTTTTTTCTGATTTAATTGAACTAATCAAATTATTTGTATTTTTTAACGCAGAATCCATTAATCCAACATCTGAGTTTATTTCTTTTTCTTTTAATTGCATGCATCTCTCAAAACTTAATTCATAATCAATACCTTTTTGTTTTCTAACATCATCTCTAAATTTGCCATCCGAGCATTTTATCACCCATTGTTCTGAGGCTAATCTCCTTGCATATCCTTCTCCAGTTATACTCTTTGCAAAATTCTTAACCCATAATGCAGTAGCACCAACCAAACATGCTTTTTTCCAGGTTGTTGTTAATTTTTCAAGTTTTGAATTTATTGAATCAATTTGTTTTATCGTACTGTCAAGTTTAGAAATTAATTCTTTTGTTTTATCTGTGCTTAATTTTATTGCACGTTTTTCTATTCCTACTTGCAATGTAAAATTAGAATATGTTACTCTTTCTTTATTAAAAGGAAGAATTGTTATTTTAACTTCTTTTTTGACAATTGTGGAAACAAAACTTATCTTTATCGGAGCTCCTGTATTTTGTTGCAAATAGATAAATCCCTGATCTTTTGATATTACTTGTGTCTTAGTTATATCTGTAATATTCACAACAGTGACTGAATTTTCTGTAATGCTTTTTATTTCCCATAAACCTTCATTTCCTATTTTATCCCCAAGAACATATCCAGTCATAACAACATCATTTACCCTTAAACTTGCAGACAAATCTTCTATTCCGGGTTTGGAGAATTTTTTTAATTCAAAACTGTGCTCTCCAGAAGTTGTTAATGCTGTTGCTCTATTTTCTCCTGAAATTTGCAAGTCTGTTAAAATTTCTTTTTTAATCTCTTCTATTTCCTTTAAAATATCTGAATCTTTTGAATTAGCATATTTTGATTCTATTAAATTCAATAAATCTATAGCATCTATATTTTTATGAAAGTCCTTTGCGAGTTTTGCTGCCTCTCTTAATGCAATAATCCCATATTTGGTGCCTTCTTTAGAATCTAAATCAGTATACTTGCCTGCAATATCTTTATAATAATTAATTGCTTCAGAATAAAGTTGTTCTGTTTCTTTTTGATATACTGCTTGAATCGGGCCAGTTACTCCAACAAGAGTAATTTTTTTTCCATTTATTGTATTTGAAGTTGATGTTATTTGGCTCCCATAAATTACTTTTATATCTGCTGTTTTTATTACTCCTTCTAAACTCGATATTTTCGTTGTTATTTCTTTAGCGATTTCTGCCTCGCCAATTCTATAACTACCTTGGCTGTGTAATCTTTCCATATAATCCTGTATTACTTTGTTTATTTTTTTCACAGAAGATGTATCTTTTTTATTAGTCCAATTATAAAGTATTGTAACATTGTCTATTCCCTGTACTGTTGTGGTTGTAGTTTGTCCTGCAGAAGTTAAAATTTGAAGATATTCTCTGCCAATATAACCGACATACCATTCCTCAATATCTGATGCTTGTGTTGAACCTTGTTTTTGAATAGTTAATTTGTCTCCTGAAAGAACTTTTTTTGTTCCTATTTCTCCGCCAATTTTAAGTTCAGCTTGTGAATCTGAAATTTTTAATATAATTTCTTTATTGCCACTGCAAAAAATTCTTACTTCACCACCATATCCGTATTCAGAAGGACTAATGTCTGAAATTCTACATCCAGAATTTCCTAGAACATCTCCTTGTTCTGCTAATTGCTCTACACCATCAATATAAACTAAAACTCTATTCTGGGGCGTGGTTATTTTCTCTAATTTTGGTTTTAATCCTGCCTGGCAATAAAATCCCGGAAGCCGGATTTCATCGCCGTATGTTTGTCCTTCTGTTAATTCTATTGTTTTTATTGGAGAAGATTGTGGATTTGTATAAATAGCAAGTTTAGCTTTATTTTCAGTCAATTCAATTAATCGAATATAACCCTTTCCACGCCAAAAACTATATTCATTATAATCGCTCATCCATTCATTTTGATTCAATATTGGAAGAATAAATTGATTTTCTTCGGTTCCATATGTTCTTGAGGTGTCGTAAGTTATTTTTAATGTTAAATTAGAAATTATACTAGAAGGCATTTTTGCCTCTGATGGCTGTTGCCTTATCAAAATTAAAACATATCCAAGATTATTCATTTCTGCAAGTCCGAGAATTTTTCCCTCGCTTGTCGTTTGTGTGGCTTGTCCTTGTTGATAAGAATAATAACTTAATGCAGTTCTTGGAGGATAATATGTTATTCCAATTATTTCTTCAGAACGAATTGCTTCTGCTAACTGAATCTCTTTAATTCTTGTAACATCTAATAAGGGGTTTATCTTTATTCCTGTTAATTTACACAATACCTGAACATTTTGTTCTTCAAGTAAATCGCTCCTAATTACTGCTGGCGAGCAAGAATCCAATGGGACTTGAACGAGAAAATCCATTCCTGTTTTATTACAATAATCATCGAGCCAAGGCATGGTTGTTGTTGGATCACTGCCATAATTTGGATAAAGATATTGTAATTCCTGCTGACTTATTTGCAATGGAATAATTCCTGCTTCTCCTGGAACATTTCCCGCTCCATATGGGTTGGCAGATGTTGCTTGTCCTAAAATATTATTAGATGCAATAATTATAGCTAAAGCCAGATAAAATATCAAAATTATTTTTCCTATCTTATTTTTCATTTTATGATTTTGTGATTGTAAGTTCTGCTGATGAAATAGCAGTCATAATATTGCTTAATTCATCAATGGTTGTTGGGGTTGAAAATCTTGAAAAAGAGATTGTTATTTTGTTTATTGTTTTTAAATCTGATTCATAGAATGATATTTCTTTTGTTCCTCCACCAATTATAACAGAAGTTATTGTTTGTTCAGGCATATCAACAATAAAACATTCTTCTCTTGTTAATCCAAATATCCCGCCAATTCCTCCAACAGGAACTTCTATGCATTGCTCTTGTTGTTGACTTCTAAGGGTGATTTGTGAATCCTTGAAAACAAAAACAGAAACCTCATAATTTCCTCTGCTGAGATTTATCTTTTTATCATCGGGATATAAGGAACTATAAGAATAGTCTGGGGAATTGAATGAAATGATTGCTTTTTCATCTGCATTCAAATTCAAATCCAAGTCAAGAGAATATAATTTATCAAGAAACAAGTTTGCTGTAAATGGTTCATTTGATGAAACTATAAAATTATAATCTTTGTATCCTTCACTTGTTGCAATTATTTGCCCGTTATAACATACGGGGATTTTTGTCTGCAATTGCATATAATTTCCTTCTCTTGCTGTTTCTCCTAAATCGCACACCTTATCAAGACATTTATAGTAAATGTTTGCATTTATGGGATTATTACTCTGATCAAAAGTATAAATAGTTGCATCTTGAATTCTATATTCATTACTACAAAGATTGGGTGTTTGAATTATGTTCTCTACAAGCAGACTATTTCTTGGATTTGTTTTATCAATAATGACCGTTATTGGAAATTGGAAAAGCTCTTCATTGCTATATAGCTGCACCATAACAGGGAAAGATATATCATAGACAAAATGATAAGGAACATAACAAAATCCAGCTAAATTTATTCCTTGTTGATTTCCGATAGGGTCTGCTCTTAATAAATTATTTTCACTTGGATATATTTCAAACCTCATTGGAGATTCTGGTAAATATACAAAATTAACTTGACTTAAAATGCTTTTGCCGGGATTATATACAAAATATTTTCTATCTTCATTTAATAAAGAATAACTATTTCCCTGGATTTTCAAAGTAGCTAAATTATCTTGTAATGCTTGTTGCAAATCATTTTTTAATTCTAATTTATTCCAAGTTTTTGGAACACATGAAATTTCAAATCCTGAAACAGGTGCATTCAATCTTAGAACATCTAATGAATAATTTTCCAAAAACATTTCATTTATTTCAGAATCAAATAATATGCTAGCCTCATCATATAATTGTCCAAATTTTGTTTCTGTTCTGGTTATATGTTGGTTGATTAATATTGTTTTATCATCAACATCTATTCTTATTGGCCAATTAACTGTTGTTTCAATATATTGTTTTTGTATTGAAACTTCAACACTTCTTTCTGTAGCATAACTAAAATTAAATCCCTGAAATTCAAAAATTGAGAAATCGCATTCAGATAATCTACTATCCACATATTTGGACAATTGTTCTTCCATTAATTGTTTTGAGGGCTTTTGCATTTTTTGAAGATTATTTCCAGAAACATAAAACCAATATGGGATATTACTGCCAAGAAAACTGAATTGATTTGAAAAAGGCATATAGGTGCTTCCTGCTTCAAATTCCGGCAAATCAAGATATCCTCCGTGAAAAGCCATTATTTTCTGCCCTTCAAGAGTCTTTTCTCTTATGCATTGTAAGAAATATTCTTCTGCAATATTTGCTCTGCTTTTTTCTATTGGAAAAATTTTTGGGTAAAAAATGTAAACAGATATGCTTAATGCCACGATTAAAATTGCTATAATTATAAATATTGTAACCTGGGCTTTTCTATTTAACATAATTCCCTCTTTTCATCTAAATTTTACCAATAAATACTGACAATAAGTTAGGGTTTTCTGCCTATATAAATATTATTGATTAATTCAGAAAAAAGACGAGTAATAGGCCTACTTTTTAGCTGCCCTTTTCTCAAGAGATTCAACTCTTTGTCTTAAATTATCTAAATCTTCTGAGAAATCTTTAAAATTTTCTTCAGAACCTTCAAAAAACCCCTCAGTATATTCTTTTAATTGATTAACATCTTTTCTTAAGGGAATATAAAATCCTTGATTTTGAAGAGTTGCCTTATAAACCTTTAAACTTTCTGCTGTTGCTGTAAATTTTTTGTCCAATCTTTCATATTTTTTTTGAACTTCGCAAGATCCAAAAAGATTGGATAGGCCTAAACATGTACTAAATAAAACCAAACAATACAACATCTTCGAATCATTAACCATTTTTATAATCTAAATATCAATTTAAGGTATTTATCAAAAAAAGAAATCTCTTTATAAATCTTTTGATTATGTGTAATTAAATAGTGGTTACATAAAAGAGAAAAAAATCAAAGAAATTAGTAAAAGCGAATAAAAAAAGAAAAAGAAAAAGAAAAAAACTAACTTAAAAGTGGAATTTTTCTCCAAAGTGCCCGATTATTGGCAATGGTTTCATTGTTCCATTTAGGGAATTGATTATACCTATTATTGCCAGGACTAAAACTCCCAACCATAAGATATATCCAATAATCCATCCAATCAATGGAATCCAAGATAATGCGCCCCATATGATTGCGGTTATTATCCATGCAATGAACAAAACCATTCCTTGCTGTGCATGATAAATAGAAAGCTTTCCTCTTTCTTTTTTTGTTGCAAGGACAATGACAACTCCGATTATCGAAATAAGATAACATAAAAAAGCATAAAGCTTTTCGTTATCCTCTTTTTTTTGTTTTGCCATTTTATTATCTCTTGATTAAGAGAATATGTATTTTAAACCTATTTATTTTAGATATTTTGTATTTTTTAAGATTTCTTATTTTTTATTAGTTTTTTTGCCTTTTCAAGCATTAACTTTTCTTCATCTGTTTTTATTATTTCTTTTTTAAAATTAAAAGGCAAATATGAACAAATTTTATCTCTTATGAATTCATTAGATTCTCCTATCCCTCCACTAAAAGAAACAATATCTATTTTTCCCAAGGGTGCTTGATAAGCGCAAATTTGCTTTGCTACATTATAACAAAAAATATCTATAGCTAATTTATTTTTTGGTTCTTCTTTTTTATTGTTAATTTTTCTTAAATCTTCAATTCCTGTAAGACCATAAAAACCAGATTTATAATTTAAAATTTCTTCTGTTCTTTTCAATCCAAGTTTTTTTATAAGTATTAAGATGATTCCAGGATCAATACTTCCTGCCCTTGTAACCATCATTGTTCCTTCTAATGGAGTTAATCCCATGCTAATATCAATAGCTTTTCCTTTTTTGATTGCACAAATACTGCATCCAGAGCCAAGATGGCATGAAATAATATTTTTATCTGGAAATTTTATTGCTGTGCTTTCATGGCTTAATCCGTGAAAACCATATCTTTTTATTTTAAATTTTTTTGAAATTTCTAAAGGTATTGGATAAATTTTTGCTTTTTCTGGAATTGCTGAGAAAAAAGATGTATCAAAAACAGCAATATTCTTACAATTATTATATTTTTGACAGATTTTTATTGTTTCTATCTGTCTTGGATTATGCAATGGTGCAAATTTAGAAAAATTTTCAATTTCAGAAATTATTTTTTTATCAGTGAAACATTCCTTTTCTATTTCTCCACCATGAACTACCCTATGAATAATATAATCCGGCTTAATTTTTTTTAGAATCTCTTTTATAATTTCTATTTTTTTAGAATAAATTATCTTTTTCATTATATTTTTTTCATTTTCATAAATAGCATATTTGATTGTTTCTGAACCAACATTAAATACGAGAAATTTCATTTTATTTTTTTATTTTTAGATATTTTATATTTAATTTTATTTTTTTATTTTTTTATAAAAAATATCCGGATTTGTTTCAAGAAAAATTCTGCTTTCAAATTTTTCTTTTAAGACATTTTCTAAAAAATTAGCTATTGTTGTATCACCTGAAATCATAAAAGGATATCCAAAATGAACATCTACCCCAAGACTGGCAAAGAAAAAGCCTATTGCAATTGCTTTTTCTGTTATGGGCATTGGACAGGAAACAATAAATGGCATATCTGTGATTCTTTTTTTTGAAATTTCGGATATTTTTCTAAAAACCTCTGCTATTCTTGAATTATTAACACACGAACCAAGATGAAAGAAATTTTTTCCGTCAAGCAATCCAGCTTCACCAAATTTAAATGCCATACATCCGGTCATTAAAATAAGATAATCTTTGCTTAATTTTTTGTAAATACTTATCCAATCTTCTGTTACTCTTGGATTAGCACAACCAACAACTCCAATAATTCCTTTTATTTTCTTATTTTTTATTTTCTGAGCGATTTCTTTTATTGGAAGATTGTGTTCTGAAAAACCAACAACTACTTCTTTTTTTATTTGTTTTATTTCAATTTTTTTTCTTTTTTTGTAGTTGTCTCTTGCGATTTTTATTATTTTTTTAGCATTTTCTTTAGCTTCTTTTTCTGTTCTAAAAGGAAGATGAATTGCATTTGGCATTCTACATAATTTATTGGTTGTTATAAGTTTTGTATGGTAACATTCGCACAAACTAGAAAGAGATGGCATTATGCATTGAACATCCACAACCATTGCCTCAATTGCTCCTGAAGAAATGACATCTTCCTGCAAAATAAAATGAGCAGCCATCGGAATTCCATATCTATTTAATAATGATGCTCCGGTGCAACATACACCAATAAGATTAATGTCTGAATTTTCTTTTTTCTTTATTTCATTTACAATAGCTATAGCAAGCATGGGCTCATGTCCATGTACAGCAATATTTATTTTGTCTTCTTTTATTACGCCTAAATCAAGAATTCCTTTTTTTATCTCGGGTTTTCCGTATTTCTCATCTTCTAATTCTGTTGCTAAATATAAGCCATAATAACCATCAACAATCCCCATTCGCATTGTTCTCTTTAAAACATCTGCAAAATCTGCATTAACCCCCATAGATGATGCATGGAGAGATTCACTTATATCTTTAAAATGTTCAAAATGTATACTTGGAACAATCCCTAAGTTATTCCATAAATTAAATAAATATTTTGGCGTTTTCTTTTCAATATATTTTTCCGGATATTTTTTTCCAAGATAATTTAATAAATGATAAGCATGTCCAACATGACACGCTGCCCCCCCGGTGGCAAATCTTAGAATGTTTCTTGCAACAATTAAATCTTGACTTGCACCACAAACCCCTTTCTGTTCCTTACTAACAACTCTGCAAGGCCCCATTAAACAATTTTTACAGCATTTTCCTTCTAATCCTATTGGACACGGTTGCATTGAAATTCTTTCATGAATTGTATCGCAATTTTTTTTCATTTTAATTCATTTTATTTTTTAATATTATTTACTTGCAAAACAGTTATCGCTGTTAAATCAATTATATCTTTAACACAACAGCCCCTTGATAAATCATTTATTGGTTTAGTTAATCCTTGTAAAATCGGCCCAATGGCGTGATAATTTCCAAATCTTTCGGTCAATTTATATCCTATATTTCCTGCATCCAAACAAGGAAAAATAAAAACATTATAATCTAATTGCTTTGCTCCTTTTGCTTTAGCTATATCTTTATCAAATGCCGCATCTAATTGAATTTCTCCATCAAAAACTAATTTAGGATATTTTTGCTTTAATATTTTACATGCATTTCTTACATTTTCTGAGCTTTCTCCTTTTCCCGAATTTTTTGTTGAATAAGAAAGCATTGCAATAACTGGTTTTTTTCCTGTTAAAAAATTAAAATTTTCTGCAGATAGTTTTGCTATTTCTGCTAATTGTTCTGCACTTGGATTTGGCTGTATTGCACAATCTGCAAATAAAAATGATTTTTTTTGGTTCTTTGAAACCATAAGAAAACTTCCGCTAATTCTTTTCACATCTTTTTTCATAAATTCAAATGCCAGATAAACAGTTTTTAGAGTAGAGTGAGTTGCACCAGTTATTATTGCATCAGCTAGATTATTTTTTAGTATTTCTTTTGATTTCTTTATTTTTTCATCTATATTTTTACCCTTAACAACAAAAGGAATTGCTATCTTTTCTTTTTTAATTATTTTAATTGCTTTTTTCATTCTTTTATCGTCTTCTTCCAAAAAAAGAATTCTTACAGGAGATTTTTTATTAATTAAGATAGCTTTTCTCTTTACCTCTTTTATCATAAAATATTGAATAATAAAAGATATTTAAATTTATAGAAAAATGGGCCCAGCAGGGGTCGAACCTGCGACCTTCTCCATTCTGATGTTATCTCCCCCATTTGAAGGAAGGTGATATCCTAGAAAGCGAAGCTTTCTGGACGCAGGAAATTTTATAATTTCCTAGCATGTTAGGAAACCTTTGGTTTCATACATCGTCAAAGAGACGTCTTAACCACTGGACCATGGGCCCTTTGATAAACTTTCAAGCCTTCGAAAATTATAAAATTTTCGTGGCTCAGAAAACTCGAAGAGTTTTCAAGAGCCTCCAGAGGGAATTGAACCCTCAACCTACTGTTTACAAAACAGTCGCTCTACCATTGAGCCATGGAGGCAAAACCAATAATATAAAAGATAGAAAGAGCCTTAAAAACGTTTTGTCTTTAGACTTTTATTTTTTTACTGTTTGAACAGCTCTCAGTTCACATACCCCTAAAGGATATATCTTTTTAAGTTTTTTAAGAATTGTTTTTTGCAATATTGTGTCTAAAACAGCATCAAAAATCTGTTGTTTTGTTTTTCCGGATACAAACGAGAGTACTTCTTGTTTTGCTGTTTTTCTTAAGGAATTTTTAACACTCCTATGAACTTTCTTCCTTGTTATTAAAAACAGTTTAATTCTCAATTTTCCGTCAGAACAATTTACTACAAAAGAATCTTCTATGATACTTGTTCCATGACCTATTAATTTTCTTATATAAGATAAAGGCATCTCAAAAGATTCCATTATTGCAACTAATTTGTCTTCTTTTTTTGTGATTATGAATTTTCCCTCTGTACTTTTTCCTTTTAAAAATCTTGATAAATCTAACCTTAGCATTTTTCCCTTCAAATCTTCTTGATTAAATGCTAAAACCGGTGTAGATATATTCAATATTTCTATGCTAACATCGAAAAATTTTCTTTTTTGTACTGCCATTTTATTTTTTTATTTCTTCTTTAAATACAATTTTTCCAACTCTTATGCCTTGTTTTTGATTTTTTGATTTATTGCAAATTGTACAAGTATACATTATATTTGTTTTCTTTGTTCCTTTTGTTTTTCTTTTAAATTTGGAAGCAGCTGGTTTAGATCCCCATTTTCCCAAATTGCCGTGTCCTTTTCCCAATCCACGCAATTTTGCTCTTATTAATGAACCTCGCTTTAATGCTCCTCTTTGATGTCCTGAACTTACCATTATAACTTTATGTGATGTGTGTTTCTTACACTTAGGACAATATCTTTTCATAGTTTTTGGAACTTTCATTTTCTATTTACTCTATTTTTATAGCTTTTCCATCATTTATAAGGATATCGACTATTTCTTTCTGAAGATTAGCAATATCTCCAGAATTAAAAGGCCCTATCTCCTTACCTTCTAAGTCGAAAAACCTTGGGACTTCTTGTTTAAATCTGATTAATACATTTTTTAAATCTTTCTCTTCATCTTTCCCTTCTAATGCTAGAGCTAAAGAATTTTGATTCTCTTCTAATTTTTTAATAACTGACTCGAAAAGTTCTTTCTCGTATCTTAAAAGATTTTCTGTATCTTTTTTGCTTAATCCAGTTTTAGCTGCCGTAAAAGCAAGATTCAAAACCTTTTTTTCGCGTATTGAAAGCAATTCATTTATTATGGAAATTGCATTTTCAAATTGTTTTCTGGAAACCTTTTGAGTATCTGAAAATAATCCCTTTTGATCCTTATCAACAATTGTTTTTTTCTCGTTTAAATATAATGAAATTTCTTTCAAAAAATTACTTGGCAATGCTTGTAATGATTCGTTATATTTCTCTTTTCTAAGTAAATCATAAATCTCTTGATAATTAATCATATTTGTTATTTATATGTCAAGGTATTTAAAGATATTTCTTAAGAAATAGATATATTCCATTATTTGATTAAACAGAAACAGTATACTCAAAATAGTGGTCATAGGGTATTTCCCATGACATCATCTCTTTTATGCTTGATTGTTCAAAATATCTTCTAAATGGCCTCATAGAATTTCCATGTGCGCTTATTGATACATTAACCTTATTTTTTTTAATAAAGAATAATAAATCTTTAATAAATGATCTTACTCTTTTTTCAACCATTTTTATGCTTTCTCCCTTTGGGGGGGCAGTATCATAACTCCTATGATAAATATCAAAAAGTTTCTTACCATGTTCTTCTATAAATTTCTTGTGACTTTGTCCCTGTAATTTGCCATAACTTCTTTCAATCATCCTATCATCTTCAATTAAAATGTGACATTCTGGATGATATTTCATAACTTCTTTTAAAGTATCTTTAGATCTTGATAATCTTGTATGAAATGCTGCATCAATTTTCTTATTTTTTAATTTTTGGGCTATTATTTTAGCACTATTGATGCCGTTGTTTGTTAATCTTGCATCTTTCCATCCAGTAAAAATCTTTTTTTCATTATATGTTGTCTGGCCATGCCTAAAAAGATAAATATGATATTTTACTTTGCCTCTTTTCATAATGATAAAAAAACTTACTAATTTATAAATCCTTCTTGCTATTTGAATTTAAGGAAAATAAAAAATGTTCGGATTTTTAAAAAACAAGCTTAAGGAAATTTTCCACAAACCAGAGAAAGAAGTGGAAAAGGAAGAAACTGAGGAAAAAGAAACACTAGTTGAAACTCTAGAAGAAAAAGAAGAAAAAACAAAATCTGTAGAATTGACTGAAAAAATTTCCCAACCCGAATTAATCGAAGAAGAGACACCGATTACTGCTAATGATAAAAAAGAATATGAACAGAAAGAAACACAGCCAAAATCGGAGGGTTTATTTTCAAAATTAAAAAAACTTATTTCTAATCAAAAAATAAATGATGAAGATTTTGATGAATTTTTTAACGAATTGGAACTAATCTTGATTGAAAATAATGTTGCTATTGAAGCTATAGATAATATTAAAGAAAATTTAAAAAAAGACACCATAAACAAAGAAATAAAAAAAGGAAAAATTAAAGAAGAAATTGAAAATTCATTAAAAAAAGCAATAGATAATTTAATGATTCAGCCATTTGATTTAATTGAAAAAATAAAAGAAAAGAAAAATGAAATCAAAGAACCATTTGTAATCTTATTTTTAGGAATAAATGGTTCTGGAAAAACAACAAGTATTGCAAAAGTAGCAAATATGCTCAAAAACAATAATCTTTCAGTTATTCTTGGAGCAGCAGATACATTCAGAGCAGCATCAATAGAACAATTGGAAAAGCACGGAAATAACCTAAATCTAAAAGTAATAAAACAAAATTATGGGAGCGATCCTGCAGCTGTTGCATTTGATTCTATTGCTTATGCAAAAAGCCACAATATAGATGTTGTTTTAATTGACACTGCTGGAAGAATGCATACAAAAACAGATTTGATAAGAGAAATGGAAAAAATAGTCAGGGTAAGCAAGCCAGATTTGAAAATTTTTGTTGCAGAATCTATAACCGGAAATGATGCTGTTGAACAAGCCAA
>DAKN01000062.1:216-19060 GCA_002499185.1 Candidatus Pacearchaeota archaeon UBA284 | reverse complement strand
AAACCAATATTATTTCTCGGTGTTGGACAGGAATATAAAGATTTAGAAAAATTTAATAAAGAAAAAATAATAGAAAGTATCTTTGAATAATTATCTTAATTTAAACAATTTTTCCGTCTTTTATTCTTATTATCTTATCTGCATGATGTGCTATATCTTCGTCATGTGTAATTATAACCACTGTTGCTTTTTTCTTTAATCCGATAAGCAATTCCATTATTTTATGCCCTGATTTTGAATCTAAATTTCCTGTTGGCTCATCCGCAAAAATTATTGTTGGGTTGTTAATTAAAGCTCTTGCAATTGCGACTCTCTGTTGTTCTCCTCCAGAAAGTTGATTTGGAAAATGATATGCCCTTTCTTTAATTCCCACAATTTCTAAAATTTCTAATGCTCTTTTTGTTCTTTCTTTCTCTGGGACACCAGAAATTATAAGTGGAAGTTCAACATTTTCCAATGCATTTAATAAAGGATAAAGATTAAAAAATTGAAAAATAAATCCGATTTTTTGGTTTCTTAATTTTGCAAGTTTATCATCATCTAAATGTGAAATATCTACCCCATCAAGGTATATTTTTCCGCTTGTTGGTTTATCTAAGCACCCAATCAAATGCAAAACAGTGGATTTTCCACTTCCGCTTGGGCCCATTATAGCAATGACTTTATTTTTTGGGATTGAAAAACTGATATTATCTACTGCTTTTACTTTCAATTCATCCATCTGATATATTTTAGTTAAATTACAAATGCGCAATGCTTCTTCTTTTTTTGTTGATATTTTTTCCATTTTATTCATACCTTAATGCTACTACTGGTTCTAATTTAGATGCCCTTCTTGCAGGCCATATTCCTGAAACAATTCCAATACTAATTGAAAAAAGTAATGCAAAAATAATTAGTTGTGGGGTGATTGAAACCATGGATGTTGTTCCCGCCGGCCCCATAAGAGACATACTTGTTCCCTTGAGGAAAAAAGCAGCTATTTGTCCTATTGTTCCAGAGATTATAAAACCAACAAAAATTCCCAAAATCCCTCCAACTAATCCAATAAGTCCTGCTTCAACTAAAAAAAGATTCAAGACTTCTTTGTTTGTCATGCCTACAGATTTTAAAATCCCTATTTGTCTTGTTCTTTCAAGAACAGATGTAAACATTGTATTAGCAATTCCAACTGCACCAACAATCAAAGAGATTGCGGCAATTCCATATAAAAATAAGTTTATTGTATTAAGAATATTCAAAACAACTTCAGTTATCATTTTCGGAGTATAAACTGAAAAATCAATCTTATCTTCTGTTACTTGTCTAGAAATCAGAAGTCTTTCTTTAATTTTTTCGGCAATTTCATCTGCTCTTTCTTGTTCTACTTTAATTTCAATCGCATAATACTTCTTAACTCCAAAACCACCAGCATATTGTTCTGCATCTTCTAATGAAAGATAAATAGAATTATCTTCGTTTGATCCACCCAATCCACCAAATTCTTTTAAAATTCCTATAACATTATAAGATTTGTTTTCAATTTTTATTTGAGAGCCAATATAAATTTCTTTATCAAATGATTCTTTTGCTATTTTATAACCTAAAACAGCTACTCCTCTATCTCCTTTTGCTAAAAATCTCCCGGACTCTATCCCAATTGTAGCTCCACGAACTATTTCCCAATTTTCATCAACACCCATTATATACAAATTAGATGTTTTTTTACCATAAGTTACATCTGCAAAACCGACAATATCTGGTGCGGCAGCTATAACTCCTTCAACAGATTTTATGACTTTCAAATCTCTTGCGTCTAATTCACCTGGTTCTTTTGATTCAAACATTCCACCAGTATAAGCAGAACCAGCAGTTACATAAACTTGATCACTTCCAAGAGCACCCATTTGCATAGAAATCACTTCTTGCATTCCTTGTCCTATAGAAACAATTGCTACGATTGCGGCAACACCAATAACTACTCCAATAACTGTAAGCCAGCTTCTTAATCCTCTTGTAGTTAAATTATTTAAAGCAAATTTTAAGTAATCTATAAATTTCATTTCTTTTAGCCCCGATTATAACTCTACAATTTTTAATAATTTTTTATTGTCTTCTTCTTTTTTTCCTTAGAATATTAAATAAAATGATAATAATAACTATGCCCATTATTCCAACACCAATGTAAATAATTGCTCTATAATCAGTCATATCTGATGTGATTATTTTTTGATCATAGGTTGATGCACTAAATAAAATTGCTTTTTCAATTTCTCTTCTTACTCCAACAGAATCAGTATATGAAATTCTTACAATCAATGGGGCATCTTTATTTGAAATAACTTTAAACGAAGCAATAGTATAATCATAACTATCTATTGTACCAACAATATTTTTATTTGAACCAAGAATTTGAATAGATTCCTGTTCTGGCAAAATTACTGTTACTGAATTTGCATCTTTTTTTCCAATGTTTGAAACAGCTATGCTTAAACTATTTGTTTTATAAGAATAATCTTGAATAGCAATATCAAAATCTGTTTTTGGGTCTTCTATTTTTATTTCAAACTTTTTTTCGATATAATTATCCCATTTTCCACCAGTATTATATGTATATCTCATTTTGACCATAGAATCCCCGCCAAGAACTTCTTTGTCCACCCTAATTCTAAATCTTGCAAAGATTGCGTCTCTGTCTTTTTGTAGTCCATCAATATTTCCGATTTCTATCAATCCTGTTGAACCGGGATCAAGAGAAAAAGGATATTCTGGAATAATTTCTACCATAAAATCTTTTACGATTAATCCGCCTTTATTTTCAAATTTAAATAACAAGTCAACATAATTATCTGGTTGTGCTGGATAAGGATCTTGATTTATAATAGTTGATTCAATATAAGCATATTTGCTTTGTCCAAGAACATTAAATGAAATTAAAACTAAAATAATTATAAAAAAACAAGCTACTATAATAGATTTAATTTTTTTACCACCGATTTTTCCCATATCCCATATAAAATAAAACAATTTATAAACTTTTATAAATCCTTGAGAAATAAGAAAGATAATAAGAGATTTATAAAAGATATTTTGAAATGTTAGATAAGTTTGGTTCAACATTAAAGAATGTAATGAATAAGATAGCTAATGCTGTTTTTGTTGATAAGAAATTAATTGAAGATGTAATAAAACAGCTTCAAAGGTCTTTAATAGAAGCAGATGTTGATATTTCAATAGCCAGAGAAATTTCTGAAAAATTAAGAAAAAAAGCTTCTGAAAATATTCGTGGTCTAGAAAAGAAAGAACAAATTGTTGATTTACTATATAGAGAACTTATAGAAATACTTGGAAAAGATTATTATGAACTTGAAATAAATAAGGATAAAAAACCATTCAAAATAATGCTTGTTGGTTTGTATGGTGTAGGAAAAACAACAAGCGCAGCCAAAATCGGTTTTTATTACAGCAAGAGAGGTTACAAGGTTGCATTGCTTGGATTAGATGTTCATAGACCTGCTGCTCCAGAACAATTAGAGCAGATGGGTAAAAAAGCAAATTTAACTGTCTTTGTTGATAAAGATGAAAAAAATCCCCTTGCGATATATGAAAAATTTAAAGATAAATTATTAAAATTTGATATTGTGTTGATAGATAGTGCAGGGCGTGATGTTCTAAATAATGAATTAATTAATGAAATAAAATTAGTTCATGAAATAGTCAAGCCAGATAAAATTATTCTTACAATTGCTGGTGATATTGGAAAAGCTGCAAAAAAACAAGCAGAAGGATTTGCAAAAGCGTGTAAAATAAACGGAGTAATGCTAACAAGATTGGATGGAACAGCAAAAGGTGGAGGGGCATTAATTTCTTGCAGTGAAACAAAATCGCCAGTTATATTTATTGGAACAGGTGAAAAAATAAACGATATAGAAAGTTATGATCCAGAGGCCTTTGTTTCCAGATTATTAGGAATGGGTGATTTAAATTTATTGTTAGAAAAAGCAAAACTTGCAATAGAAGAAAAACAACAAAAGAAAATGCAAGATAGATTAGAAGAAGGAAAATTTACCTTAAGTGACATGTATGATCAAATTAAAGCGATGCAGGGAATGGGGCCATTGAATAAACTTTCTGAATTAATTCCTGGATTAAGTGCATTGAGCGGAAAAAAAGATTTTTCAAAATTATTTAATGCACAAGAAGATAAAATGAAAAGATGGAAATATGCAATTGATAGCATGACTCCTTTAGAAAAAGAAAATCCCGAAGTAATGAACAGTTCGAGAATATCGAGAATATCCAAGGGAAGCAATGTTCCGGCATCTGAAATAAAAGAATTAATTAATCAACATAAAATAATGAAAGATTTAATAATTCAACAAGCACAGGGAATGAAAGGACTTCAAGGAATTGATCCAGAAAAACTTGCAAGAGGTGATTTGCAAGGAATGAAAAAAAAAGATTTGATGAAGATTGCAAAAAAGTTTAAAGGAATGAAATAGAAGACATATTTAGTTCCTCTTGTTTATTCATAATTAAAATATAATTTAATGCTCCGAAATCAAGATTTCTCCGGTAACAGAAAAAATTCGTGGGAAGTTTTTTCGAATAAGATTTTATCTGATAATTACTGCACGAGCGAGTAGAATTAATCTTTATTTATTGTTTCTTTGTTAAAAGCCATGCACTAAATACGCTTACAATCAATAAAATAATAACTCCAAGAATTGTTGGCTGCAACAAGAATTCTTTTGGTCCTTGTAAATATTTAGAAATCAAATCTCCAAAGACATAACTTGCTGATGCAACAAAAATGATTATCAAAACAATGACAATGATCCATGCAAACCACGCTGGAAAAAATTTGTCTATTTCTTTCGTAAACAATCCAACAACTAGTGCGATAAATAATAAGCTAACTACAAATGCTGCAAACCAGGGTGTGATAACTCTGACATATTCAATTGCATTTGCAGAAACTAAAAAGATTATTGCTATTGAAAATGAAATCAAAATGTTAAGCATTTTATTGCCTTCAAATAATTTTGTTTTTCCAAGAAGGGCGAATGTTACACTGAAAACTAATAAAAATCCAAAAACCGGAATGAATGTCGCAATACCTGATAAATCTATTGATACCATTTATGGATGTCCCCCTGCTCCAGTTGAACTGTTTCTAGGAATCATAGCTATCCCAGCAATTACTAATCCTATAATAATAATGCCTATAATCCATGGGGCATTTTGTTGAATCCAGAATTGCCATCCTGGTCCAAACATTAAATTGAATGCTCCTGAACGTCCTAAAACAACTAAAAATAATGCTCCGCCAACAACTCCAAAAATCCACTTCCAAACACCGGTATTCTCTTTTAATCCAAATCCTAATAAAATTACTAATACTAATAATATTGCAATTCCCAATCCCAGATTAGAAAACAAATAAATAAAAAATCCAGAAATATATGCATTAGAAATAGTAAATAATGCAATTACTAAAGATAATACTAAGCTTATTCCCCTGTTATTAAAAATATTAATTTTTTCAAGAATTGCAAATACTAATGTAAAAACAAAAACTAAAGGCAATAAGACATCAAATGCACCATATTGTGCCATTTGTGTAACTACGTCACGAAATCCGCCCGCAAAACCATAATCTACCATTTCCTCTTTTCTCCTTTATTATATAATAAAATAAGCCTATTTAAATATTTTTTTAATTTCACTAATTCTAACCGCCTTTTTTAGTTCCACCAATTGCAAACACTAATGCGATTGCTCCGCCAAGAACAATAATCATAATTATTGTTCCGATTATTTTTTCATTTATAAGTATTTTTTCTAAAACACCTGTTGCCCATAAAATTGTTCCTATAAATGCCAAGGCGAAAATTATTCCAAGAGCTATCAATGCTCCAGATGTTCTATGTATTTCTAAAAATCCAAAGATAAGATAATAACATAAGATGATTACAAGGAATACGCTTATTATCGGAATTATTTTTAAAGTTACACCAACTGCTTGCGGAACTGCAATAAAAAGAAATGCAATAACCATTGCTACAATAACATCTGCAAATTTATTTTCACCAAGAACTTTTGTTTTTCTTAGGATTGCAAAAGATACGACAAAAAGTAATAGAAAGGGTAAGATAACGTTAATTACAAAAGGATCCATAAATATTGTTTCGACCATCTTTTTTTTCTATATTTTATATAATAAAATATAGTTAAGTATGATTTTTATTCTTTCCTAAGTTTCGTGATTTGGAATTTAGTCTTCGCCGTCTGCCAGTTCTGTGAATGGAATAGCGGATTTGCTTATGATTAATACCTCTCCAAATGCTTTTACATATTGGTGTGGTATAATCAATCCTTTTGCACCGCTTAAGAAAGCAGACAAAGCGCTGTCTCTTGAGACTCTTACTCTCCAGCCATCTATTCTATTATCTGAAATGTGTGCTTCTTCAATAACACCAAGATATTCGCCAGAGTCTGTAAAAACCCTCATTCCAACAACTTCTGTTATTCTTAATATTTTTAACATTTTACCCTTTTTTTAAAGTTTTTATTTAGATCTATGAGAATTTTATTAAAGGTTGCTTTATATACTTTTCTAAGATAAAATATAATGTTTAATTTTATATGTTTTTGATTATTTTTTGTTTCTCTTGTTTTCTTTTATATTGAAATGCCAGCCACAGCAATGTTTGCAAGAGCGGCTAATGCAATAATTGAAATAAGTGCTACAAAAATATAAAGAGTTATTCCGCGTTTCAGCATTTTAGATATTTCTGCTTTCTCACCCAATAAATCCTCTCCAGATTCTATTGTAACAAGAGTTTTTGTTAAAATAAAAATTATTTGAACTAAATAAACTCCAACAATAACTTGCATCCAATAAGGGGGAATCATCGTGCTTACTTGAAATAAAGATAATACTTGTTGTAAATTAAATCCTGTTGTTTCTGCTCCAGCAAGCTGTCCTGATGAAAGTAAATCTTGTAATTTAATTAATATGCTTGTAATCATAGAAGATAATCCAACAACTATTGCTGCTAATAGCGGGGCTAAAAAAGTCATATTACTTTTCATCTCACTCGTAACATCCGCCAATAAATCTTTTAATCTTTCATCAACTCGGTGTATGTTTTTTACATAACTGCTTATAGACATTAAAGCTTTAGCTGCAACTTGCAATCCTTTTTTACTTGATTCAATTAATATTTTCATGCTTGTTTTAACTAATGAAGAAGGATATTGATTAATTGCTCCTCGATTTTTATCAAAAATAGCATTTTCTACACTCATTCCTGCTTGTTGTATATTTAGATTAACTACTGAAAAAAATCCTGCTGTTGGAGTATCATGAAGAGCCGTGGCAATTCTTCCAAATGCCATTTCTGTTGGGATTCCGTCTGCTAACCTATTTCCCAGTTGAAATATGCTTCCAGCAAATTCACCCTCTAATCTTTTTGTTTCTTTTCTTGTTTCAATTAATCTTTTTGTTTTATAATCATAAGCGATTGTAAAAAAAAGCATTATTGCCAATGGAATAAATAAACTTAACAATAATGCAAAAACACCGAAGGGTCCGGTATATCCTCCTGTTTCTGATTGTTCAAATCCGAAAATTTTCTGATTTGCGAAGCTGTCTCCAAAAAGAGTTATGCCCAAATCTTTGAACGTAAATAAACTATAATCTGGTTGCAATCCAAAATATTGTGATGAGTAATGTAAAATAAATGGCAGCAAACCTAAAAGAAGAATGGGTAATGCAATTAATGTGCAAACGAAATAAATGCTATTGTCGGCATAATATTTGTAGTTTGGGTTTCTTTCAAGTAATTCTGTTTCTCCAAAACCCCCGGGTCTTTTAGATAATATATCATTGGTTAGATAAAATACCAAAAAAGGAATAAATATATTGAATAATAATGCGACATGATACCACTTTATCGCCCCTTGTAATAAAGTAGATGCTAATGGTAATAATGCCAAACCAAGTGTTGGAAGAACTATTCCCAGCATATAAACATTTGTTATGGGTGATTTAACGTCGTGAGTATAATGTAGTGTTTTTTCATATACCCCGTCTAAAATAATTTCCAAAGATTTTTCTAATATTGCTATTCTTCTTTCTTCACTTGTTTCATACAATGAAGATTCAACCATGTGAAATGCTTCAACAAATTCCAAACTATGCGTTCTCCAGGTTTCCAAATAACTATCTAAACTATCTTTTATTGTAGTAAATTTTCCAGTCTGTACATTCCAAAATATTTTTTTAAAATCTAAAGATAGTGGTGGTGGAAGATATTCTGAAGCGAATCTTACCGCTCTTTCTAAATTTGATGTGTGCCTCATATAAACTACAAGATATAATATTGCTGGAACCATTTGACTGCTTGCTTTTAAACGCCATTTTTGTTCCATACGAGCAGGAAGACCACTAACATAATAATAAATAAATATTGAAACAAAAACTAACATCAACAATAAAAGAATTGGAAATTCGTTTGTTAAAAGATAAATGCCAACTGAAAGCAAGACTGAAACAAAAAAAGATAATAATAATACAAAGACGCCAAATCCAGCTGCCTGTCCAGGAGTAATATCTAATCTCGCCCCAGAAATTTGTTTTGATAATTTTTCTTCATCTTTTGGAGATAATTTTAATGTAAATGCCCCACCTATGCTTTGGCAAGCCCTTTCATATCCAGATAAATTTGCAAGGCTTTCTTCTCTAAATTTTTGATATTCTTGTGAATAGTTAACATCTCCTTGGTTACTTATCTCCATTTCCAATTCTGCAGAATACTTTCTGATTAAATCTCTCACCTCTTTCCTTGCCATTTCAATAAAGACTATCAATTAAAAGAAAAGAGATTATAAAAATCTAACTAAATGTTATTTGTTTCTATCAAAATTTAACCTTGTTGGGATTCTATCCATTTCAATTTTTAATGGAAAAATTAAAACACTTCTACTCCAATATCCTATAAATTCTCTAGAATTAAAATCAAAATCTTTTATTTGTTTAAATCCATTAGATGGATTATCTTCTTCTTTACCTAATGGAAGAAAATAATTTTCAAAAGAAAAATATCTTGGAAATGAAACCCCCTGATTTAATAATGACGAATCAAATAAGATGTTTGGGGGATCTGTTTTAAAATTATGTATTAATTTTCCTAAATTAAATTGGATTTGTTTCTGAAAATAATTGTCATTTCCCCTTATTCTTAAATTTACATTATTTAATTTTCCCTCAGATAAGTCATCTTTTTGTATTGGGAATATCGCCATTCCATTTACATCTGTTGTATCAATGTATGGATTAATTAAAAAATCCCCGTAATAATTTTGAGCGTGAGAAATATTTCCCTTTTCATTTTGTAATTTGGTTTCTAATCCACTCAGTGGATTTCCAGATAATTTATCTAGAATTTCAAATCTTAAATAAATATCAGCTCTATTAAATCCCCTTCCTTTTTTTTGCTCTTCTACTGTTCTTGAAATTTCTTCTTGAGATACATAAAATGTTCTTTTTTGCGCTAACAATGGTGTTGCAAATAAAAATGGAGCAATTAATAGCACTATTCCTTTTTTTATTAGATTTTCCATAATTTAAGATTATTTTCAAACTTATAAGAATTATTGTTATATAATGAACAAATTAAATAAATTTTTAGGAATTATGAAAAGAATGTTCTTATCAAATAAAATAAAGCTGCCCCAATAATTACTGCTCCAAAAATATAAAGCAAGATTTTTATTAATGTTTTTGATTCTGTTTGTGCTCTCTTATTTTTTATAAATTTCATTTTAGTTTATTGAATGTGCTTTTATGCTGTTTTTGCATTTAATGTATTATATTTAGAAATTATTTGTTCAACATATTGTTCTGGTCTTGGTGTTGCTTTTTCAAAGCCCTGACAAACCATAATTTGGTTTGAAATTGAACAGCTTTTTTCAACTGCACTTGGCCCGGCATAATATGCTGCTATTCCAAGATGTATGCTTTTCAAATAAATGATATTATCTGCTAAATAGTTAGATCCTATAAGGATATTTTTGGTTTTGTCAAATCTTTCATCTAATGCAATTAATTCAGAATCTGTTTTTCCAATAATTATATTTTTCATACAATTTGCATAATTTTGTCTTGCTGTTTCATCTCTTTCTGAAGGATACCTGCATAAATCTCCTTCTTCGTCGCCGTAGACATTTAATCCTTTTTCTTTTGCTGTTTGAGGCATTAACTGTGTTAACCCAACTGCGCCAGCATAACTTATTGCCCTATGATTACCAGAAGATTCCTGTTGAATTAATGCTCGTATAATATTTTCCCATTCTTTTTTTGTTGTAAAATATTCTTTAACTTTAGAATAGGTTTGATCTGTTACAAAAGAAATTTCATTTCCGAAATTTGTTGTAATTTCGATATTTGAAGAAAGAATTTGTTGTTTTTCTGTTTCTGTTAATTCTGTTATTTCTAAATTGTATTGTTTATTTAAATTTATTTTATCTTTCGTTTTTAAAAATATCAAATAACTTACATCAATTTCAATATTAACTAAATTATCTCCATTTTTCAAGGGTAATTCAGTCATTGAACAAAATTTACATTCATCGCTCTTGCATATACACAATACGTTTTTCCCAAAAAACTTTGTTGGTTTAAAATTATTACCATTTTGATTATGGCTTTTATCAAATGAAATTATTTTCCATCCTTTTGGAGCAAACAGATTCATTGATTTTGCGTTGTCTTCATTTAATTCAGAAATTGTTTTCATCATATTATCTAAAAGACTTTTTGCTTGCAGTTCTCGCGTATCTCCACATGAAGAAACCTTGCCAATTATAATAATTATGCCAATGATTGCAATAACTGCTATTGCGAATTGAATAAATTGTTCCAGAGTAAATTCTGCTCCTTTTTTATTTAATTTCATTTTGGTTTTATTGCTAACTCTTTTTAATTTTTAATTGCTTGAAGGAGTAATTTGTGTACTATCTAATAATCCCAAGGCAAGTTTGAGTTTCTCCATTATGTCTGCAAAAAAAGTTTTTCCAGCAGAAGTAAAAATCATTATTGTAATAACTAAAACCAAAACAGCAAGAATAACTAATATAATCGTGTTTATGGATAATTCTACTCCTCTTTTTTCCATGTTTCACTACGCTGTACAACTTGCCTTGCTTATTCCCGCTGCCTTACATTCTGCAAGTCTTTCTGCCCCTATTTCATCGCTAGAGCAAAATAAAGTTTCTGTTTCTCCGATAATTTGTCCATTCTTATCCACTTTTCTTATATTAAATTCATGCGTGCAAAAGTAGTTTACATCATTTGCAGAACACCTTATCGCGCACACTGTTTGTGCATTCTCTATATCTGTTGCGCTATATGAACCTCCGATTCCAGTTATCTGACTAAACAGAGTTTTCATTCCACCGGTAAAATACAGTGCTAGAATAACTAAAACAAGTACAGCTAAGATTACAATTATTATTGTTGAAATATTAATTTCAACTCCTCTTTTGTCTTGTTTCATCTTATTTAATATTAAATCTAATTTTTAAAACTTTCCAATAGGGGTTATTTGTCTTTTTAGAAAAAATATTTAAGCACGATTAACAAAATAAATATATGATTAAAAATAAAAGGGGTTTGGTTTGGAGCGAAATATCTTGGTGGGTAATTGGCTTAGCTGTTTTAGCTATAATAATTATTTTTTTATTTGTTCTCGGAAAAAGTGGATTTGCATTAATTGATAAAATAACTGAATTTTTGAGGTTTGGAAGATAAAATGGAAATAAATACTCTTGTTAAAGCAATAATGGCCATCATAATAATCTTATTGACCATATCCGGGGTTGCTTATGCTTTTTCAAAAGAAATAATTCCTGGTACAACAGAACTTTTAAATAAAATTATCGGTCAAAAGTTAACTTCAGAAGAAAGATCTGGAAGTGAAATAAATTTTCAAACATTCAACGACAATATAGAGAAATGTTTACAAAAAGCACAAACAGATTGTTTATGTGAAGGATTAATTGAACATCCAGCAACTTTTCCAAGATCGACAAAATTGCATTTCACAACTTCTGGTATAACAACAAAAATAGAATTAAAATCAAATGAAGGAGTGTTATTAAGTGAACAGAAATCTGTTGGCATTGTTCTTGTTTTAATCGATAAAAATGGATTGAATTTTAATGATGCCAGGTGGAAATATGATAATGCTCCTGAAAAATGGATTGATTACAGCAAGGAACCACCCTTCTTTGCAAATAAGAAAGATGCAAAGGATGGAATTAGGTTGGTTACTGGACAATTTTACAAAACAAACGAAAAAAACATTCTTTTTTTGATATTCTCGGAAGATATAAATAAATTCAATTCTAATACATTAAATAAACCAATTTGCGTACAATAAAATGAAAATTGTTAATAAAAAAGCAGCCATTGTGCAATATACTTTAATTACTATAATTATTCTTTTAGCTAGCGCGGCAATTGTTCTATTATTTTTAAAAGCATTTCCTTTTAGCGAGACTATAGATAAAGAAGCGTGCAGAACATCTGTTGCATTGAGAAATGAGGCTTACTTGCGTGGAGAAAATATATTGCCCGAGATTGTTCCATTAAAATGTAAAACAGAAGAAATAACAATAACCACAGAAAATGAAGAGCTCATAAAAAGAAATCTTGCAAATGCAATGTATGATTGTTGGTGGATGATGGGCGAAGGAAAAATGCAACCCTTTGCAGAATCAACCTGGAGAAATTTTGGATTTGAAGGTGCACAATCGGCATGTGTGATTTGCTCAACAATAGAATTTGATAAGGGATCAAAAAACAAAAAAATAGATTTATTGCCCTATCTTGTAACTTCAAAAATCCCCCTTAAAGATATAACTTATTTTGAATATTTTACAGATAAAGCGGATAAAGGTCTAGCAACACAATTAACCACCACGTCAATAGATACAAACAAAGTATATACTGTTGTTTTTATGGGGGTAAGAGGAAAAAGTTTCTGGGATGTTTTAAAAGCAGATGCTGGTGCACTGGGATTAACGGCTGGAGCCACTGCCTTTGTTGCTGGAGGTAAGGGAATTAGCAAATTAATCGGAGTTGTTTCAAAAATTCCTGTTGCTGGTTGGATAGTAACCGGTGTTGTGGTTGTTGGAACATTGGCAACACAAGCGATAATAACTGCGAATAGTAATGCCTATGTTGCGCAAAGGTGCGACGGAGAATGGGAGGGCTGCTATCAAATAATCCTTTCAGAATTAACCCCTGAACAAATAAATAGTGTTTGTAGAAATATTGAAAGTATTCCTTAAATTAGATTTATCTTTCTTTTGATTAAATTTATTAATCTCTTTATTTTAAATATATTATGAATAAAAGAGGTTTTAGTCTTGAATGGGAAACCCTATTTGATGCAATAATAATTTTATTTATTGTATTTTCGTGTGTATTCTTTGTTAATTCTGCTTATACTGGAAAATTAATAGAAAAACAAGCTGTGGCAAAACAGGTTTGTGGTCTAATTTTAGCTTCAGAAAATAATTCTGTAATTTATGTTGATTCAAAAGATATTATAATAGATAAAAAAGGTTCTGAAATTCTTGTAAGAAAATCTCAAGCAGATATTCCCTATACTTATGATTGTTACTTAAATGATAAAATACTTTTTGAAAGATTTGGAGATAAAACAAAAATTTCAATACAAAGATAATCAGAAGAAAAAACATGGAAAAAAATTTTAAAATAAACAAGAAAGGACAAACAGGATATAGCACCATATTCATTTATAGGTTATTTTTGATTCTTTTATTAATAATCGGAGTAGTTTTTATTGTTGGAAGCCATTTTTCAAAACCAATAGATATAAGGCCCTTAGAGGCACAACAATTATCCAAAATAACTTATAATTGCATAAAAAATATTGGTCTTGATAATTTAAATGAAATTTCTTTGGATTATTGTTTTCCTTATAATAAGGGGGAAAATGGAATAAAAATATTTTATGATGATAAAAATTTTCTTTTTGGAAAAGAATTAATTATTAACTTGTGTGAAGCGAAAGATAAAACAAAATCGAAAGTTGCTTGTTCTACAAGCGATTATTTTATTGAAGAAAATAACAAAATAAAAAAGATAACAATACTTGTGGGAATTTCAAAAGTAAATAAGAATCTTTAAAATAAAAATGATAAAAAGAATAAAATTAAATAACCTTAATAAAAAAGCGCAAACCGGAAGTGTTGTTCAAGATTTCGTCGCTGCGATTGCAATACTTTTTTTACTTTTTGCATTTTATATCTTTTCGACAATAATTTTTAATCTTGAAAAAAAAGATTTTGAAATACGTGCAAAAAACCAAGCATTGTTATTAGAAAAGACTTCAATATCTGAATCCATTTTAAATTTAAATTATGAAATAGAAGGAGAAAAATTAACTATTAAAGAGATGGCTAAGTTGGCTGAAACCGATTTAATGTATAAAAATATTTTAGATGATAAAATTTTAGAAATACAATCTATTTATCCTAAATTTAAATTAGAAGAGATAATTTAAAATGAAATTAAATAAAAAAGCGACAATATTTGGGATTTTGTTAGTATTTGGAACACTAATAATATTAGGAACAACAATATTTTCTTTTCATTCTGCAAAAGACAAACTAATTATTGATTTTGACTCTCCTAAATATCTTTATCAATTAAATTCTATAAAAGAAAATTTTATTGGATTTGAAGAACAATCCGAAAAATATGCGGTGCATTCTGCATTTTATAAAATTCTAAATCAAATAAATTTAGTTTTTCCAAACGATTGCTTGGCTTATAGTAGTTCTGTAATATTGACAGATTCTTGTTTACCAAATCATAATGAGATGGAAAGAAAATTTATTGAAAATTTTAATTCTGATTTTCAGAAATTGATTGAAAGTTATCCTACAAATTATTTAGAACAAAAAACAAAAAAAGGTTTAATTTTGTCGGAATATAAATTATCTCCAAAATTTGAGGTGTTAATTGAAGATGATATATTAAAAATAAATTATGAGCAACAAGAACTTATTTTAGAAAGAAATACCGATTTCATAAATTATAGCTATCATGTTGATTTACCAAAACAACAAACAATAAATCTTGAAAGTTATAATATTTATTTTGAAGATATAAGCAAAGATGTTAGCACAATATATTCAAAATCTAAATCTTGTAAAAATAAAGAAGATATTAATTTAATAAGGGCTTGTTTAAATGAAATTTCTCTAAAAAATTTTGACGTTGATGCAAAAAAAGAAGGAGAATATCTTATTTTAATTCTTAAAACAAAAAACAAATTTTTCTATGTTAAAGAAAATAAACCCTTTTTTGATAAAATCTCTTTAAATTTTGCAATAAAAGATTAAATTTAACCCCTTTTAACCATTATAAAGAAGTTTAACAATATTTAAAAATTGTATAAAAATAGGCTATTTATGGGTGAAGAGAGTTATAAAAAATTGGTTGAGAAAATAGCAAATTCCGCAAATCTTCCTATTGAAGATATTGAAAGAAGAATAGCTGCTAAACGCGCAAGATTATCCGGATTAATATCACCGGAAGGAGCTGCGCAAGTTTTGGCGGCTGAATTGAATATTAAACTAGAACAACAAAATTTCAAGATTTCTGAATTATCTATAGGTAAAAGAAAAGTAAATATTCTTGGAAAAATAATCCAAATTTATCCTATAAGAAAATTCAAAAAAAATGATAAAGAGTATGAACTTTCAACCCTTATGCTTGCAGATGAAACAGAAGCTATAAAGGTAATCTTATGGGATACAAAACATATTGAAAAAATAAAAACAAATGAAATACGAGAAAATGATGTTGTAGAAATAAGCAATGGAGATATTCGGGGAACACTGAATAAAGAGTTACATCTTGGTTCATATTCTGAAATAAAAAAATCTGATTTAATTATAGAAAATCCAATAATTAGAGAAAGCAAGAATAATGAAATAGTGAGCAATTTAATAGATTTAAAGCAAAATTCTTTTATTACTACGAGAGCCACAATTGTTCAAATTTATCAACCTGCTTTTTTCAATGTTTGCTCTCAGTGTGGAATGAAAATAACTTTTGAACATGAGAAAGCAATATGCCCGAAACATGAAGCAGTAATCCCAAAAGAACGTGCAATATTAAATTTTGTTTTAGATGATGGAACAGAAAATGTTCGAGCCATAGCATTTGGAGAAGTCATAAATGAACTTTATGGAATAACTGAAAATGATATTGAAATGCTTAAAGATTCTGGATTCAATATTTCAAAGAAATCAGAAATTTTGGGTAGAGAATATTTGCTTTCTGGAAAGGTCAGATTTAATGCATTATTCGATCGAAATGAACTGGTAATAAATAAAATAAGGGAAGTAAATCCAGAAGAGATTATTAAAGATATGGCAACTGAGTTAAAAATTGAAATTTAAATAACTGTGCTCTTTAGTATACATTTGTTTAAATATCTAAAATAATAAAAATTAAAATGGCTAAGGAAAAAAATAAGGATAAGGAAAAGAAGAAGGAAGAAAAATCTAATGATGGTTTCAAATTGACAGATCTTCCAGGAATAGGTCCAACAACAGCAAAAAAACTTGAAGACAATGGCTACGGTGATTTAATGTCTGTTGCTGTAATGAGCCCTAATGATTTAGGATCTTTATGTGATTTAAGTGAAGCGGTTGCAAGAAAAGCTATTTTGGCTGCGAGAAAGATGCTCAATCTTGAATTTATGGATGGTACAGAATATGTAAAAAAAAGGGAGGAAGTTTATAAAATTACTACCGGATCAAAAAGTTTTGACAAGTTACTAGGTGGTGGTGTTGAAACAAAAGCAATTACAGAGACTTTCGGTGCATTTGGAAGTGGTAAATCACAATTAGCGCATACCTTAGCTGTTACTGTCCAATTACCCAAGGACCAAAATGGCGGAAATGGAAAGGCTGTTTGGATTGATACAGAAGGAACATTCAGACCAGAAAGAATTAAACAAATTGCTCTAGCTAAAGGCATGGATACAGAACAAGCATTAAAAAATATTTTTGTTGCAAGAGCTTTTAATAGCGATCATCAAATTTTATTAATTGAAAAAGTTCTTGATTTATTAAATAAGGGCGAACCCGTAAGGTTATTAATAATTGACAGTATTACTGCACACTTTAGGGCGGAGTTCGTAGGACGTGGACAATTAGCAGATAGGCAACAAAGGATTAACAAACATCTTCATAGTTTAATGAGATTGGCTGAATCAAAGAATATAGCCATTTATATGACTAATCAGGTTATGGCAAACCCGGCAATAATGTTTGGTGACCCTACAACAGCCATCGGCGGGCATATTATTGGGCATGCATCAACATATAGGATTTACTTAAGACGAGGAAAGAAAAATTCAAGGGTTGCAAAGATGGTCGATTCTCCAAATTTGCCAGAAAATGAATGCGTTTTCTTTGTAAGTGATGCCGGAGTAATCGATGTTGAAGACGAAGAATAAATATAATTTTAAATAGTGCTATTCTTATCTAAGAATATGAAAAAACCAATTAAAAATAAAAAAAGAAATGTGAACTGGGTTTTATGTTTGTTAATGTCAATCTTTTTTGGATGGATTGGTGTGGATAGATTTATTCTAGGAAAAGTATTTACCGGAATTCTTAAATTAATTACCTTGGGTGGTTTGGGAATTTGGTGGCTGGTTGACCTAATCCTTATAGCCGTAAAATACGAATTCAAGAATATAAATTGGGTTGAGTAAAATTTATTCTATTGATTTAATGATTTAGATAATGTTAAATATCCTTTTTTCTTATTCTAAAGATGATAGACTTTGACAAAATAATTGACCAGTATCTTATTCGTGAAAACAAACCAAAAGAAATTGGTAGATATTATCCCAGTGAAGTTGGTGGATGTATTAGGAAAACTTGGTTTTCTTACAAAAATCCAAAAGAGCTTGATGCAGCATTATTGAGAATTTTTGAAGCGGGAAATTTATTACACGAATTTATTAGCGAGGCAATTAAAAGCGAAAAAAATCCAGAGGTGGAATTGATTAAAAATGAGATGCCGATTAAAATAGAAGAAAAAGATTTTATAATTTCTGGAAGAATAGATAATCTTGTTTTATTAAGGATTTCCGGAAAGCAGTACTTAATCGAAGTTAAATCAACTAAAATGCTTCCAAGACAGGCAAATGAAAGTCACGAAATGCAACTCCAATTATACATGCATGCAACAAATATCCATAGTGGGTTTATATTATATATTCAAAAAGATAATTTAACGACAAAGGCATTTCCCTTTGATTATAATCAAGAAATTGTTGAGGATATTTTAAGAAGATTTCGCGAATTGCATCTTGCATTAAAACATAATACTCTCCCTAAACCAGAAGCAAAACTTAACGAAGAAAAAAGATGGATGTGCTCTTATTGTCCTTACAAAGAAAATTGTGATAAAGCTGGATTTTAACCTGCTTTATGTTAAGTTTTATAATTTTCAAATCTTATATGTGAGAAAAATTTATTTTTTGAGAGTAATTTATTGATTCTTACCAAATGAACAAAAAAAGATACTTAAATTAACTACAATCTTCTGGACAGCTTTCTTTTGTTTCAGCACAAGGACAACCGACGGCCATGCAAACAATTTCTTGACAAATTCCATCACCACATAAGTTTTTACAGGTTTCTTTTGAATATTCTCCAATCAATTCATAAGGGTGGGCTTCAGGATAATAAATTCCATAAATTTGAACTTTCCCAATATTTTTAGCGGGAATTG
>DAKN01000062.1:0-189 GCA_002499185.1 Candidatus Pacearchaeota archaeon UBA284 | reverse complement strand
GTTATGTTTGCACAGCAAACATATGATAATTTTTGGTGCACTAAAACTGTATCTTCAAGAATCGTTATATTTGTGAATGTTTCTTTATCTTCATAATTGCAAGGACTTACAGCATATGAAAATTTTGTTGTATCTATTTGATTTGATTTTAGGAGAAAGAAATATATGCAAAATCCAATTATGATAATT
>DAKN01000009.1 GCA_002499185.1 Candidatus Pacearchaeota archaeon UBA284 | reverse complement strand
TTATAAAATAACAATTTTATTTAATTATACAACTTTTAAATTTTTAGTCAAGTAGTTTATTAATTCTTCTTTATTATTTTCAACAACTCCATCAATAACAACTTCTAATAACTTGTTCAATGCAAACCCAATTTCTTCTCTTTGTAATCCTAATTCTATCATATCATATCCATTTACTGCAAGGTCTTTAATTTGAAAACAACTTTCTTCTTTAATAATTTCATCAATAATTTCTAAAAATTTTAAAACTTCACTTTTTCTTTGATCAAAAAAATCGGGATTTTGAGCAGATATATCTCCAATTTTTACATCACATAATAATACAAGTAATTCTTGTCCTATATTGTTTAACATTCTTTTAACATATTTTTTTTCAGGGATAAATTCAATATCGTGATATTTTATTAAGGTTAGAACATCTTCCCTGGTTTTATTATCATATTTATATTCTTTTAAAAATTTTTGTGCTTTTGTTACAGAGAATTTTGCATGATATTTAAAATGATCAATGCCATTTTCATCAGTTGTTCTTGTATCTACTTTTCCAAGATCATGTAAAAACAAAGCCAATTTTACTCTTAAATCTTTATTAGGAGAATTTCTTATTGCCGTAAGTGTATGATGACCAACATTCAAAAAATGATAAGGATTATTTTGTTCTATATCAAACAATTTTAGAAATTCAGGATAAATTTGTTCCATTAATCCAGAATAAATCAGCGCATACAATCCAAACACCTCAAAATCATTTATTATAATCTGATTAAACTCATCTCTAATTCGCTCTTTTGAAACATTAGACAACAAATGATAATTTTCTTGAATTGCACTAAACGTCCTTATGTCAATTTCAAAATTATATTTAGTTGAAAATCTAATAATTCTTAACATTCTTAATGCGTCTTCAGCAATCCTTTCATTAGGATCTCCAACACAACGAATTATCTTATTCTGAATGTCTTCTCTACCCCCATAAGGATCAATAATCTCAGATCCATTGCTAGCCATAGCATTAATAGTAATATCTCTTCTAGAAAGATCATCTAATAAAGAAGTGGTATATTCAACAAAATCAGGATGCCTACCATCTGAATATTTTCCATCTTTTCTAAAAGTTGTAATTTCATAAGGAATATTATCAATCATAATTGTAACAGTTCCGTGTTTAATTCCAGTTGGAATAATACGATAATCATGAAAAACTTCCGTAATTTGGTCTGGAGTAGCTGAAGTAGTAAGATCATAATCTTTAGGAGTTAATCCCATATATTCATCTCTTACACAACCGCCTGACATATATCCTTCAAATCCAAATTCATTTAATTTTTCAATGATGAGTATTGCATTTTCTTTCATTTGTTTTATATTCCTATACACTTAAAATATAATTTTGTTAATTCAGGTATATTTGCTCCAAATTGCAATTCTGATTCATTATACCACATATCAAATTTCTTTTCAAATTCTTCTGCTTTTTCAATAACCTCATCATATGTGTATAATCCATTTTTAATAGCCAGAAGTTCTTCTGCATTAGAAAGAGGAAAATTTATTTTTCCTGTTTTTAGAAGTTCTTCTCCTTCAGTGAGAAGTCTAAATAAATGAGAAGCGTGTTTACAATCAAACTTATATTTTTCTTCTAATTCTCTTCTTTTAGGATTTCTATTTTTCATCCATTCTTGATAGTGATCCCAACTATTTTTAGCTTCTCTATATAATCTTTCTTTTTGAATTTCTTCAACATATTCATCTTTAAAATATGATGAATTAATTGCTTTAGCGTCTACAAGAGCCTGAAAACTAATTTTAGGACTATCTGTAAGCCCAAAATCATTTCTATGGGGTTTTTTATCTGGTGGATTTATAAACCACTGTCTGTGCCTCTTAATAGCGTTTAATTGACTAAATGCATACCCCGTAAAAGTAAATTTTGCTTTTTTAGAAATAAATAAATTTCTATTTTCTATAATGTGTTCCCATATAGGAGTAGATAAAATAATATTGTTTTCTGGAACAAACAATAGTTCTATGATATTAGGATTAGAATCAGCACAAATCTTGAAGAATTTAGGCAAACTATAAATTGCTCTATCTTCTTCTTCAAATCCACTATCTTTTTGATCAAAATTCATAAATGGATGTAAAAGTATTTCCATAGGAGGAATGCAAACACCTCTATAATCATAATCAGATTCAGGAGTGCCAGTACCGTATAGTCTACTTCCTGTTATACATTCAAAGATTCTTGCTTTTTCAACATCAAAATTCATATTATTTTACTCCTAATACCAAATTCTTTTATTTTTATTTATTCCAAAATCTTTACAAACACATTGGATAATACCATCTTTATATCCTTGAATACATAAATGATCAATTTTATTTATTCTTCTTCCTTTATGTTTAAAATAGTCATCCCATTCATTTTCATTTTCTGGAGCATTATAAAAACCATATTCTTTATCATATGAATCTTTATACTTTTCTTCAAAGTCTTTTCTTTGATTTATTCTTTCATTGTATTTTCGTAAAATAAATTCTTTACTTCCCATTTCTAAAATATTGAATTCATCATGTTCAATATAAATTAAGGCAAAAATGTTTCCCATAATCCTCCTAATAAAACAACGATTTTATTTTATTATAGATCCTTCAAAAATAACATCTATTCTTAAAAGAGAAAAAAGATATTTTGATTCTTTTTCAGTTAAGTCACACGACTTTTTACCATACAACTCAATAGAGTATTTTTCTATTTCTTTATTGATGGCATCAACATATTGTTTTTGTATTTTTTCATTAATCATTTTATTTTTCTTTCTTATAAAATAAAGATTTTATTTC